>CAXUBX010000056.1:0-21154 GCA_964249405.1 uncultured Acetobacteraceae bacterium | reverse complement strand
AGAGCAGCACGGCGCCGGTCGCCTCCGCCTCGGCCACCATGTGCTCGATCGCGACTTCGACCAGGAGATCGTCGTGGTCGAAGAAGGCGACCCACTCGCCGCGCGCGGCGGCGATCGCATCGTTGGTGGCCAGCGAGATGCCGCCGTTGGTCTTCCTCGGCAGCGAGCGGATCCGCCGGTCGGCACGGGCGGCTTCCCGGATCGTGGCCGCGACCGCCTTGTCGCCCCCGGCGTCGTCGACGATCAGCAGTTCCCAGTTGGCGTAGGTCTGGGCGAGCACGGAGGCCAATGCCGCGCGGAAATGATCGAGACGCGGGCGCCAGACCGGCATGACGATGCTGACGAGCGGCTGCTTGCGCCCGTCCGTCCGCGCGCGCTCGACCCGATCGCGAAGGACCGGAAAATACCGACGCGCCCAGCCGTCGTAGTCGGCAAGGGTGTGACCGGGCTCGGGCAGCAGATCGCGGACCTGGCGGCGAAGCCGGGTGAGGTCGGCGTGCATGCGGTCGATCTGGTCGATCACCGCGAGCGCGGTCGCTTCCAGCTGGTCGGCGACGAAGCTCGTCGTGTAGGGGCTGTTCTCCAGCTCGACCCGTTCGGGGAGAAGCAGGAACCGGAAGCTCCTCGGGTGCGCGGTCCGGTGCGAGGGCGGCGGCAGGAACTGGAAGCCGCAGTTCGGATCGCAGGCGAGCGCCCGGCCGACGTCGCCGCGGTAGCGGTCGGCCCGCACCTGGCCGACCCGCTCATCGCCGCACATCACGAGGATGTCCCGGCCGCCGGCGAGCTTGCGGTCGCCCCGGGCGGACACCAGCCAGCCGCGCAGCACGCCGTGCGACAGGCCGTCGATCCAGGAATGCACGCGAAGCTCGTGCTCCAGCGTGAACTCCACGCTCTCCACGAACCCCCCGCGATAGAGCGTGGTCATCCGGCCGGCGTCGCAACGGAGCTCGAGCCGATGCGGCCTGCCGTCGATCAGCTCCTCCGGGACGGTCCAGAGGAACCCGACATGGCCGGACTTGAATCCGGCGGCCGCCACGTCCTCGCGGAGCGCCGCACAGACGAGCTCGGCCCTGTCCTCACCGTCGATCAGGACCCGTAGCACCACGGGACGCCCGGTCTCGGCCTCGTCGATCGCCCAGCCACGGACGCCCGCCACCGTGCATTCATCGATCGAGCACATGATCATCGATGCAGTCTCCGCTCCGCCCGCGGTTGGCGCCCAGGCCGATCCTTAGACGAGGAAAATCGATGCGACAACGTTTCTATTTCGCTTTCAGTGTCAAAACTTCGGTCCTAGTCTGCGGGGCGAACCAACCGAGGGGAGCGCGGTGCTGCGCGTCGCCGCCGTCACGATGAGCTACAACGAGCCCGACTGGGGGCCCGTCTGGGCACGCCATTATGCGTCCGAGCTCGGCGCTCCGCACTGCTATATCATCGATCACGGAACCGACGACCGGTCGCTCGACGGTCTCGGCGGCGTGAACCTGGTGCGGATCCCGCGTTCCCCCCAGGACGACGGGAAACGGGCGCGCGCCGTGTCGCTGTTCTGCGCCTCGCTGCTCGAATGGTACGACGTCGTCGTCCACACCGACATCGACGAGATCCTGGTGGCGGACCCGGGACGACACGCCGGGCTTCGCGACCTGCTCGCGAGCGATCCCCGCCCGGTGATCACCGCTGTCGGGCTCGACCTCGTGCATGTGCCGAGCCTGGAGCGCCCGCTCACGCCGGCCTTGCCGATCACGAGGCAGCGGCGCTGGGTCCGCTTCGCGAGCGCGATGTGCAAGCCGGTCGCGATCCGCGAACCGATCTCTTGGGCACCCGGCTTCCATTGTGTCGGGACCAGGCCGGCATTCGGGGATCTGTTCCTGTTCCATCTTCGCTACGCCGATATCGGCCGCGGCCTCGTCCGCCTTGCCCGGACACGGGCGCAGCCGTGGGAGAACGACGGGGCCGGCCGGCACCAGCGAATGGCCGACCGGGACTGGGCGTCCATGCTTCACGCGATGGCGGGTCTCCCGAGGGTCCGCCCGGAGCGCTTCGAGGCCGCTGCCCCGCCGCTCCTCTCCTGGCTGGATCGGGTCGTCGCGAGCGCCGACGGTCGGGAGGGCGAACCATACCGGATCGATCTCCACCTGTCGGGCGACGAGCTGTGGCGTCTACCGTCACGGTTCCTCGACCGCTTCTGAGAGCCCCACCCCTCGGCACGACGCCCGGACCGCCCTTCACGAACCAACGCCGATCCCTATCGTTCGAACGAGACGAAAAAGGGGTCCCGTCATGGATCAGGTCGTCACCTTGCCGCCGGCCAGCCTCGCCGACGCCTACCGCGCCGTTCGGGACCGGACGGAAGCCCTCTCCGCCGGGCTGTCGCCCGAAGACCAGACCATCCAGTCGATGGAGGATGCCAGTCCCGTCAAGTGGCATCGGGCCCACACGACCTGGTTCTTCGAACAATTCATCCTGAGGGCCCGGAAGCCGGAATTCCGCTCGTTCGACGAGGATTTCAACTTCCTGTTCAACTCGTACTACGTGTCCCTCGGCGCCCGGCACGCGCGTCCGATGCGCGGGCTGATCACGCGACCCGGCGCAGCGGAGGTCGGAGCGTATCGGCAGGCGGTCGACCGCGAGATGCTCGGCCTCCTCGACCGGCCCGATCCCGGGCTCGCGGCCCTGCTCCGTCTCGGCCTCGCGCACGAGGAGCAGCACCAGGAGCTTCTGCTCACGGACGTGACGCACGGGCTCGCCCAGAACCCGCTCGCCTTCTCGGCCGGTCGCACGCGCACGGTGGCGGTCCTGCCGGGTTGGACGGAACCTCGGCTCGCGCCGGCGGGCCCGCCGCGTCTCGAACACGACGGCGGGGTCGTCGCGATCGGCGATGACGGGCGTGGGTTCGCGTTCGACAACGAGGGGCCTCGCCACGAGGCCCTGCTCCAGCCGCACGCTCTCGAGACGTGCCTCGTCCGGAACGCCGACTGGCTCGATTTCATCGCCGATGGCGGCTACCGGCGCCCGGATCTCTGGATGAGCGAAGGCTGGGCGCGCTGCCAGGCCGAGAACTGGTCGGCGCCGCTCTACTGGCACGCCCTCGGCAACGAGACTTTCCAGTTCGGCCTCGGCGGCTTGACAGCGATCGATCCCGAGTGCCCGGTTCGCCATGTCAGCTGGTACGAGGCGGACGCCTACGCGCGCTGGGCCGGTGCGAGGCTGCCGACGGAATTCGAGCTCGAGGCGGCGTCGACATCGCTTCCGGACTGCCACGGTCATGTCTGGCAGTGGACAAACTCCGCCTATCTCCCGTATCCGCGCTTCCAGGCGGCCGCAGGCGCGATCGGCGAATACAACGGCAAGTTCATGATCAACCAGATGGTTCTCCGCGGATCGTCCTTCGCGACCTCACCCGGTCATTCACGGGCGAGCTACCGGAATTTCTTCCCGCCGGAGAAGCGCTGGCAGGTGACCGGTCTTCGCCTCGCGCACGATCGCTGAGCCGCAACCGTGCCCGACGACATGGCGGGCTTCGACCCGCATCCCCACGCGCAGCCCTCACCGTCTCTCGTCGGCGAGATCCTGAGCGGGTTGCTGGCCGAGCGGAAGACACTCCCCCCGAAGCTGTTCTACGACGAGGAAGGCTGCCGGCTGTTCGGGCTGATCACCGAGCTTCCCGAATACTATCCGACCCGGACCGAGTGTCTGCTGCTCGAGCATCATGCCGCGGCGATCGCCGCGGCGGCACCGGAAGGTGCGGCCATCGTGGAGTACGGCGCGAGCCACGAGATGAAGGCATCGTTCCTGATCGGGACCGGGCGGTTCGCCTGCTACGTGCCGGTCGACATCGCGCCGGAAGCGCTCGCGGGCATCGTGACACGCCTCGCCGCCGCTCATCCGGCGCTGACGGTCCGACCCGTCTGCGCCGACTTCATGCGACCCCTCCGACTGCCGGATCTCGGCGCCGCCGCACCGTTCGGGTTCTTTCCCGGCTCGACGATCGGCAACATGGATCCCGAGACCGCGGTCGCTTTCCTGGCCTCGATGCGGACCACGCTTTCTGCCGATCCGGCGCGTCGTCCCCGCCTCGTGATCGGCACCGATCTCCGGAAGGATGAAGAAACCCTCGTTGCGGCCTACGACGACGGCTCCGGCGTGACGGCGCTGTTCAACCGCAACATGCTTGCCCACGTGAACCGCGTCGCGACCGGCGATCTCGATCCCGAACGCTTCGTCCATCGCGCGACCTGGAACGCGCGCGAGAGCCGCATCGAAATGCACCTCGTGAGCCGCGACGCCCAATCCTTCCAGGTGGGCGGCCGGACGATCAGGTTCGAGGCCGGCGAGACGATCCATACGGAGAGCAGCTACAAATACACGCGCGACGGCTTTGCAGGCCTCGTGTCGAGAGCGGGGTGGCGCGCCATGCGATACTGGACCGATGAGCGTCGCCTGTTCGGCATCCATCTTCTCGAGGTCGACCCATGAGAGTGACGCTCGCGTTCGCCGCGCTGCTGGCCATTGGCACGGTCGGAACCGCGGCGATCGCCGATCCGAACCCGGGAACGACGCCGCCGTCCGCTCCCGCCGGCCGGAACACCGATACCACCCGACACAAGACGGTGATTCACCCGCCTGGTGCGGTCGACCCCGGTATGCCCGTCCTGAACCCCCATGTGCCGACCCGCTCCCGGGTGCTTCACCCAAACACCGGACCGAACCAGTCCGGGCCCCTGGTGGTCCCGAAATGACGCACCGACCTTAGGCCGATTTCTTTGCCCCGGACTTCCGCTTCGCCTTCGTCTTCGGGGAGGAAGACTTCTCGCCCTGGTCGGCGAACCGGTCCGGGAATTCGCCGAGGTTCTCCTGGATCGACGCTTCCTCGATGGTTTCCTGATGGAGCGGATCGGCGTCCAGGGCTGCGGCAGGATTCTCCTCGAGCCCGGTCGGGCCGGCGATGCGGATCCCGACCAGTTCGCGAGCGCGCTCCCAATACTCTTCGGAACGTCCGTGCGGTTCACCATCCGCCTTCCAGAGGTGATACGCCTCTTCCTCGATCATCCGCCTGAGGTCCGGATCGGCATCGTCGAGAGGATTGATCGGCTTCGACATCGGTGGGGACTCCTTTCGTCCGGAACAACGGCTTCCGCTCGCCGGGGTTTGAGGCCTGGGCGACCCGTCCCATCTGAGCGACAGGATATCGACATGGAAGGACGATGGACATGGCAGTCGAGGAAACGGCGGTGGCGGTGCTCGGAGGCGGGTGCTTCTGGTGCCTTGAGGCCGTCTACGAGGAGCTCCAGGGGGTGCACGCCGTGAAGTCCGGCTACGCGGGTGGCCACGTCGCGAACCCGAGCTACCGGCGTGTCTGCACGGGCGAGACCGGCCATGCCGAGGTGGTGCGCGTGACGTACGATCCGGGCGTGCTGTCCTACGAGGATCTCCTTCGCGTCTTCTTCACGATCCATGATCCGACCACGCGCAATGCGCAGGGCAACGACGTCGGCACGCAATACCGATCGGTGATCGTGGTCGAGGATGACGAGGAACGTCGCCGCGCCGAGGCGGTGCGGGACGAGGTGGCGTCCAACGGGATCTGGCGCGGTCCGATCGTGACCGAGATCGTGACCGGGGCGATCTTCTATCCTGCCGAGCCGGAGCACGACCACTATTTCGCACGCAATCCGGGAGCCGGGTATTGTCGGGTGGTCGTGGAGCCAAAGGTCGTGAAGTTCCGCAAGGCGTTCGCGGACCGTCTCAGGAAGACCGCGGCCTGATTTCGGCCGGCACCGCGCCCGGCGCTCCGTAGCCGACCACGCCGCCGTGCTCCCGCTCGAGCCCATCGAGCGTCTGCAGGCAGGTGCGCACGATCGGAGCGCAATAGGCGTCGGGTGCGGCGGTGTCGTTCTTCTCTCCTGAATACAGGATCCGGTGGGCGATCTGATGATCGAAGCGGACCGTCATCCGGCAGTTTCCGCCGTTCGAGAATGCCGGTCCCTGCACGATCGGCAGCGACCAGCTCGTGCTCGACGACGAAGTGAACTCGTAGGTCAGGATGTCGGTGCTCCCGAAGTTCGAATGCTGGTCAGGCGAACCGACGCAGGTCTCGAAATCGACCTCGCTCATCCCGATCAGCTGAATTCTCGCCCGGCCCGCAACTCTCGAATCGTGGACGGCGCAGCCGGCGAGCAGAAACCCGAGCGCGGCGATGGAGGAGAGCTTCAGGACGTTCAATCGGTATCCTCCAGAAGGAACTGGTCTGCTTCCTCGTCGTAGTCGAACAATTCCGCGAAGCGTCCCCAGCCGATCGCGGCCGACAGCGTGTCGCGGGCGTACTCCGGCGACATGTGGTCCTCCAGCTCGTCGCGGAACCGCTCGGCCCTCGCCCGGTGATTCCAGCGCTCGTCGAGAACCTGGCGGATTGCCCGAACCAGCGGGACGTGCTCGCGCAGCGCCTCGGCGAAATGCCGCTTCCGCTCCTCGGTGTCCGCGTTGACGAAGCGTAGCCCGCCTTCGGTCAGACGCACGTCGCCTTCCTCGAGCTCGGCGAACCGGAGAAGCTGCATCATCTCGCAGAGCGGAAGCAGTTCGTCGAGTTCCAGCTGCAACGACTCCGAAATGCGGGGAAGGTCCGCGCGTCCGCCGTATGGATCGGCGGCCAGGGTTTCCATGAGGCCGGCCATGAGGTTGGCCGGAACGGGATTGAGCGCGCTGCCGAGTGTCGGCATCGTCGACGCGACGCGCGAGCCGGGTGCCGGAACCGATGTCGCGCGACGGGTCATCAACGCGTAGATATCGTCGACGAAGGCGCGGAACATCGCATCGTGGCGATTGCGCGGGTGCGCGAACGGCACCTTGAGCTCGCTCGCCACCCGCCCCGGATTGGACGAGAAGACGAGGATGCGATCGCACATCAGCACCGCTTCCTCGATGTTGTGCGTCACGATCAGGATCGAGCGGACCGGCAGCTTGCCCTCGGTCCAGAGATCGATGAGATCGGTCCGGAGGTTCTCCGCGGTCAGCACGTCGAGCGCGCTGAACGGTTCGTCCATGAGGAGAAGGTCAGGATGAACGACGAGCGCGCGGGCCAGACCGACGCGCTGGCGCATGCCGCCCGAAAGCTCCTTCGGGAACGCGTTCTCGTAGCCGCCGAGGCCGATCAGATCGATCGCCGCCTCGGCGAGCTTCTCCCGCTCGGCGCGTCGCACGCCCTTCGCCTCCAGCCCGAGCTCGACGTTCTCCCGGACGGTCAGCCACGGGAACAGCGCGAAGCTCTGGAACACCATCGCGACGCCGTCGGCCGGGCCGGTCAGGGCACGTCCGCGCCATCGCACCTCTCCCGCGGTCGGTCGGAGGAGACCGGACACGATGCGGAGCAATGTCGACTTGCCGGAGCCTGAACGGCCGAGCAGGCCGACGATCTCGCCGACATCGAGCCGAAGGTCGACGTCGTCGAGGACGACGAGATCGGCGCTGCTTTCCTTGGTGTAGGCCTGACGGCAGCCAGTCACGCGAACCAGAGGCGTTCCGGGTCCGGCGTCCCGAGTGGTCGCGTCCAAGTCGGAACCCTCCTCAGGCAAGCGTCATGCGTCGGCGCGAGTATTCGTAAAGTGGACGCCAGAAACACCGATTGAAGGCGAGCACGAACGCGCTCATCACGACCGTGCCGAGCACGACGCGGAGCGTGTCCCCGCGCGCCGTCGCGTCGGCGATGTAGGCGCCGAGCCCCGCCGCGTGCAGCGTCGTATGACCCCAGCTCACGACCTCGGCGACGATCGCGGCGTTCCACGAACCGCCGGATGCGGTTATCGCGCCCGTCACGAAGTACGGCAGGATCGCGGGCAGTGTCACCCGGCGCCACCACAGCAGGCCGCCGACACGGAAGTTCCTCGACACTTCCAGCAGATCGGCCGGCATGGCCGCAGCACCGGCGATGACGTTGAACAGGATGTACCACTGCGTGCCCAGCACCATCAGCGGGGTCAGCCAGATACTGGCGTTCAGCCCGTGCTGGACGATCACGATGGCGAAGATCGGGTAGAGCAGATTGGCCGGAAACGCTGCGAGGAACTGCGCGAGCGGCTGCACGCGTCGCGCCCAGTGCGGGTTGAGCCCGATCAGCACTCCGATCGGCACCCAGATCGCCGACGCGACCACCATCATGACGGTGACGCGCGCGAGCGTGTAGCAGCCGAGCAGCACGACGTGAGCCACCTGCGCGATCGTGAGCACGCGGGACACCGCGACCGCGAGCCAGCAGAGCGCGACCGTGGCGAGAAGCGCGATCAGGACGATCCCGATCGCGTCCACTGCGCGGGACGGCCTGCCGGTGGTGCTCTGCATCCCTCCTCGCGAACCGATCGGCAGACCGCCGAGACGCGACAGCAACGTGCTGGAGGTCTCCGCGAGCTGCCGGAGCCACAGCGTGCGCCTCAGCAGCGCGAGGACCCACGGATCCGGCGGAACCGCGCCCTGGGTCAGCTCGTAGCGGAACTTGAGCGACCAGGCGACGAGCGGCCGGAACAGGAATTGATCGTAGAGCAGGATCACGATCGCCATCGTCGCGATCGCCCACAGGATCGCCGCGACATCGTGGTGTGCCAGAGCCTGCGCCACGTAGGAGCCGACGCCCGGCAGCGCCCACGTCGTGTTGCCGACGGTCACCGCTTCACTGGCGACGATCATGAACCAGCCGCCCGACATCGACATCAGCATGTTCCACACCAGGCCCGGCATCGCGAACGGCACGTCGAGCCGCCAGAAGCGTTGCCACCCGGACAGCCTGAACTGGCGCGCCGCCTCGTCGAGTTCGGCGGGGATCGTGCGCAGCGACTGGTACATCGAGAACGCCATGTTCCACGCTTGGCTCGTGAAGATCACGAAGATGCAGGCGAACTCGGCGCCGAGCACGCGGCCCGGGAACAGCGACAGGAAGAACGTTGTCGTGAACGTCAGGAAGGAGAGGATCGGCACGGATTGCAGGACGTCGAGGATCGGCACCAGAACGAGACCGGCTCGCCGGCTCTTGGCCGCCCAGACCGCGTAGGTGAAGGTGAAGACCAGCGAGCACGCGAGGGCCGCGAACATGCGGAGCGTGGTCCGGAGCGCGTAGCCTGGCAGGTAGGACGGGTCGAGATGGATCGGCGTGCCCTGCACCGTGCTCATCGCGGCGAAGGTGTGCCGCGCCGCGCCGGCGAACGCGAAGGCGACCGCCGCCAGCGAGACGATGACCGCGACATCGATCAGGCGCGGGCTGCCGGCCACGCGTCGCACCGAGGCGACGAGCGGCAGCCGCTCCGGAGCGCGGATCGTGTCCGACATCGGGCCTCCAAGCGGGCTGGTGGCGCGCGACCACGAGGATCGGGCGTCGGGCCTTTAGCGGATCAAATCGGCCCTGTCACCGTCCGGACGCCGCCTCAGCCGCCGCCGGCGTGGTCGAAGCCGGTGCTCCCGAAGCCGCCGCCGGCCCGGATCGTCTCGTCGAGCGCGTCTGCTTCCTCCCAGACGGCGTGGAGTATCGGAGACAGCACGGCCTGGGCGATCCGCATCCCCCGCTCGACGGTGAACGGCTCCTCTCCCGCGTTCATCACGATCACCTGGAGTTCGCCACGATAGTCCTCGTCGATCGTGCCGGGCGCGTTAGGCAGCACGATCCCGTTCCGGAGCGCAAGGCCGGAGCGCGGGCGGATCTGGAGCTCGTGACCGGGCGGGAGCGCGACCCGGAGCCCGGTCGGGATCAGGGCACGGCCGCCGGGCGCCAGTCGGATCGGTCCGTCGACTGCCGCGAGCAGGTCCATGCCGGCCGCGCCACGGGTCGCGTATGCCGGAAGTGGCAGACCCACGCCGTGCGGCAGGCGGACGACCCTGATCGGGCGGAGCGGAGCCGTCATTCCGGGGCAAGCCCCGGCCCGGGATCGGCGGCGAGATGGGCGGCGATCCGGAGCGCGAGGCGACGGCCGATCTCGGCCTTCGCGAGCCGGGGCCACGTCTCGACACCGTCCCTGGTGAGGAGATGCACTTCGTTCTCCGTCCCGCCCATGTTGCCGGACGCCTCGGTCACGTCGTTCGCCACCATCCAGTCGCACCCCTTGCGCCGGCGCTTGGCTTCGGCCTCGCCGAGGAGGTCGTGCGTCTCGGCGGCGAAACCGACCACAAGCTTCGGCCTCCGCGGGCTGGGTTCGGAAAGGGTCCGGAGGATGTCCTCGTTCGGCACCAGGTGCAGCACGGGCGGTCCCTCCCGCTCGGTCTTCTTGAGCTTCCGCGCCGACGCGTTGCCGATGCGCCAGTCCGCGACCGCCGCGACCAGGACCGCGACGTCGACGGGAAGCGCGGCCCGGCAGGCGTCGAGCATGTCGGACGCGCTCTCGACATCGATCCGCCGGACGCGCTCCGGGACCGCGAGCGCCGTCGGACCGCTGACGAGCGTGACGCTGGCTCCCGCTTCGGCGAAGGCCGCCGCGATGGCGTAGCCCTGCCGCCCGCTGCTGCGGTTCGCCATCACGCGGACCGGATCGATCCTCTCGACCGTCGGACCGGCGGTGACGAGGGCACGGAGCCCGGCGAGCGGACCCGGCGCGAGGGCCGCCCCGACCGCGGCGAGGATCGCCTCCGGCTCGGCGAGACGGCCGACACCCCACTCGTTGCAGGCCATGGCGCCTTCGTCCGGGCCGACCACGCGGATCCCGCGCGTGCGGAGCGCGTCGATGTTCGCGCGGGTCGCCGGATGCGACCACATGCGATGGTTCATCGCCGGCGCGACGACGACGTCCTTGTCGGTCGCCAGGAGCAGCGTGGTCGCGAGATCTGACGCGAGGCCCGCCGCCATCCTGGCCAGGAGATCCGCGGACGCGGGTGCCACCACGACGAGGTCGGCGCTTCGGGACAGCTCGATGTGACCCATCTCGCTCTCGGCGGTGAGGCTGAGGAGGGAGGTATGCACGGTCTCGCCGGTCAGCGCCTGAAGGCTCAGCGGGGTGACGAACGCCGCTCCCGCGTCGGTCAGCACCGCGCGCACGGCGGCGCCGTCCTTCTTCAGCAGACGGACGAGTTCGAGCGCCTTGTAGGCGGCGATCCCGCCCGAGACGATGAGCAGGATCCGCTTGCCCCGCAGCAGGCTCACAGACGCCACCCGGCATGGATGGCGGCGATGCCGCCCGACAGGTTCCGGACCGTGACGCGCGAGAAGCCGGCGACCCGCATCATTCCGGCAAGCGCTTCCTGGTCGGGGAAGGTGCGGATGCTCTCCGCGAGATAGCGGTAGGAGTTCTCGTCGTTCGCGACGACGCGGCCGAGCAGCGGGAGTGCCGAGAACGACCAGGCATCGTACACGGGTGCGAGCGCCGCCACCGTCACGCGCGAGAACTCGAGGCAGAGAAAGCGCCCACCCGGCTTCAGGACCCGCCGCGCCTCGGCCAGCACGCGATCCTTGCGAGTGCAGTTCCGGAGCCCGAACGCGATCGACACGCGTTCGACGGAGCGGTCGGCGAGCGGGATCGCTTCGGCGTCGACCTGCAGGAACGACAGCCTCGCGGCGTCGGCACGGCCCTCGGCGCGCCGGACGGCGACCGACAGCATCGATGCGTTGACATCGCTCAGGATCGCGCCGCCGCCGCCGCGCGCGACCCATCCGAAGCCGATGTCGCCGGTGCCGGACGCCAGATCGAGCAGGGTCATTCGTGGCGAAGGGTCGAGGGCGGCCAGGAACTCGCGCTTCCAGAGCCGGTGGACGCCGAGCGACATCAGATCGTTCATCAGGTCGTAGCGTCGGGCGACGCTGTCGAACACGCCGCGGACCAGCCCTCGCTTCTCGCCTTCCGGCACCGCCGCGTAGCCGAAATCCGTGGTCGGTCCGGCCGGAGATCGGGTTGGTTCGGCCTGCTTGTCGCTCATCGGCAGCACCTATACCCTTCCATCCCCTGATGCCGGAACTCCCCGAGGTCGAAACCGTGATGCGGGGGCTCCGCGCGCGCCTCGAGGGACGCCGCATCGCGCGCGCGGAAATCCGCCGACCCGACCTCCGCTGGCCGATCCCGCCCGGCATGCGCCAGGCCCTCGAAGGGCGGCGCGTGCTCGGCTTTCGGCGCCGGGGGAAATACATCCTCATGCGGCTCGACGGCGGGATGTCGGCGCTGGTGCATCTCGGCATGTCGGGGCGGATGGTCGCAGCACCGGCGCTGCCGGACGACGCGCCCATACCGCCACACGAGCACGTGAAGCTGCTCACCGATGACGGGTGGCAGGTGACGATGACGGACGCCCGGCGCTTCGGCGCGCTCGATCTCGTGCCGACCGCCGACGAGGATGCGCACCGGCTCCTCGCCGGGCTCGGACCGGAGCCGCTGGAGGACGGGTTCACCGGGCCGGTGCTCGGGGCCGCGCTCGGCGGCCGGCGAACCTCGCTCAAGGCGGCGCTGCTCGATCAGGCGGTGGTGGCGGGGCTCGGCAACATCTACGTGTGCGAGGCGCTGTTCCGCGCCTCGCTCTCGCCGCGGCGGCTCGCGTCGAGTGTCGGCGTCACCCGCACGGCGCGGCTCGTCGCCTCGATCCGGACCACCTTGACCGACGCGGTGGCAGCGGGCGGTTCGAGCCTTCGCGATTACGTGCAGGCGGACGGGGAGCTCGGCTACTTCCAGCATGCGTGGAAAGTCTACGGGCGGGAGGGCGAGCTCTGCGAGCGCTGCCCGGGGCGGCCCGGGTGTCCTGGCATCCTCCGCTTCGTCCAGGCGGGTCGCAGCACCTTCGCCTGTGCGAGGACACAGCGCTGAGCGGCATCGCACAGGCGGCTTGACAGCGAAGGGAGCGGCGCCTAGTTCTCCCGCCCCTCCGGCGGTGCTCGGCACCGCTCTGCACGATCACGGATTTCCATGGCGAACACCGCTTCAGCGCGCAAGCGCATCCGTCAGACCGAACGGCGTACCGCACGCAACGTGGCGCGCCGGTCACGCATGCGAACCTTCATCAAGAAGGTCGAGACGGCCATCGCGGGCGGCGACAAGTCCGCCGCCGAGTTGGCGTTCCGGGCTGCTCAGCCTGAACTGCAGCGCGCCGCTGGCAAGGGCATCGTGCACGCCAACACGGCCGCGCGAAAGATCTCGCGGCTCTCCGCCCGCATCAAGGCCATCGGCTCCGTCTGATCGTCGGCTGCTCCGCGAAAGCGGCCGCAGCAGTCGCCACGTGTCCTGAAAGCCGCGTCGCGCACCGTGCGACGCGGCTTTTTCGTGACCGGTCGACGTCTCCGAGCGCCTTGCAGATCGGTCAGATTCCGATTGCCTCGCTGCGGGCTTCCGCCTATCACTGAGACACCGTCTCGGCGAGCCCGGAACGAAATAACCTAGTCCAGAACTAGCGAGTTGTTGATCTCATGATCGACGTCGGGATCGGCGCGATTTCAGAAATGGTCGGGAGGCGCGGTGTCGAGCATCAGTCGCGACGCGCGGGTGCGGTCTGTTGTCGCGGGTGAAGACGCCGGCGCAACATCCTTTCCTGACGAGGAATTCGCGCGCATCAGGACACGCCTCCACAACGAAGTCGGCGAGGTCGAGTATGGAGCGTGGCTCCGGCAGATGACCCTCGGAGGGCAGGACGGTGACGAGATCACGTTGTTCCTGCCGACCCGCTTTCTTCGGGACTGGGTTCACAACCATTACGGAGACCGGCTGACCGCGATGTGGCGCCTCGAGCGCCCGGAGATCAGGCGTCTCGACATCCGGGTCGCGAAACCCGTCGCCGACGTACCCTCGGTCGCATCCGGCGGTTCCGTGGAAAGCGTCCCGGGCGCCGGGATGTCCTGCCCGCCCCCTTCGCATTTTCGTCTCGACCTCGCGTCGCGCGGGTTCGATGCCGCCACCGGCGACCGGAGCGGCGAGACCGCGATCGATGCTCGCTTTACCTTCGATACGTTCGTCGTCGGCAAGCCGAACGAGTTTGCCCATGCCTGCGCACGCCGCGTGGCGGACATGCCGACGAGCCCGGGCTTCAACCCGCTGTTCCTCTACGGTGGCGTCGGATTGGGCAAGACGCATCTCATGCACGCGATCGGGATCGAGATCGGCCGACGGGGGAACTCGTCCGTCGCCTACATGTCCGCCGAAAAATTCATGTATCGCTTCATCTCGGCGATCCGGAGCCAGTCCACGATCGAGTTCAAGGAGCAGCTCCGCTCGGTCGATGTGCTCATGGTCGACGACCTGCAGTTCCTGATCGGCAAGGACAACACGCAGGAGGAGTTCTTCCACACGTTCAACGCGCTGGTCGAGGGCGGCAAACAGATCGTGGTTTCCGCCGACAAGTCGCCCTCCGACCTCTCGGGCCTGGACGACCGGCTGCGCACACGCCTCGGATGCGGAATGGTCGCCGACATCCACGCGACGACCTTCGAGCTCAGGCTCTCGATCCTGCAGGCGAAGGCGGACCGCTCCGGTATCGCGGTGCCACCCCGCGTCATCGATTTCCTGGCCCACAAGATCACGTCCAACGTGCGCGAGCTCGAGGGCGGCCTGAACCGTCTGATCGCGCATGCGAACCTCTTCGGGCGCCCCGTCGATCTCGACACCACGCAGGACGTCCTGCACGACATCCTCAAGGCGCACGAGAGACGCGTCACCATCGAGGAGATCCAGCGCAAGGTCGCCGAGCACTGGAACATCCGGCTGTCCGACATGTCGTCGGCCCGGCGCGCCCGTGCGGTCGCTCGACCGCGCCAGGTCGCGATGTATCTTGCCAAGCAGCTGACGTCGCGGAGCCTTCCGGAGATCGGCCGGAAGTTCGGCAACCGTGACCATACGACGGTGATGCACGCGGTCAGCCGCATCACCGAGCTCATGCAGAGGGACGTCTCCTTCGCGGAGGACGTGGAACTTCTGCGGCGGATGCTGGAAGGCTGAAGTCGCCGGTCTTCCTCGGCGTGACCCTGGCGGAGCGGGAGGGCGGCTGATATCGTTCCTGTTCCCGTTCGCGCCGCGGCGCCAACCTGTCCAGGGTCCAGAGCCATGAAGCTGAAGGCCGATCGCGCCACCCTGATCCGCGCGCTGGCCCACGTCCAGAGCGTGGCGGAGAAACGGAACACCATCCCGATCCTCGCGAACGTGCTCATCGAGGTGCGCGAGGGGACGCTGCGCCTCACGGCCACCGATATGGAAATCGCGGTCGAAGAGCAGATCGAGGCGAGCACGGACCGTGACGGGAGGACGACCGCGCCGGCAGCCACGCTTTACGAGATCGTCCGACGCCTTCCGGACGGAGCGGTGGTGGAACTCGACCACCCGGGCGGCGACGCCGCCCTGAAGCTTCGGGCCGGGCGCTACACGACGAGCCTCAACGTCCTCGCCGTGGAGGATTTCCCGAACATGACGGCGGGGGTGTTGCCGCACGAATGGACGATGGGGGCCGACACGCTCCGCGACCTGATCGACCGTACGCGCTTCGCGATCTCCACCGAGGAAACGCGCTACTACCTCAACGGGATCTACATCCACGTGGCCGGCGAGCGGCTTCGCGCCGTCGCGACCGACGGGCACCGGCTCGCCCGGGTGGAGACCGCGCTTCCCGAGGGCGCCGCCGCCATGCCCGGCGTCATCGTGCCGCGGAAGACCATCGCGGAGCTTCGGAAGCTGCTCGACGAAGGCTCGGTCCCGGTCGGCGTGTCGCTTTCCGAGACCCGCATCCGCTTCTCGATCGGCGCGGTCCGGCTGACCAGCAAGCTGATCGACGGGACCTTCCCGGAGTACGAGCGGGTGATCCCGAAGGAAAACGACAAGGTTCTGCAGGTCGGACGGAAGGACTTCTCGGACGCGGTGGCCCGGGTGGCCGCGATCAGCCAGGAACGGTCGCGTCCGGTCAAGCTCTCCCTCACCGACAACCTCCTGGTGCTGACGGCGACCAGCCCCGATCAGGGCGTGGCGGTCGAGGAGCTCGACGAGGGGCGCGCCTCCTACGACGCCGCGCCACTCGAGATCGGGTTCCAGGCGCGCTACCTGAGCGACATCACCGACCAGATCCGCGAACGCGTGGAGTTCCGCTTCTCCGACGGCTCCGCACCCACCGTGGTGCAGGACGTGGAGGACGACAGCGCGCTCTACGTGCTGATGCCGATGCGGGTCTGATCAGGCGCCGAACCGAAGCGCCGTTGCCCGCATGACCAGCACGCCGAGCAGCACGGCCAGGACGACGAACGTGAGGACGAACCGCAGCCCGAGGTAGAAGCGGGGCACCAGACCGGCGCGGACGCCGCGCTGTTCGGCGGCGAGAACGAGGACGAACCCGGCGGCGAGGATGGCGAGAGCCACCAGTTCGCGTGACCCCGGCACGGCGACGAGGAGCGCCGCCCACCCGAGCAGCGCGGGCAGGACCCCGCCTCCGAGGCGGGGAAGCAGAACCCGTCGCGACCCGGGCAGCGGCTGCTCGGCAAGCGCGAAGCCCCAGTGGACCGCGCCGAGGAACGAGAGGATCACGCTCGCGTACGCGACCAGCGCGAACAGCGCGCGATCGGGTGGCAGCGCGGCACCGAGATCCCAGGGCATCGTCCGCGCGACGGTCGCGTAGCCGCAGGCGAGGAAAGGAACGAGGCCTCCGAGACCGAGCAGCACGGCCAACGGCGGCAGGTGTCGGGTCATCGCTTCCTCCGTTGACGAAGGGCCGGAACGATCTCAAGGCTCGGTCCGGCCTGAAGGACGCAAGCGCAGGACGGATCGGAATGTTGCTTCGCAAGCCCGGACAGATCGCGGCCTTCCTGGCGATCCTCACCTCGGTCGGGCCGATCTCGACCGACATGTACCTTCCGGCATTCCCCGCCATGCGGGAGGCGCTCGGCGGCGGCCTGGGTTCGAGCCAGCTCACGCTCGCTGCCTGGTTCCTCGGCCTCGCGTTCGGCCAGGTCACGTTCGGGCCGCTCGCCGACCATCTCGGCCGGAGGCGGCCCCTGCTGCTCGGCACGATCGTGTATGGCGTGGCCTCCGCCGGCTGCGCGGTGGCGACCGACATGACGGAGCTTTGCCTGTTCCGGGTGGTGGCCGCGTTCGGCGGCTCGGCCAGCCTCGTGATCCCACGGGCGATCATCCGCGACCTCGTCCGCGACAATGTCGGCGCGGCGAGACTGCTGTCGCGGCTCGTCCTCGTGATGGGGATCGTGCCTGTGCTCGCGCCGACGCTCGGCAGCCTGATCTCCGCCTATTCCGGTTGGCGGGCGATCTTCTGGGTGGCGTCGGCCTACGGTCTCGGCTGTGCGGCCGCGATCTGGTGGAAGCTGCCCGACACGCTGCCGCGCGGTTTCCGGATGCGGCAGCGCCTGGCCGCCGTCCTGGTCGGATACGTCGCCATCGCCGGCGAACGCAGGTTTCTCACCCACGCGCTCGAAGGATCCTTCGCGACGTTCAGCCTGTTCGCGTTCCTTGGCGGCGCGCCTACGGTGTTCGAGGTGGGCGACGGGATGACCCCGCTCCGGTTCGGCCTGATCTTCGTGCTGAATGCGAGCGGCTACGTTCTCGGGGCCCAGGGGAACGCGCGGCTGATGCCGCGCTTCGGAGCCGATCGGCTGCTGACGGTCTCGACCTTGCTGCTGTTCCTCGCGACCGTCGCCCTCCTGGTCGCGGTCATCGCCGGCCACGATGTGTGGGGTGTGGTGATCCCGACGGTCGCCGTGATGACCGCGCTCGGCCTCGTTCTGCCCGGGGCCGCGGTCGGATCGATCCTGCCGCATGCGGGGCGCGCCGGGAGCGCTTCGGCCCTCTATGGAACGATGGTCTTCTTCATCGGCGCCGGCGGCACCGTCCTGGTCGGCCTGGCCAACGACCGGTCGCCGCTCGCGATGTCGATCCTGATGGTGCTGGGAAGCGGTCTCGCGGTCGTGGCCGATCGCTTCCGCCCCCACCCGGTTCGTAGCCCCCGTCTCGCGGAGGTGACCGCGAATGCGGAGTAGCAGCCTGCGAGCGGGCTGATCAGCCGCTGGACGACGACCGCGACACCTCGTTGCGGGGGTGGTCGGCGCGCCGTATGGCCCCATCTGAGCAGAGCCGGCTTCAGGCGATCTCCGGCCGACAGCAACGAACGAGCGAGCGGGAGGAACTCCGGTGCGAGTGGATGTCGCGATCGTCGGGGCGGGACCGGCAGGCCTGTCGCTCGCGATCGGCCTGAAGGGAGCCGGTTTGTCCGTGGCCCTGATCGAGAAGCGCGGTGAGGACGCGATCCGCGAGCCTCGCGACGACGGACGCGAGATCGCGCTCACGCACCACTCGGTCTCGTTGCTCGGCGCTCTCGGCGCCTGGACGGAGATCCCGGCCGACGCCGTGTCGCCCCTCCGCGAGGCGCGGGTGCAGAGCGGCCCCTCGCCCTACGCGCTCCGGCTCGACCCCGCCCTCGATGCGAGCGAGCACCGTCGGCCGCTCGGACAGTTCGTCGCGAATGCCGAGATCAGGCGGGCGCTCCGGACCGCCGCATGGCGGACCGAGCCACCCACCCTTCTCGACCGGGCTTCCGTCGAGCGGATATCCTTCGAGCGCGAGCGCACGGTTCTGCGTCTTGCCGACGGCGGCACCGTCGAGGCCCGGCTGGTGGTGGTGGCCGACAGCCGCATGTCGACGACGCGCGGCAAGGCAGGAATCGGTGCCCGGATCTCCCGCACCGACCAGATCATGGTCGTGTGCCGGATGCGCCACGAGCGGCCACATCGGGGCGTCAGCACGGCCTGGTTCGACTACGGGCGGCAGCTCTCGATCCTTCCGCTCCGGGGTGATCGGTGCTCGGCGGTTCTGGCGCTGCCTCCTGCCGAAGCAAGATCTTTGCTGGCGTCCGACGACCGCGCCTTCGCGTCGAAGGTGACGACCTATTTCGGTTCGCGGCTCGGGACGATGACCAAGGACGGGGATGCCCATTCGACGGAGGTGGTGACGACCTACGCCGACCGTTTCGCCGCCGGTCGGCTGGCGCTGATCGGTGACGCGGCGGTCGGAATGCATCCGGTGACCGCGCAAGGCTTCAATCTCGGCCTGCTCGGGGCCGATACGCTGGCGGCCCTGGTCAGGCGCGCCGCCGCGGGCAAGCAGGACATCGGCAGCCCCGCCCTGCTCGGCCGGTTCGAGCGCAAGCATCGCAACGCCACCTGGCTTCCTTACCAGGCGACGACCGCGATCGTGCGCCTGTATGGCACAGACGCGCTTCCGGCGCGGTTCCTCCGCGATGTCGGGCTTCGCGTCGGCAATACGCTGCCGCTTCTCCGGCGTGCCGTGCTGGCGAAGATGATGGAGGCCTGACGGTCTGGGCGGTCTCGCTGCACCGACCTCGGGCATCGGGCCGTCACGAACTCTCAGGCCAAGCGCTCGCGCGTGCCGGGATCTTCCCGGCCGCCATGGAACCGCATGAGCGCCTCGCGAAACAGCGGCTCATCCGGACCGGCGCGCGCGAACAGTGTCATCGACGAGTGGAACTTGAGGTCGTCCGGGCTGCCGAGAACCGAGGTGATCGAGCGACTGGCGGCGGCGTTGACCAGCGACGTGCATTCGAGCAGCCGCGGGCCGAGCACGCCGTGAGCGAGATAGGCGCGGGCTTCCGCAAGCGACGCGATCGCGTAGCGCCTGGCCATCGGGCTGGAGCCGAGACCGGCGATCTGCGGGAACACGAACCACATCCAGTGGGTCCGCTTCCGGCCCTGCCTGAGCTCGTCGAGGACGGTCGCGATCACCGGGTCCTGCGCGACCACGAAGCGGCGGAGATCGAAGGGATCCTGCGTCATGATGTCGGAATGACGGCGGGGATCGCGTCGAGTTGCACCTTCCCCGCCGGTTTCCGGCGTGTGGGCCGCTGCTCCGCACCGACCGGCACGGAGCAGCCTTCCCTTACTTGCCTTGCTGGAGCGTCAGCGCCAGCGGGGCGAATGCACCACCCATCACCGGGCGTGCTTCGAACTGAGTGAATGTGGTGAGACCGGTCGGATCGTAGAGATCCGGGAACGGGCGACCCGCCGTCGTGGTGTTCGCGTAATTGTAGACCGCGTTGATGATGTCGGTCGACAATGTCTGGTCGCCGAAGCTCGCCGCCGTCCATACGTTCCAGTCGGCCTTCGCGATGTTGACCTGAGTGTTGCCCGACGCGATCGTCTCGGGCTGGAGCTCGAGACCAAGCGGCGAGATCTGCGACTTGTAGAACGCAGCCTGCTCCGCGAGGATCGACGACGGGATCAGGTTCAGGCCGAGCAGAGTGTTCGCATAGGCGTTGTAGTCATCGGTCCAATCGGTATCCGCTTCCCCGGTGGTGCTCGGGCTGTAGGCGTTCGCGGCTTCCCGGTAGGTGTGCAGCAGATGCGTGCCGGCCGTATTCTGCGAAAGCTGCTCCCAAGTGCTGATGCCCTGCTCGGCGGCGTTGCGGAACATGCGGGCGTCCTTGGGCTCGCCTGCCATGGTGGCGATTTGCGAGAAGGCGTCGAGGCCCTCGATTCCCTTCAGCGCCAGGTTGACGCTGTGCGCGACGAAGCCCGCGAAATCGTCGGTCTGGTTCTGGTATTGCGGATCGACCGCGTTCGTGTAGCTGACGCCCGCCGGTATGGTGTTCAGGTAGGTCGCCCACTGCTTGAACAGCGCATAATGTGCGTTCGCGTACGTCGCGGCCTCGGCGGATGAGACGTGCTGCATGTAGGCGTCCGCCATGATCAGCATGTTGGCGGTTTCCTCGACCGGCATGTTCTCGCCGCCGCCGTCGTTGTGCCCGGTCGCGTTCGGGTATGTCGCACCGAGATCGTGCGGCGAGTAAAGCTCGGGCCATTGGCCGGACGAGGCGTAGTCGATCACGGGCTCGATCAGATAGCGAAGTAGTTCCGGATTCGCGTAGAGGAACACGGGGAAGGCCGGAAACAGGACGTCGACGGTCTGGACGTTGTCGCTGCTGCTGATTTCTTCGAGGAAGAGATACGGGTCGCTGATCGTGTTGGTGAGCTCGGTCGCGGCGAAGGCCTGCCGCAGCGTCAGCGCGGTGAGCGCGGCGTAGTTGGAGCCGCCGATTGCGGTCGCCGCCGCATTGAGGTTGCTATCGAGCGTGTTCGCACGTGTCAGCGCCGCCTTCCGATCATTGTACGCGAAGGCGAGCATCGCCTCGTAGGACGGGAAATACTGCGTCCAGAGTGATCGGATCGAGTTGCCGAGATAGTTGATCGCCGGATCGCGCTCGCGGCCGAGCAGCAGCGTGA
>CAXUBX010000055.1:11174-21925 GCA_964249405.1 uncultured Acetobacteraceae bacterium | reverse complement strand
CGCCGAGGACGAGGGCGAGCGGCAGCGCGCGCCGGCTCGCGACGCGGGGGAGCAGGCCGCGGAGCGCGAGCGCGATCGCGAGATCGACGGCGAGCAGGCCGAGCGACGCGGCGACGAGCCAGGCGCCGAGCGCGAGATCGGTGCCCCCTTCGGTGAGCGGCCCCGGCGGCGTCGCGTCGCGCTCGGACGCCGGCAGCGGCAGGGCGTCCGCGAGGTTGAGCGCCCGGTGTTCGGCGCCCGCGCCGTAGATCCCGGGCGGATGCAGGGGCGAGGCGGGCACCGACCCGAAGGCGTCCGCCGGGATGCCGGTCGACACCTCGGTCGGCGCGCCGGCCTGGCCGAACGCGTCGAGAGCGGCGAGCGGGGCGAGCAGCGTCCGGTCGCCGGCCGACGGAACCCCGGCCGCGAGCCGGGTCAGCCGGTCGAGCATCTCGACGAACAGCACCGAGAGCGGCAGGTTCGACCACTCGGCGTTCGCGGTGACGTGGAACAGCACGGTCCGGCCTTCGCCGAGCCGGGCGTCGGTCACGATCGGGGTGCCGTCCGCGAGGCTCGCCCAGGTGTGACGCGGGAGCGTGACCGACGGCCGGGCCAGGACCTGCCGCGACACCGTGACTTCGGCGGGCACCGGGAGGCCGGCGAAGGGCGAGTTCCGCGCGAACGGTGCGAGATGCTGCGGCTTGCCCCACGACATCGCGCCTCCGAGGGCCCGCGACCCGGGAAGCAGCGCCACCGGGAGCAGCGCGTCGTCCGATGCCGCCGCGCCCGCGCCCGCGCCGTCGGCGCCGGTCCCGTCAACGCCCGTCCCGTCGGCGCCGCCGATCGCGTCGCCGTCCGGGCCGCCGCTGTCGGCCTCGTCGGTCTCGGCCGCCAGGCGGGGACCGGCGAAGCGGATCAGCGTTCCGCCCCGCCGCACCCAGTCGAGCAGATGCTCCCTCGTCGCGGGGTCCTCCAGACCACCGTCGGCGACCACCAGGACCGAGAGCGGACGGTCGAGGAGGGCTTCGATCGTGCCGGTGCGGATCGGGGTTCCCGGCGGGAACGCGCGCTCGAGATAGTAGAGCGAGCCCACCAGCGGCGTCCCGCTCGCGGGATCGGCCGACACGAGGCCGACCGGACGGCGGCGGTCGCTCTCGTCGAGCAGCACGGTGGACGCGGCCGAGTGCGATCCCGCGACCACCAGGCGCGCGAGCTGGTTCCGGAGCTCGACCGGCAGCGGCACGACGGCGGTGGCGCCGACCGTCCGGCCGTCCGAGCCGGGAACCGCGTGCGGGCTGCCGAACGACGACCGGGCGAGCGCGTCGCCGTGCTCGTCGAGGGCCAGGAGCTGCTCGGAACCGCGACGCGACGGGACGGCGGTCCCCGCCGGCCAGACCATCGTCGCCGCCATCGTGCCGCCGGCGCCGATCCGCGGCGGCAGCAGCAGGCGCGCCGCGGTCCCGTCCCGCCCGGCCGCGTCCTGCCTCGTCTCGTCCCGGAGCGTCCGCAGGCTCGAGAAGCCGCGGAGCGCGTCGAGGAAGGGTCCGTCGTCCGCGGTCGCGATCCCGTCCGCGACGTAGTCGACGGCGGCCTCCCGGAGCGGCCCGTCCCGCTCGCTCGCCGCCAGCAGGGCGCGCGTCGCATCGGCCCGGTCGACCGGCCAGGGCAGCGGCCTGAGCGCCGCCAGACGCTCGCGGAGCAGGCCGGCCGGCATGGCCGCGGTGAGCGCCGGGGCGGCGTTGTCCTCGGCACGCGCGGTCGCGAGCAGGGCCGACGGCCGGCCCCCGGCGGCGGCCAGGATCCGGTCGCAGGCGGCCAGCCGCCGCGACCAGTCGGGGGCGGACGCCCACCCGTTGTCGACCACCAGGATGAGCGGGCCGCCGGTCTTCGTCCGGTTCCCCGGCCGGGTCAACGTCGGACCGGCGAGGCCGAGCACCAGAGCCGCCGCCGCGAGCAGCCGCAGCGCGAGCAGCCAGGGCGGGGTCCGGTCCGGCGTCTCCTCGCGCGCCTCCATGCCGAGCAGCAGGCGGACGGCCGGAAAGTCCTGGGTCCGCGGTGCCGGCGGGGTCGCCCGGAGCAGCCACCAGAGCAGCGGGAGCAGCACGAGCGCCAGGAGAAGGAGGGGGCTCGCGAAGGTCACGTCAGGGGCGGCCCGCGTCGCCCGTCACGCGTCGAGCGCCCGGTGGATCGCGAGCAGCGCGCGCTCGGGAGGCCCGGCGGTGTCGTGGATCACGAGGTGGAAGCCGGCCTCGGTGCACAGCCGGCCGAGCTCCGCCTGGTGGGCGGCGAGCCGGGCCTGGTAGCGGTCGCGGAGCGTCTCCGCCTTCGCGGCGAGCATCTCGCCTTCGCCGGCGAGGCCGCGGAACCGGACCCGGCCACGGAACGGCAGCACCGCCTCCGCCGGATCGAGCACCTGCACCAGCACGCCGCCGGCGGGCCGGGCGGCGAGCTCCGCGAGCACGGATTTGGTCTCGGCGACGGGCGCCAGCAGGTCGCCGAACAGCACCGCCGTCCCGTGCGGGGGGACCGCGCCCGACGCCGGAGCCACGTCCGCCGCCTCGTCGAGGGCGCGGCCGAACATGGCGAGCGCGGACGGCCCGGAATGGGCCGGGCCGAGCCCCGCCGGGCCGAGCAGCCGCGGCCGCTCGCCGCCGCGGAGCAGGAGGGCGGCGAGCGCCAGCAGCAGCAGCGCCGCGCGTTCCGCCTTCGTCGGGTGGGCGGCGGCGGATCGCCAGTCCATGCGCGGCGAGCGGTCGCGCCACAGGCAGACGGTCTGCGCCGCCTCCCATTCGGTCTCGCGGACGAACAGCCGGCCGTCGCGGGCCGAGCGGCGCCAGTCGATCCGCGCCATCGCCTCGCCATGCCGGAGCGAGCGGTATTCCCAGAAGCTGTCGCCCTGGCCGGCCCGACGCCGTCCATGGACGCCGCCGGCGACCGCGGTCGCGACCCGATCGGCCTCGACCAGCAGGGGCGGCAGGCGCGACGCGGCCTCCTCGGCCCCTCGCGTCCGCCGGTCGGCGATCGCACTCACGCGAGCCGCTCCGCGAGCCTCCCGATGATCGATCCGACCGTGATCCCCTCGGCCCGGGCCGCGAAGGTGATGGCCATCCGGTGCCTGAGCACCGGAGCGGCGAGGGCGGCGACGTCGTCGAGGCTCGGCGAGAGCCGGCCGTCGAGCAGCGCGCGCGCCCGGGTGGCCAGCATCAGCGACTGCGCGGCGCGCGGACCCGGACCCCAGGAGACATGGCGGGCGATCTCGCGATCGCTCGATCCCTCCGGGCGCGCGCTCCGGACCAGGCCGAGGATGGCGTCGACCACGCTCTCGCCGACGGGGAGCAGGCGGATCAGCGCCTGCAGCTCCAGCAGTTCGGCCGCCGCCATCACCTCCGGCGGCGCGCCCCGCGAGGCGCCGGTGGTCGCGAGCAGCATCGCCCGCTCGGCGTCGCGCGCGGGATACGAGAGATCGATCTGCAGCAGGAAGCGGTCGAGCTGCGCCTCCGGAAGCGGGTAGGTGCCTTCCTGCTCGATCGGGTTCTGGGTCGCGAGCACGTGGAACGGGCGCGGCAGCGCCCGGTCGACGCCGGCGATCGTGACGCTGCCTTCGGCCATCGCCTGGAGCAGCGCCGACTGCGTCCGCGGGCTCGCGCGGTTGATCTCGTCGGCCATCAGGAACTGGCAGAACACCGGGCCGGGCACGAAGCGGAACCGCCGCTGGCCGGTTCCCCCGTGCTCGGCCGGATCCTCGTCGAGGATCTCGGACCCCACGATGTCAGCCGGCATCAGGTCCGGGGTGAACTGCACCCGGCGCGCGCCAAGGCCGAGCACGCGGCCGATCGTGTCCACGAGCAGCGTCTTGCCGAGACCGGGCGCGCCGATCAGCAGCGTGTGGCCGCCCGCGAGCACGCCGATCAGCGCCTGCTCGACGACATCCTCCTGGCCGTAGATCACGTGGCCGATCGCCGCGCGGGCGGCGGCCAGACGCGACGCGAAGCGGTCGGCGCGCGCCACCGGATCGTCTTCACCGGCCACCGAGGCGCCGGCCGGAGGAGGAGTGGTGTCGGATCCGGTGATGGGTGGTGTCCCGCGCTGGTCACGGGCCGCGTGTGGTTCGCCCGCCGCCGTCAATCTGGCACGTCCGGGGCTTTCATCAAACGGATCCGGCTCCCTATATCGCGATCGGGCGGCAGAACCGACGGAGGACCGGAGGTGGGCGACGGCAAACGGATGGCGTTCGCGGAACCGCCGGCCGCACTCCCGCGGGCTGCCCGCGTGGATTGCGGGACGCTCCCGTTCCTGATCCGGCGCGACGGCACCTGGCTCTACCGGGGCTCGCCGATCGAGCGGCGCGAGCTGGTCTGCCTGTTCTCCTCGGTGCTCCGGCGCGACGTGGACGGCAGCTACCTGCTGGAGACCCCGGTCGAGCGCGGCCGCATCGAGGTCGAGGACACCCCGTGGCTCGCCGTCGAGCTCGACTGGAGCGGGTGCGGGCGGAACCAGGTGCTCTCGTTCCGCACCAACGTCGACCAGATCGTGGTCGCCGGCGACGATCATCCGATCCGCGTGGTCGAGAGCTGCGGCGGTTGCTCGCCGCGGCCGTACATCCATGTCCGTGGCCAGCCGGGGACGCCGGCGATCGAGGCGCGGATCTCGCGACCCGTCTACTACGAGCTGGTGGCGCTCTCGGTGCCGGGTTGCGCCGCCGGCCGCGACTGTCTCGGCGTCTGGAGCTGCGGCCGGTTCTTCCCGATGGGTGCCCTGCCGCCGCCCGAAGAGGACTGATCGCCGTTCCGAGCGACGCCCGGTCCGCGGCAGCCGGCGACCCCGCCTGGCTCGTCGCGAACCTTCCCGCCTGCCTCGACCCGGTGTCGGACGGGGCCCATCATCCCGCCGACCTCGCGGTGCCGCTCCGGGCCGCCGTGCTGGTGCCCGTGGTGCTCGGACCGGCGGCCCCGTTCATCCTGCTCACGCACCGGGCCGCGGGGCTTCGTCACCATCCGGGCCAGGTCAGCTTTCCCGGCGGCCGGATCGACCCGCGCGACCGCGGCGCCGCCGAGGCGGCGCTCCGGGAAGCCGAGGAGGAGATCGGCCTCGACCGCCGGTCCGCCCGGGTGGTCGGCGCCCTGCCGCCGCACGACACCTCGACCGGGTTCACGATCGAGCCTGTGGTGGCGCTGGTGGACCGCGACGCCGTGTTCCGCGCCTCGCCCGCCGAGGTGGCGGCGATCCTGGCCCTTCCGGTGGCGACCCTGCTCGATCCGGCCTATCCCGTCCGCGAGCAGGCGGTGTTCGCGGGACGGGTGCGGGCCTTCTGGGTCTGGCCGCACGACACGCACCGCATCTGGGGTGCGACCGCCGCGATCCTGAAGACGCTCGCCGACCGGCTCCGCACGGTCGCGCCGTGAGGCGCGCGGCGTGAGCGACCGTCTCGCGCCGACGATCGCGCGCCTCGGCCTGCCGCCGCCGCGCGAGGCCGCGATCGCCGCACTCTGGCCGCTGCTGCCCGAGGCGCGGCTGGTGGGTGGCGCGGTGCGCGACATGCTCGCCGGCCGTCCGATCGCGGATCTCGATCTCGCGACCCCGGAGCGGCCGGACGCGGTGGCGCGCCGTCTCGCCGGGCACGGGATCAAGGTGGTGCCGACGGGGATCGCGCACGGCACCGTGACCGCCGTGGTCGGCGGGCTGCCGTTCGAGATCACCACGCTCCGGCGCGACGTCGAGACCGACGGGCGGCATGCCGTGGTCGCCTTCACCGACGACTGGCGGGCGGACGCGTCGCGCCGCGACTTCACGATCAACGCCATGTTCCTCGACGCAGGCGGCGTGCTGCACGACCCGTTCGCGGGGGCGGCGGACCTCGCGTCGCGGCGCGTGCGCTTCGTGGGACGGGCGGCGCGCCGGATCGAGGAGGACCATCTCCGCATCCTCCGCTTCTTCCGCTTCCACGGCCGGTTCGGCGACCCGGCCGCGCCGGACCTGGAGGCGGTCGCCGCGATCACCGCCGGCCGCGCCTCGCTCCTCGGGCTGTCGGCCGAACGGGTCTGGAGCGAGCTCCGCCGCCTCCTCGCCGAGGGCGATCCCGGCCCCCCCGTCGCGTTGATGGAGGAGACCGGCGTGCTCGCGGTCCTGTTCGGCGCCGACGCGACGCCGTGGCGCCTCGCGCGTCTCCTCCGCACCGACGCGCCGCCGGACGCGGTGCTCCGCCTCGCGGCCCTGACGCGCGAAGCGCCGGAGCGGCTCGCAGCGCGGCTCCGGCTGTCCGGCCACGACGCGGCACGGCTCGCCGCCGCCGCAGCGGGGCCGGCCCCGCAGCCCTCGCTCGACCCGGACGGCCTGCGCCGCCTGCTCGCCGACCGCACGCCGGAGGCGCTGCTCGACGCCGCCTACCTCGCGGAGGTTTCCGGAACGGCGGTCCCGGGCGCGGCGGCCCGGGAGACCGAGGGGGCGTGGCGCGCGCTCAGGGCGCGGCTGCTCGCGACCGTGCCGCCGGTGTTTCCGCTGGCCGGCCGCGACGCGGTGGCGCTCGGGCTCGCGCCGGGCCCGGTGGTCGGGGCGGCGCTCGGACAGGTCAGGGCGTGGTGGCTGGCCGGCGGCGCCGTCGCGGACCGCGAGGCTTGCCTCGCGGCGCTCTCCCGCCTGCTCGCGACCGGGTCGGCCGCGGCGGATCGGTGACGGGTCAGTCGATCCGGGTCTGCCGCAACTCGACGACGTTGGCGCCGCCGGGGCCCGGCTCGCCGGAGACCGGCCGGACACGGGCCGGCGTCCCGAGCGTCTCGGCGACCTTGCGCGCCAGCTGCTCGCGCTGGAACGGCTTGCTGATCAGCTGCACGCCTTCGTCGAGCCGGCCGTTGTGGACGATCGAGTTCTCGGTGTAGCCGGACATGTAGAGGACCTTCACCTCCGGCCGGATCGCGACGATGCGCTCGGCCAGGTCGCGCCCCCGCACCTTGCCCGGCAGCACCACGTCGGTGAGCAGCAGGTCGATCGCGGCGGGATGCGCGCCGAAGACGCGGAGGCCGTCCTCGCCGTCTGCCGCCTCCAGCACGCGGTAGCCGAGGTCGCCCAGGATCGCCACCGCGATCTCGCGGACCGCCGGCTCGTCCTCGACCACGAGCACGGTGGCCGAGCCACGCTGCAGGTCGACGGGAACCGCGCTCCGCTGACGACCCGGTGCCGCGGCGCCCGCCGCCCGCGGCAGATAGAGGCGGACCGTGGTGCCCTCGCCGGGTTCCGAGTAGATCTTCACGTGACCGCCCGACTGCTTGACGAAGCCGAACACCATGGCGAGGCCGAGGCCGGTCCCCTTGCCGTCGGCCTTGGTGGTGAAGAACGGCTCGAACACGCGCCCGGCCACGTCCGGCGTCATCCCGTGGCCGGTGTCCGACACCGCGAGCATGGTGTAGTCGCCCGCCGCGACTTCGGCGTGCCGGCGCGCGTACTCCTCGTCCAGCACCTTGTTGGCGAGCTCGATCGTCAGCCGGCCGCCCCCCGGCATCGCGTCGCGCGCGTTCAGCGCGAGGTTGAGCACCGCGCTCTCGAGCTGCGCCGCGTCGGCCATCGCCGGCCACAGCCCGGCGGTCTCGACGTAGCGGACCTCGATGTGCTCGCCGAGCGTCCGCCGGAGCAGCGGCACGAGCTCGGGCATCGCGGTGGCGAGATCGAGGGCGGCCGGTGCCAGGGGCTGCTTCCGCGCGAAGGCGAGGAGCTGGCGGGTCAGCGTCGCGCCGCGCTGCGCCGCCCAGCTCGCGCGTTCCAGACGGGTCCGCATGCGTTCCTCGTCGCCCGGCCGGTTCCGGACGAACTCCAGGTTGCCGAGGATCACGGTGAGCAGGTTGTTGAAGTCGTGCGCGATCCCGCCGGTGAGCTGGCCGATCGCCTGCATCTTCTGCGCCTCGCGCAGCACGCCCTCGGCCTGCGCGCGCCGGGTGAGATCGCTGATCGTGAGCACGAAGCCGCCATCCGGCATCGAGGTGCGGCGCAGCTCCAGGCTCCGTCCGTCCGCCCGGTTCCGCTCGTAGACCACCGGCTCGCCCGGCCGGCCGCGGCCGTGCCGGATCTGGTCCTCGTTCTCGAGGAAGCCGGGCTCCTCCTCGTTCATGTGCTCGTGGAACGCGGCGTAAGGGATGCCGGTGCGCACCATCGCCTTCGGGAGCGAGAGCAGGACCTGGAAGCACTCGTTCCAGTTGGTGAGCTGCCGCCGTCCGTCGAACACCGCGAGGCCCTGGCTGAGGCTGTCGAGCGACGTGCGGAGCCGGAGCGCCACCGCGCGGTGGTCCTGCTCGGCCTGCCACGAGCGCGACCACGCCCGGTTCAGCGTTGCCGCCGCCCAGACCAGGCCGGCGATCGCCAGCAGCGTGCCGCCGGCCACCAGCCAGAACACCCAGGCGCCGCGCTGATCGGCCCTGGCCAGGCGCTCGGCGAGAAGCGTCTCCTCCTCGGCCGTCATCGACGCGAAGATCGTCTCGAGCCGGGTCGTGAGGGCGAGGCCGACCCCGCTGCGCACCACCCGGAGCGACGCCTCCAGGCCGGAATCGCGGCGGATCTGCACCGTCTGCGCCAGCTCTTCCAGCCTCTGCTGCAGCAAGGGCGCGAGGGTGCGGAGCCGCGCCTGCTGGAGCGGGTTGTCGGCGGTCATCCGCTGCAGCTCGCCCTGGAGGAAGCCGACCCGGCCGAGGGCGGTCCGGTACGGGGCGAGATAGGCGTCCTCGCCGGTCAGCAGGAAGCCGCGCTGCCCGGTCTCGGCATCGCGGAGGGCGAGGTTCAGATCCTTGATCGTGACCAGGACCTGGTCGGAATGCTGCGACCACTGGTGGGCGGACCGCGCGGCATCGGAGCGGTCCCAGGTCACGGCGCCGACCAGCAGCACCATCGCGATCAGGACCGCGAAGACCACGATGTTGGCGCGCCCGACGACGGTTCTCGACATGGGTGTGGGTCCGGACCGGCTGCAGGCCGCGTCGCGTCCTGGTGCGGCGTCCATAGCACGGATCGGCGCGTCCGGCAGCGCGCCAGGTGGGGCGCCGGGCGGCGGCGCCGGGCGCGGGGGCCACTTTGCCGATCCCGCCGCCCGCTGGTAGACGGGCGCATGGACGCCATCGCCGGGATCGCCGCCCCCGCCGCCGCCGGGCTCGATCCCGCGACGGTCGCGCCGCTGCGCCGCCTCTGGCGCGAGGACATCTCCCGCCATCGCGGCCGGCTGGTGGCGATCCTGCTCCTGACCCTCGCCGCGGCCGGTCTCACCGCGCTCTACCCGCTGGTGATCAGCCGCGCGCTCGACATGTTCGCGTCCCACGACCGGCGGATCCTCTACCAGGTGCCGGTGCTGGTGGTGGTCATCACCGCCGGCAAGGCCGCCGCGCAGTACGGCCAGACCACGAGCGTCCAGGTGCTGGTGCTCCAGGTGATCCGCGGGCTGCAGGAGCGGATGTTCGGCCATCTTCTCGCCGCCGACGTCGCCCGGATCGAGCGCGAGGCGCCGGCGCAGCTCGCCGCCCGCTTCACCACCGACGCGACGGTGATCCGCGACGCCCTGATCCGGACGGTGAACTCGCTCGCCGACGCGGTCACCGTGGTCGGGCTCGTCGCCTCGATGCTCTGGATGGACTGGGAGCTCAGCCTGATCGCGGGCCTGCTCTATCCGTTCGCCGCGCTGCCGGTGCAGCGGGTCGGCAGGCGCGTGCGCCGCGCCTCGAGCGGCATGCAGGAGCGCATGGGCGAGACGGCGACGCTGCTGAACGAGAGCTTCGCCCAGGTCCGCGTGGTCCGCGCCTACGGGCTGGAGGCGATGGAGAAGGGGCGGGCCGACGCCGCCTTCCAGTCGCTGTTCTCGGCGCTGGTCCGGATGACGCGCGGCCGCGCCCGGGTCGAGCCGATCCTGGAAGTGCTCGGCGGCTTCGCGGTCGCCGCGGTGCTCGGGTTCGCCGGCTGGCGGGCGGCGCGCGGCGGGGCGACGCTCGGCGACTTCTCCGGTTTCGTCGCCGCCCTGCTGATCGCGGCCCGGCCGCTCCGCGCCCTCGGCTCGCTCAACGCGGCCCTGCAGGAGGGACTGGCCGGGCTGACCCGCGTCTTCGCGGTGATCGACGAGCCGCCCGGGATCGGCGAACGGGACGGCGCGCAGGCGCTCCCGCCGGGCGCCGGCCACCTCCGGTTCGAGGATGTCGGCTTCCGCTATCCCGACGGGCGGCCCGGCCTCGTTCGGCTGAGCTTCGAGGCCAAGCCCGGCCAGACCGTCGCCCTGGTCGGCCCGTCGGGCGGCGGCAAGTCGACCGCGCTCTCCCTGATCCCCCGCCTGCACGATCCCGACCCCGGCCGGATCACGCTCGACGGCGCGGATCTGCGCGAGGTGTCGCTCCGCTCGCTCCGGGAGGCGATCGCCTATGTCGGCCAGGACACGATGCTGTTCGACACCTCGGTCGCGGCGAACATCCGGATGGGCCGGCCCGGGGCGTCGGACGCGCTGGTGCGGGATGCCGCCACCGCCGCGGCCGCCGCCGACTTCATCGAGGCGCTGCCCGACGGGTTCGAGACCAGGGTCGGCCCGGGCGGCCAGCGGCTGTCGGGCGGCCAGCGCCAGCGCATCGCGCTCGCCCGGGCGCTGGCGCGCAATCCCCGCGTGCTGCTGCTCGACGAGGCGACCAATGCGCTCGACGCCGCGAACGAGGCGGCCGTGCAGGACGCGATCGCGCGGCTCCGCCAGGGCCGGACCACCATCATCGTCGCCCACCGGCTGGCCACCGTGCGCTCCGCCGATCTCGTGGTGGTGATGCAGGACGGGG
>CAXUBX010000055.1:0-11074 GCA_964249405.1 uncultured Acetobacteraceae bacterium | reverse complement strand
CCGCTCCGGCACTGGCGGGGCGAGCGGGTTCGTGGCAAAGGATGACCGAACCGATCGGTCAGTCTTCTTCCGTCCAGCCGGACGGCGTGCCCAGATCCTCATCGTGCCGGAGTTCTCGACAGCATGGCGGACGAGCAGCAGCAGCACGAGGCCGGCAGCGACGAGGCAAGCGGGGACGAAGGCCGGAAGGAAGGCGGGAACGGCGACGCCGCCCAGGACCAGGAGGCGCGCGAGAAGCAGAAGACCGAGCACGAGGAGGAGGAGAAGCGCAACAAGGCGCGCCCCTTCGTCCGCGCCGGCCTCGTCGTGGTCATCATCGGGCTGCTCGCGGGCGGCTTCTGGCTCTGGTATTCCACGCGCAACGTCGAGACCACCGACGACGCCTTCACCTCCGGCCGCGTGGTGACGATCGCGCCCCATGTGGGCGGCTACGTCGTCGAGCTCGACGTGAACGACAACCAGTTCGTGCGGGAAGGCCAGGTCCTGGCGCGGATCGATCCGCGCAACTACCAGGCCGCGGTGGACCAGGACCAGGCGCAGGTGGCGCAGGCGGAAGGCCAGCTCGAAGGCGCGAAATACTCGGTCGAGGTCTCGCGGAAGACCTTCCCGGCGATGCTCGACCAGGCGAAGGGTCAGCTCCTCCAGGCGCAAGGCCAGCGCTTCCAGGCCGAGACCGACCTCCGGCGCCAGCGTTCCGTCGCGCGTGCCGCGACCTCGCAGCAGGCGATCGACCAGGCGACGGCGGCGATGCAGGAGGCGGAAGGCCAGGTCGCGGTGAGCCAGGCCCAGGTGGAAAGCGCGACCCCCGTGAAGGCGAACATCAGCGTGAGCCAAGCCCGCACCGTGCAGCAGGGCGGCGCGCTGCAGATCGCCGAGGCCGAGCTCGCCACCGCGAAGCTCAACCTCGGCTGGACCGTGATCCGCGCCCCGCATGACGGCTGGATCGCGGAGCGCTCGGTCGAGCAGGGCAACTACGTGAACTCGGGCCAGGCGCTGTTCTCGATCGTCGAGCCCGAGGTCTGGATCACCGCGAACTTCAAGGAGACCCAGCTGACCAGGATGCGCGCCGGACAGCTCGCCGACATCAGCGTCGACGCCTATCCCTCGCTCCACCTGCACGGCCACGTGGACAGCATCCAGCTCGGGTCGGGCCAGCAGTTCAGCGCGTTCCCGCCGGAGAACGCCACCGGCAACTTCGTCAAGATCGTGCAGCGCGTGCCGGTCAAGATCCTGATCGACAGCGGCCTCGATCCCGATCTGCCGCTGCCGATCGGATTGTCCGTCGAGCCCACCGTCCAGCTCACCAGGGGACTGGCGCACTGAGATCGTCCCGATGACGTCTGGGGAGGCCGTCCGCCGATGAGCGGGAGCAGGGATCAGGACTGGAAGCCGAAATCCAACATCTGGCTGATCGCCGTGGTGGTGACGCTCGCCGCCTTCATGGAGGTGCTCGACACCACGATCGTCAACGTCTCGCTGCCGTACATCGCGGGCGACCTGTCGTCCTCGTACGACGACGCGACCTGGACGCTGACGTCGTACCTCGCCGCCAACGGCGTCGTGCTGACGATCTCCGGCTGGCTGGCCCGCGTGCTCGGCCGCAAGCGCTACTTCATGATCTGCATCGGCATGTTCACGGTCTGCTCGTTCCTCTGCGGGATCTCCGACAATCTCGACGAGCTGATCGTGTTCCGGCTGCTGCAGGGCTTCTTCGGCGGCGGACTGCAACCCACCCAGCAATCGATCATCCTCGACACCTTCCCGCCCGACCGGCGGAGTGCCGCGTTCGGGCTGACCGCAATCGCGACCGTGGTCGCCCCGGTGCTCGGACCGACGCTCGGCGGCTACATCACCTTCGACTACTCGTGGCGCTGGGTGTTCTTCCTGAACGTGCCGATCGGCGTCTTCGCCCTGTTCGCGGTCGCCAACCTGATCGAGGACCCGCCCTGGGCGAAACGGCAGAAGGCCGGTCTCGACGTCGTCGGCCTGTCGCTGATCGCGATCGGGATCGGCTGCCTCCAGGTGATGGCGGACCGCGGCGAGGACGACGACTGGTTCTCGTCCTCGTTCATCCGCGTGATGTCGCTGTTCGCGTTCCTCGGCATCGCCGGCGCGGTCGGCTGGCTGCTCACGGTCCGCAAGCCGATCGTGAACCTGCGGGTCCTGGCCGACCGGAACTTCGCGGTGGGCTGCGTGATGGTGGGCGCACTCGGCGCCGTGCTCTACTCGGCCGCGGTCGTGATCCCGCAATTCTCCCAGCAGGTGCTCGGTTACAACGCGATCCTGGCCGGCCTGATCCTGTCGCCGGGCGCGCTCGTGATCATCGCGCTGATCCCGTTCGTCGGGCGGCTGCTCGCGGTGGTGCCGACGCGCTACCTGATCGCGTTCGGCTACTTCCTGATGGGCTGCGCGCTCACCTATTCGGCCTCGCTCAATCCGCAGATCGACTTCCGCACCATGGTCTACATCCGCTGCGCGCAGACCGCGGCACTCGCCTTCATGTTCGTGCCGATCAGCACGATCGCCTACGTGACGATCCCGCGCCACCTCAACGGCGACGCGTCGGCGCTGTTCACGATGTTCCGCAACGTGTTCGGCGCCCTCGGCATCTCGATCTCGAACAGCCAGGTCACCGAACGGACGCAGATCCGGGAAGCCTATCTGGCGCACTGGGCGACCCAGTTCCGGCCGCCGTTCGAGCAGTATCTCCAGCGCTACGAAACGCAGGCGAGGGCCGCGGGCATGTCGCAGGCGACGCTCAGCAGCGGCGCGATGCACAACGCGCTGGTGCAGTTCCGCACCCAGGCCCAGGTGCTCGCCTACAACGACGTGTTCTCGATGGTCGCGATCCTGTCCTTCCTGATCGTCCCGCTCTGCTTCCTGTTCTCGCCGGTGGTCGGCGGCAAGCGGGGCGGCGGCGGTCACTGACGGAGCGGGCCGGCGACGACGACGGCCCGACGCACCGCCCCGAGCACCCGACGACCCAGCATGATGCCGGGCCGCTCGACCGCGAGGTGGGCGAGGGTCGCGGCCGCCATCGAAGCGACGCCGCACCCGAGCGTCACGCCCCAGAACCCCGGCGCGCCGTCGAGGAACGCGAGACGAAGCGGCCGGACATGGAGCACGACGTTCAGCACGAACAGGTGCAGCAGATAGATCCCGTAGCTCGCATCGCCGGCGCGCCTCGCCGCCCGCGTCCGGAGCAGGCCGAACAGATCGGCTCCCGACAGGATCAGCAAAAAGGCGAGGCCGAGACACCCGACCGGCAGCGCCGCGTAGACCAGCGGCTGGCGCAACGCCGCCGCGACCAGCGCGATCACGATGCAGGACGCGACCGGGCGCGGGACGATCTCGAGCCGCACGCGCCGGGCCAGCGACGCGCCGAGCATCCCGAACAGGAAGAGCGAGCAGGCGACCGCGATCCCGGGCTGGCCGGGGCTCCCGCCGACCCGCGCGGCCGCGGCGAGGGCGACCGCCAGCGCGAGGGCCACGACGGGAAGATGCATCCGCCGGAGCCGGGCCGCCAACGCGAGCGGCAGCAGCGCCGCGTAGAAGCACCACTCGTCGTGGAGCGACCAGGCGACGCCGAGCAGGAGCATCGTCCGCCCCGTGCCGTCGAGGTCGACCGGACGGTGGGCGCCGAGCGCCAGCCAGTCGGCGGCGCGCCTCGCGATCACCATCGCCGGCAACGGCAGCCGGAACCCGTCGGCGACGGCGGTCGCGGCGAACAGCAGGACCACCGCCACGAGATAGAGCGGCGCGATCCGGAACAGGCGGCCGACATAGAGTGCCGTCCAGTCCGGCCGTCCCGCCTCGCGGAGCAGCATCGACCAGAACAGCGTGCCGGTGATCATGAAGAAGAAGGCGACCGCGGCCGCTCCCATGCCGAACAGCGGCCGCGACGGGAGCACGCCCCAGTGGCCCGTCACCGCGAGGCCGCGGAACAGGGCCGCGTGATGCACGAGCACCGCGAGGGCGAGCACGCCGCGGAGCCCGTCGAGCGAGGAAACCCGCGACGGGCGCGGGCTCGGCGGCGTGTCGGCCCCGGCGAACAGCGGCGTCGACACGATCGCGTAGAACGCCGCGAGCCAGACGATGAAGGGCCAGAACGCCATCCGCGCGTCTCCTGCCGCACCGGCCCGCCCGGGCGGCAGCTCGGCACGACGTTGTGTTTACGCAACGAATGAGGTCGCGACGTTAGTTAGCCCTAACAAACGGGGCGCGCAACGTTCGCGGTCGCGGCCGCCTCCGTGTGGCGGGCGACGAGCGGCGGGTCATGTCGGGCTGTCTCCACGGCTTCGGCCTGCCGCGGGCCCTCGCGGCCCGCGGGCTCCGCGCCGCTCCGTCAGGGCGTGGTGTCGCTGCCGAACGGCCCGAACGGCCGGTTGAGCCGCACGATCGTCGCGTTCAGGACCGACGCGAACGACACCCAGGCGAGATAGGGGAGCAGCAGCCAGGTCGACCGGGAGGCGCGGAGCGGGCGGCCGCGCGGGCGCGGCAGCAGCAGGATCATCGCGACTATCGAGCCCCAGAGCGGCACCACTTCGGCGAGCGCCCAGTCGGGCCGCCGCCGCGCGAAGAACAGCGCGCTCCAGAGCGCGTTCAGGACGCCGTTGGTGCCGCAGACCAGCAGGAGGCGGCGCCTCGCCGCTTCGGTCGGGGCGTTCCGCCAGCTGTCCCGCACCGCGAGCCCGGTGAGCACCCCGATCGTGGTCCAGGCCGGCCCGAACAGCCAGCCGGGCGGCTGCCAGGCGGGCTTCGCGAGACGCTCGTACCAGGGGCCGATGGTGGTGAGCAGGCCGCCGCCGCCGAGCACCGCCGCGACCGAGGCGGCGACCACCGCGGTATCCCGTCTCACCATGCGGCGGCGAGGCCGGCGAGATGCACGATGTTCTTGGCGAGGATCCGCAGGTGAACGACCGGCCTGGCCCGCACCAGCTCCTTGGTCATGTAGGCGGCCCAGGTGAGGTCCTGCACGTCGCGGTCGCGGCAGATCGCGACGAAGCGCTCGCGCCTGGCGTCGTTGGCGTACCAGATCGACTGCATGAGGCCGAGCATGCGGAACACGCCGCCATGCGACCGCATGAAGCGCCGGCGCGCAAGCCCGAGCGCGCGCGCGTCCCCGGTCCGGAGCGTCTCGGCGACCGCCGCCGCGGCGAGCCGGCCGCCGAGCATCGCGTAGTAGATGCCCTCGCCCGAGGCCGGCGCGACCACCCCGGCGGCGTCGCCCGCCAGCACGACGTCGCGCCCGTTGTCCCAGCGCCGGAGCGGCTTGAGCGGGATCGGCGCCCCCTCGCGGCGGATCGTCCTCGCGTCGGCGAGCCCGGTCTCGCGGCGGAAGCCGTCGAGCGCCGCGCGCTGCCGGAACCCCTTGCGGGCGCTGCCGAGCCCGACGCTCGTGGTCGTGCCGTGCGGGAACACCCAGGCGTAGAAATCGGGCGACAACGTGCCCCGGTAATGGACCTCGCAGGCGGATCCGTCGCGCGCCGGCGGCGAGGCGACGATCTCGTGGTAGGCGAAGACGTAGCGCATCCGCCCGGCGCCCTTGATCTCGTCGCGCGCGACCGCCGAGCGCGCGCCGTCGGCGCCGATCACCCGGCGCGTCCGGAGCACGAAGGCTCGGCCGCCGTCGCCCGCGTCGCTGGCGTGCACGAGGACGAGGCCGTCGCCGTCGCGCTCGATCCGCGCGTAGTGGCCGCGGAACCGCTCGGCGCCGGCCTCGACCGCGCGCCGGCGAAGCCACGCGTCGTAGGTCGCGCGGTCGACCATGCCGACGAACCCGCCGTCCCGGATCGGCATCAGCGCGACCCGCCCCGAGGGGGCGACGACGCGGGCCGATGTCGCGCGCGCGACGAGCAGGGCCGCCGGGATCTCGAAATCGTCGATCAGGCGGGGCGGGATCGCACCCCCGCACGGCTTGATCCGACCTTCGGGATCGAGCAGTGCCACCCGGAACCCGGCCCGCGCGAGATCGAGCGCCGCGGTGGCACCCGCCGGGCCGCCGCCGACCACCACGCAGTCGTAGGGGGCCGCCGCGGTCGCGCTCACCGCTGCACCGCGAAGGCGGCGATCAGCATCCCCGCCACGAACAGCGTGGTTCCGGTGCCGTTGTACCAGGCCGCCCGCTCGCGCGGCGCCGCCAGGAGGCGTCGCATCAGCACGAGCTGCACGGCGAGCAGCGCCGCGATCGCCGCCGCGTGGAACGGACGGTCGAGGCGGACCAGCAGCGCCGCAACCGCGGCCTGCGGCGCCGCCATCACCGCGCAGGCGAGACGGCAGGCGCGATCGGCGCCGAGCCGCACCGGCAGGGACCGCAGCCCGAGGCGTCGATCGCCCTCGATCGACTTGAAGTCGTTCAGCGTCATGATGCCGTGCGCGCCGAGGCTGTAGAGCAGGGCGAGCGCGATCACGACCGGGGGCGGGACGCGCCCCGTGAGCAGCGCCGCGCCCGCGCACCACGGCAGGCCCTCGTAGGACAGTCCGACCGCGGCGTTGCCGAGCCAGCCGTTGCGCTTGAGGCGGAGCGGTTCGGCGCTGTAGGCGACCGCGAGGATCATCCCGAGTGCCGCGAGCGTCGCCACGATCGCGCCGAGCGCGAGCGCGAGCGCGAGCGACGCCACCATCGCGCCCGCGGCGAGCCCGAGCGCGCTCCGTCCCGGAAGCCGGCCGGACGGCACCGGCCGGCCCGGCTCGTTGATCGCGTCCACCTCGCGGTCGCACCAGTCGTTGATCGCCTGGCTGGTGCCGCAGAGCAGCGGGCCGGCGAGCAGCACGCCGAGCAGCGCGGTCGGCGGATGGCGCCCGAGCGGGGCGCCGGACGAGACGAGGCCGCAGCCGAACGCCCACATCGGCGCGAACCAGGTGATCGGCTTGAACAGGGCGACGATCGCGGCGGCGTCGGGCAGCCGCGCCGGCATCGCGCGTCCGAGCCGCTCCGCGCCGCTCACTCGTCGTTCTCCGCGAGCTGGCCGAGGCCGAACCGCCGGAGCTTCATGTAGAAGCTCTGCCGGCTGAGGCCGAGCATCTCGGCGGCCGCGGCGCGGTTGTCGTCCGCGAGGATCAGCGCCTGCTCGACGCAGAGCCGCTCGATGACGTCGGTCGCGTCCCGGACGAGCTCCTTGAGCGGCACGCGGCCCACCAGGTCGGCGAGCCGCTCGGGCGGCGGCACCGACGGCTCCGGCGCGCCCTGCGCCGGCAGGGTCGCGATCCGCCTCGCGACGTCGCGGATCGTGAAGCCGATCCGCTGCCCGTTGGACCCGCTCGCGACCGCGGCCGACACCTCGACCGCGCGCCCGGCCGCGCGGTCCCCGCCGATCGTGGTCGGGAACAGCCGCACGCTGCCGCGCTGGCGGAGATTGGCGAGCAGCACGTCGATCACCACGCCGTTGCCGCCGAGGAACTCGTCGATCCCGTGCAGCAGCACCGCCTCGATCGAGGCGGCGTCCACCATGTCCAGGAAGGCGGCGTTGGCGGCGAGGATCGCGCCGTTGCCGTCGGTGCAGACGAAGCCGTCGGGCGCGTTCTCGACGCCTTCGAGGAGCAGCGACGCGGGCGAGCCCGGGTCGGCCGGCCGGGGGGGGGCGAGGAGACCCACCCGGACCAGCAGCAGCAGCCCGTCGCCGGTCTGCAGCAGCGAGCCCGACACCGGCAGCGTCTCGCCGGTCCGCGCGACGGTCGCGACCAGCGGCGAGGCGCTGCCGTTCGCCTCCAGCATCGCGACCAGGCGCCGGAGCTTCGCGTGGCTCGGCTCGGTGAACAGGTCGAGCAGCGACCGGCCCTTCCTCGCGTCGATGCCGAACAGCCGGGTCGCCGCCGGGTTGAGCTCGACCAGGCGCAGGTTCGCGGCGCCCACCGTGACCAGCGCCTCGCCCGAGCCGTCGAACAGCAGCCGGGCGCGCGCCTCCGCGCCGCGCAGGCTCGCGTAGTCGCGCTCGATCGCGTCCTGCGCGTCCACCAGCTTCTGGTGGAGCTCGGAATACGCCCGCAGGTCCTGGCCGAAGGCGGCGATCATCCGGCCGTCCGACAGCCGGACCGCGGTGTGGCCGATCGCGACGTCGGGTCCGGACACCGACGGATAGTTGACGTGGCGGAGCAGCGGACGATCGGATGCGGTCGAGAGGCCGAGCAGATGCTCGATCTTGCCGCGGCTCTCGGCGGTGACCAGCGTGGTCCAGGCGCGCCCCGGCCAGTCGGCCGTGTCCCCGAGGTCGGCGCGGAGCCGCTCGCTCCGGAACGTCGCGTCGCGCACCGTGCCCGCCCCGTCCACCAGCAGCACGACGTCCGAACCCGCGTGCAGCAGCCGCCCGATCCCGGCCCCGTCGAGGCCGTCGAGAGCGCCCTCCGTCCCTCGAAGGGCGTTCACCCAAGCCATCCGGCGGCGATCCTTGGCTTGACGGCGGGAATCCCGCCCGCTCCGGTCCGGAGCACGAGAAGGCGCTCGGCTTCGTTCACCGCGGCGTGCGGGTCCTGCACGGCCGCGTTCGCTCCGGCGAGGGCGCCGATCTCGGGACTGCTCGCGAGCAGGGCGCCGCCCACCATCAGCGACGCCCCGGCCCGACGCACCGCGTCCGCGCACGACAGCAGCGCCGGCACCAGGCGCTCGTTGCTGATCGACAGGCCCGCGATCGGGCAGGCGCGGCGGCGGAGACGGTCGCCGATCTCGTCGACATGGGTGAGCGGCTCGTCGAGCACGGTCCAGCCGCGGCGCGCGAAGATCGCCGCCAGCATCGACATGCCGAACCGGTGCTGGTCGCCCGGCACCGTCCAGAGCGCGATCCGCCGCAAGCCCCCGCCCAGTCCGCGTCGGCGGTCCTCGTCGCGGAGCCGGAACAGCGCGTGCTGCAGACGGATCACGCCGAGGGTGACGTCGCAGAAATCCAGCTCGTCGGCCAGCCAGCTGTCGCCGAGGCGCCGCGACACCGGTGCGAGCAGCTGCAGCATCGTCGCCTCGGCATCGAGACCGTAGCGCGCGCGCGCGTCGGCGAGCGGGCCCGCGAAGACGTCGCCCCGTGCCACCGCCATTCCGGCGAGCCAGTCGATCGCGCTGTCCGGGATCGCTCCGGCGCCCGGAGTCGGGTGACGCGCCACCAGCGCACGCTCGACGCAGGCGAGGATCGACAGACCCTCGGGGCTGCGTCCGGGCCGGTCGTCCCGGTTTCGCCCGGTCTCCGCCGCCGGCGCCCGCCGCGACGTTGCGGCCCGGGCCGGGACGCCGTTCTCCGCCGTGATCGTGAAGGAACGCCGCATCGGATCTCTCCCCCGCTCGTCCATCGAACCCGCCGCGCCCCGAAGTGTCAACTTGGATCGACGTCCAATCGCCTTGACACTCGCCTGATCCCGCTTCTAGCGTCGCTTCCGGATCTGGGCGGAAAGGAACGGAACGATGTCCGCCAGCCCTAGCACGTTGCAAATCGGTCATGCGACAAGGATCGCGCTCTACACGCCCGAACAGCGCGCGCGACGCGACGGCACCGTATGGACCACCGTGCAGGGCGTGCTCGCCCCCGTGCAGTTCGCGATCTTCCTCGTCAGCCTCGGCCTCGTTCTTCACGCGCTCGTGAGCGGGCATGGCGCCGCGGCCGCCAACCGGTCGGTCCTGGTGAAGACCGCTTCGCTGGTCGCCATCATGGCCACCGGCGCGATCTGGGAGAAGCGCGTGTTCGGCCGCTATCTCCTGGCGCCCGCCTTCTTCTGGGAGGACATCGGCAGCTTCGTGGTGGTGGCCCTGCACGCCGCCTACGTCGCGGCGCTGTTCACGGGCGCGCTGACCGAGACCGGAACCCTCCTCCTGGCGCTCGTCGCCTACGCCGCCTACTGCCTGAACGCGACGCAGTTCGTGTGGAAGCTCCGCCTCGCCCGGCGGGAGGCGTTCGCGTGAGCCGGGCGCGCGTCACCCCATCGTCGCGCGGCCAGCGCGAGGTCTTCTGCGGGCTCACCGGCATCGTGTGGCTGCACCGCCGTTTCGAGGACGCCTTCTTCCTCGTCGTCGGCTCGCGCACCTGCGCCCATCTCCTGCAGTCGGCCGCCGGCGTCATGATCTTCGCCGAGCCCCGCTTCGCGACCGCGATCATCGGCGAGCGCGACCTCGCCGGCCGCGCCGACCTCGACGACGAGATCGATGCGGTGGTCGCGCGGCTGCTGGCGCGGCGTCCGGACATCCGCCTGCTGTTCCTCGTGGGCTCGTGTCCGTCCGAGGTGATCAAGCTCGATCTCGGCCGCGCCGCGCTGCGGCTGAACCGCGTGCACGCGCCCGCGCTCCGGGTGCTGCACTATTCGGGCAGCGGCATCGAGACCACCTTCACCGAGGGCGAGGATGCCTGCCTCGCCGCGCTGGTTCCCGAGATGGCGGCGGACGCCGGCGCGGCCCGCGAGCCGGCGCTGGTGGTCGTGGGCGCGCTGCCCGACACCGTCCATGCGCAGTTCCGCGACCTGCTCGGCGCGATCGGCATCGCGCGCGTCGGCTTCCTGCCGTCGCCCCGGATCGCCGACCTGCCGCCGGTCGGTCCCGAAACCCGCTTCGTGCTCGCCCAGCCCTTCCTGCACGCGACGGCGCGCGCCCTCGAGGCGCGCGGCGCGACGCGGATCGCATCCCCGGTTCCGATCGGCGTCGAGGGAACCACCCGGTTCCTGGAGGCGTGCGCGGCGGCGTTCGGGATCGGCCCCGCCGTGGTCGCCGGCCGCACCGCGGCCGCGCGCGCCCGGGCGGCGATCGGCCTCGCGCGCACGAGGCCGCATCTCGAGGGCCGGCGCATCTTCTTCTTTCCGGACAGCCAGCTGGAGATCCCGATCGCCCGCTTTCTGGCGCGCGAGCTCGGCATGACGCTGCTCGAGATCGGCGCGCCCTTCGTCCACGCGGCGCACACCGCCGACGAGCTCGCCTGGCTGCCGGACGACGTGCCGGTCGTCGAGGGTCAGGACGTGGAGCGCCAGCTCGACCGGTGCCGGGCGGCGCGTCCCGACCTCGTGGTCTGCGGGCTCGGCCTCGCCAACCCGCTGGAGGCCGAAGGGTTCGCGACCAAATGGTCGATCGAGCTCGTGTTCAGCCCGATCCACGGCTACGAGCACGCCGCCGATC
>CAXUBX010000054.1:0-22165 GCA_964249405.1 uncultured Acetobacteraceae bacterium | reverse complement strand
CCGGCGCCAACGTGCTGGTGGCGATGTTCAGCGAGCGCGAGACCCACGCCGTCTATTTCCTGCAGCTGCAGGACATGACCCGGCTCGACGCCGTCAACTTCATCAGCCACGGCATCGCCAAGGCGCCGGGCAAGGCGGCGCCGCGGCCGGCCCAGGGTGCGCAGAACGGCGATGGCGACGGCGAGCGCGAGGAGGGGCGCGGACGGCAGAAGAACCAGGACGGGCTTTCCGCGTACTGCGTCAACCTCAACAAGAAGGCCCAGGCCGGCAAGATCGATCCGCTGATCGGACGCGACCACGAGATCGAGCGCACGATCCAGATCCTGTGCCGCCGCACCAAGAACAATCCCCTCTACGTGGGCGATCCCGGCGTCGGCAAGACGGCGATCGCCGAGGGTCTCGCCAAGCGGATCGTCGAGGGCGACGTGCCCGAGGTGCTCTCGAAGTGCACGATCTTCGCCCTCGACATGGGCGCGCTGCTCGCCGGCACCCGCTATCGCGGCGACTTCGAGGAGCGGCTGAAGGCCGTCGTGACCGAGCTCGAGAACACCCAGGGCGGCATCCTGTTCATCGACGAGATCCATACCGTCATCGGTGCGGGCGCCACGTCGGGCGGCGCGATGGACGCGTCGAACCTCCTGAAGCCGGCGCTGGCGCAAGGATCGCTGCGCTGCATCGGCTCGACGACCTACAAGGAATTCCGCAACTACTTCGAGAAGGACCGGGCGCTGGTCCGGCGCTTCCAGAAGATCGACGTGAACGAGCCGAACGTCGAGGATGCGGTGAAGATCCTGCGCGGCCTCAAGGCGAACTACGAGAAGCACCACAAGGTCCGCTACACCGAGGAAGCGATCCGCGCCGCGGTCGAGCTCTCGGCGAAATACATCAACGACCGCAAGCTGCCCGACAAGGCGATCGACGTCATCGACGAGGTCGGCGCGTCGCGAATGCTGCAGCCGGAAGGCAAGCGGAAGAAGATGGTGACGCTGAGGGACGTCGAGGAGATCGTCGCCAAGATCGCGCGCATCCCGCCGAAGAGCGTGTCCACCGACGACAAGGAGACGCTCCGCAACCTGGAGCGTGACCTGAAGTCCATGGTGTTCGGCCAGGACAAGGCGATCGACGCGCTCGCCGCCGCGATCAAGCTGTCGCGCGCCGGCCTGCGCGACGCCGAGAAGCCGATCGGCAACTACCTGTTCTCCGGCCCGACCGGCGTCGGCAAGACCGAGGTCGCGCGCCAGCTCGCATCCACCCTCGGCATCGAGCTGATCCGCTTCGACATGAGCGAATACATGGAGCGGCACTCGATCAGCCGCCTGATCGGTGCACCTCCCGGGTATGTCGGGTTCGACCAGGGCGGTCTGCTGACCGACGGCGTCGACCAGCATCCCCACTGCGTGCTGCTGCTCGACGAGATCGAGAAGGCGCACCAGGATCTGTTCAACATCCTGCTGCAGGTCATGGACCACGGTAAGCTGACCGATCACAACGGCAAGACGGTCGACTTCCGCAACGTGATCCTGATCATGACGACGAATGCGGGCGCGTCCGACATGGCGCGGGAAGCGATCGGCTTCGGCCGCGACGTGCGGCAGGGCGAGGACGAGGAGGCGATCAAGCGCCTGTTCACGCCCGAGTTCCGCAACCGGCTCGACGCCGTGGTGCCGTTCGCCGGCCTCACGCAGGAGATCGTCGGCCGCGTGGTCGAGAAGTTCGTGATGCAGCTGGAGGCGCAGCTCGCCGACCGCAACGTCACGATCGAGCTCTCGTCCGCGGCGAAGGAATGGCTCGCCGAGCGCGGCTACGACCGGCTCTACGGCGCCCGGCCGCTGGCCCGGGTGATCCAGGAGCACATCAAGAAGCCGCTCGCCGAGGAGCTGCTGTTCGGGCGGCTGGTCGGCGGCGGCGCGGTCAAGGTCACGCTGAAGGACGGCGCGCTCGATTTCGAGTTCGCCGAAGCGGAACGCCCGGCCCGGACCGACGGCGACGAGGGCGCGCCGGAGACGGAGCGCGAAACCGCGACCTGATCAAGTCCGGGATCGGCGACCCTTCGCGGTCTGGATTTTGCCGGCGCTTGGCGGGGTGAGCCGTCGGGTCTCGGGCAGGCAACGCCAGGGGTTCCGGCGTGTGCTCCTCCTGGTGGCTTCCAGCGTCGGCCTTCTCGGATGTGCGGCGCGCCCGCTTGATCACGGGCCACGTCCCCTCGTCGTCACGACGATTGCGCTGCCTGGCGGCGCGACCGGGCTTGACGCGGACGTTGGCGGCGCGCGCGGCCTGTTTCTGCTCGACACCGGGGGTGGCGTGACCACGCTCACCCCCGCGGCGGCCAAGCTTTCTGGCTGTCATCCCTGGGGAGGGATCACCGGTTTTCGCGCCAACGGCGAGCGGCTCGATACCAAGCGGTGCGACGATCTGCGGCTCACCGTCGCAGGCCGGACCTTCGTCGCGCCGATCGCCTCGGTGCTCGACCTCCAAAGCTTGGCAGGGCCCGCGATGCCGATCCTGTCAGGCCTGATCGCGCTCGACCTGTTCGCAGGGGACGCGATTACGATCCGGCCCCTCGCGCACGAGCTCGTCGTCGAGACTGGATCCAGCCTGCAGGAACGCGTCGCGGGGGCCGTCGAGGTGCCGGTCCGGCCCGTGCGCGACGTTGAGGGCGTCGCGTTGACCGTGGACGTCGCGGTCGACACACCGGCGGGGCACGCCTGGATGGAGCTCGACAACGGCAATCTCGGACCGCTCATGATCGGCCAGCCCGTGGCACTGCTGCTCGGTCTCGATGCGGCACGGCGGCTTCGGCAGCCCGCCTCGTTCAAGATCGCCGGCGGCATTCCGGTGGAGGGACCTGCGCGGGTGGGCCGGTTCATCATGGACGGCGACATCGGCGAGAGCGTACTCGGCCGATTTGACGTTACCTTCGATCTGGCGCGCGGCCGAGCATGGTTCCGGCCCGCCGATGCCGCCGCTTCCCCCCGGCGAGATCCGACCTAGCAGGCAGCGGAGATCAGGGGGTCGCGGGATCCGACAGCGCGCGACGCGCGTCCGCGATCGCACGCGCGCCCTCGTCGGTGACGGCCGGCGGCTTCGGATCGAGCCGGTCGAGCGCTGCCGTGATCGCCTCGACGACCACCAGGCGGGCGTGCCATTTGTGGTCGGCGGGAACGACGAACCACGGCGCGTCGGGGTGGCTCGTCGCGCGGATCGTCTCGTCATAGACGTATTGGTATTCCTCCCAGCGCGCCCGCTCGGCGAGGTCGCTCGCGCTGAACTTCCACTGCCGTGCCGGGTCGTCGAGCCGGGACAGCAGGCGCGCGCGCTGCTCGTCCTTCGAGATGTGGAGGAAGAACTTGAGGATCGTGACGCCCTGGTGGGCGAGGATGCGCTCGAAATGGACGATGTCGGCGAACCGTCGCGCCCAGAACCGGGCGTCCGGCAGGAAGCCGGGCCCTTCGCCCGCCTCAAGGAGTTCCGGGTGCACGCGGGTGACAAGCACGTCCTCGTAGTGGCTCCGGTTGAAGATCCCGATCTGTCCGCGTCTCGGAACCGCGGCATGGATCCGCCACAGGAAGTCGTGGGCGCGCTCGACGGGTCCCGGCTGCTTGAAGTCGTGCACCTCGACCCCCTGGGGGTTCACGCCCGACATCACGTGCTTGATGGTGCCGTCCTTGCCGCCGGCGTCCATCGCCTGCAGCACCACGAGCAGGCTCCGGCGTCCCTCGGCGTGGAGACGACCCTGGAGGTCGGCGAGGCGGGTGGTCGCATCGGTGGTCCGGCGTTCCCCATCCTTTCGCGAGACGCCGGAGCGGTCGCCGGGATCCCGCTCGTCGAGGCGGAACGAGGACCCGCCGGTCACGCGCAGCGGGTCGAGAAGGGCCGCGCGCGGATCCGGCTGCGTCACCCCTCGCGTCGCCTGATCGCGAGCGGGCCCGGCGCCTGGCAGGTCGGCATCAGCTCGATCCGGTTCACGTTCACATGGGCCGGGAGGCCGATCACCCAGGCGACCTGTTCGGCGATGTCGTCCGGCGTCAGCGGATCGGTCCCGGCATAGACCTTGTCGGCGGCGTCCTGGCTGCCGAGACGGATCGCGCTGAACTCGCTGCCGCCGACGAGCCCGGGCTCGATGTCGGTTGCGCGAACCGGGGTCCCCACCAGATCGGCGCGCAGGTTGAGGGTGAACTGGCGGACGAAGGCCTTGGTCGCCCCGTACACGTTGCCCCCCGGATACGGGTAGAAGCCGGCGGTGCTGCCGATGTTCACGACGTGGCCGCGTCGCCGCTCGACCATTCCGGGCAGCAGCGCGCGTGTCATGTGGATCAGGCCGGTGATGTTGGTCTCGACCATCTCGTCCCAGCCCTCGACCGGAGCCTCATGCGCGGGGCGGGTGCTCCTGGCGAGGCCGGCATTGTTGACCAGCACGTCGATCTCCCGCCATCCGTCCGGAAGCGACTCCGGGAGCGCCGAGACGGCCTGGCGGTCGGTCACGTCGAGCCGGAACGGGTGCAGCGCCGGGCCGAGGCTGTCGGCGAGCGCACGGAGGCGTTCTTCACGCCGTCCGGTCGCGACCACCCGGTGTCCGTCCCCCACCAGGCGCCGTGCGATCGCGTCGCCGAAGCCCGAGGTCGCTCCGGTGACGAGAATGGTGCTCTTGGACATGCCGAAACCCCCTGGCGGACGCCGTGACCCTCCCTCCCCAACGCGGCGCCATCGCCGTGGGTTGTTACGGCTCGCCTTTGCCACGGTCAGTCGGGCGGCGGGCTCCGCACCGGTCTGGGCGGCGACGCCCGGAGGAGCAGGCCGGCGTGGTCCGCCAGCAGCCGCCCGTCGGGACCGTAGAGCCGGAGATCGAGCCAGTCGGCGCCGGGAAGCAGCTCCGAGGCCCGGCGGAGCGCCGCCTCCTCGGTGCCGAAATGTTCCCGCCGGTCCGGGCCACGCGGCGCGCGGATGCCCTCGGGTTCCGGGATCGGCGGCACCGGGCTCGCGACATAGGCGAGGGTGTAGGCCATGACCGGGATCAGCCGAGAGCGTCGAGTATCGCTGCCGCGCTGCTGACCCCGACCTCGGTGCCGGGCTCGACGCCGAGATACGCGACGACCCCGTCCCTGGCGATCATGGCGTAGCGCTTCGAGCGCACGCCGAAGCCCCGCGCCTTCAGGTCGAGTTCGAGGCCGAGCGCATGGGTGAACGTGCCGCTGCCGTCGGACAGCATGGTGACGCGGCCCTCCACGCCCTGCTCGCGCGCCCACGCCGCCATCACGAACGGATCGTTGACCGCAACGCAGGCGATCTCGGTCGCGCCGCGCTCGCGGATCCGGTCCGCCTCCTCGAGGAAGCCCGGGAGATGGCGCGCGGTACAGGTCGGCGTGAACGCCCCCGGCACCCCGAACAGCACGACCGTCCGTCCGGCGAAGAAGGATCCGGTCTCGACCGGAGCCGGTTGGTCCGCCGAGACCGCGAGCAGCGTGGCCTCCGGGATCCTGTCGCCTGGTCCGATGGTCATGTCCCTGTTCGTCCTGTCCGTGATCGGACGACACTAGGTGAGTGTCGATGCCGCGTCATCACGCCTGGCCGGACACCCCGGAACCGCATGCTTGCCACCGGCCGGTCTCCGGGCCATGTCCAGACGATGACCGAGAACGACAGCGACCGGGCCGCCGAATGGAGCCTGGCCGGCAGCCTTCTGATCGCGACGCCGAGCTTGGTGAGCCGGCCGTTCGCACAGAGCGTGATCGTCCTGTGCGCCCATTCGGCAGCGGAAGGTGCCATGGGCATCGTGATCAACCGGCGTCTCGCCGAGCCGGGCCTTGCCGATCTCTTCGGGCAACTCGGGATTGAGCCCGCGCCGCCGCGTCGCGAGATCGAGCTGTGCGCCGGCGGTCCTTGCGACACCTCGCGCGGCTTCGTGCTCCATAGTGCCGAGTGGGATGGCGAAGGCAGCCTCGCGATCGACGACGCGCTCGCGCTCACGGCGAGCCTTGACGTCCTGAAAGCGATCGCGGCCGGCGAAGGCCCGGCGCGTGCGATCCTGGCACTCGGCCACGCGAGCTGGGGGCCCGGGCAGATCGAGCGCGAGATGGAGGAGAACTCCTGGATCTCCGCGCCGCTGAGCGAGCCGATCGTGTTCGACCGGGACCACGACACCAAGTGGCGCCGTGCGCTGGCGACGCTCCGCATCGATCCGATTCTGATGTCGGGCACTGCCGGGCACGCCTGATCACCGTTCCGGGATCCGAGGCAGCCATTCGGCGACACCGTTCGTTCTCCTTGGACCAGATCAGGAGGACGGGATCATGCGGTCGATCATGTTAAGCGGAGCCGCGATGCTCCTGATGACTGCCGCGTCCGGCGGGGTCGCGATGGCGCAAGGTGCCGGCGGCGGCGCGAGCGGCGGCGGAGCGGGCGCCATGGGAGGTGCGGCCGGCACATCGTCGCCGGGCAGCAACTCGATGGGCGCAGCGCCGGGCGGTTCGGCGGGCATCACGGGGGCGACACCGGGCAATTCGGCGTCGCCATCGGTCGGCGTGCCGACGACCGGTGCACCGACCACGGGTGTCACGGGCCAGACCGGGGCGGCCGGCGTGTCCGGGAGCTCGGCAACCGGGGGCATGAACGGGATCGGCGGTGCGGCCGCGCCGACCGGAGCGGGCGGCACGTCCGGCGTTGCGGCTCCGGGCGGCGGCTCCACCCAGTAGGAGCGGCGTTACCAGGCGAACCGCGGGACGGTCGCCACCGGCGCGAGGCCGGCATTCCGTGCCTCCGCCTCGGCCGCCTCGGGCTGGTCGCGGAGTGCTTCGTGGATGCCGCCCAGCACCCATATGCCGTCGATCCCGACGGCCTTCGCCCCTTTCATGTCGGTCGCCAGGGCGTCCCCCACGGCCGCGATCCGTCGAACGTTGCCGCCGAGGGTCGCGAGCACCGTGGCGTAGATCGCGGGATCGGGCTTGCCGATCGTCCGGACGGTGCCGCCGCGTTCGCTGTAGAATTGCGCCAGCAAGCCCGCGCAGATGACCCGGACGCCGCCACGGATCACCTCGAGATCGGGATTGGCGCAGACCATCGGAAGATCCCGTTCGGCCATCCGGTCGAGGAGTGCCAGCAGGTCTTCGAGCGCTTCCGGCTTCTCGTCGTCCGGCCCGGTGTTCAGCACCCAGTCCGCCTGTCCGATCGTGTCCACCACGGTGCATGAGACGTCGTCGAGCACGTTGCGGTCGCGGTCCGGGCCGAGATGAAAGACGCGCTGGCCGAGCGAGGCGAAGAAGCGGTCGTCGCGGGCGATCAGCAGGCCGCGCGTCGCCTCGCCGCTGGTCAGCACCTGGTCATACAACGAGCCGTCGATCCCCATCGCATGCAGCATGGAGGCTGCCCGATCGGATCGCCGCGGCGCATTCGACAGCAGCACCACACGCTTGCCCTGGTCGCGGAGCGCTGCGAGGCAGTCGGCCGCGCCGGGCAGCGCGTTCACGCCGTCGTGCACGACCCCCCAGAGATCGACGACGAACCCGTCGTATTCGGCCGCGAGCGGGCCGAAGCGTTGGACATGGCGCATGGCGTCGTCAGCCTCCGGACAGGGGAAGGGCGCCGACACCGGCGCGGTCCATGGTCTCCAGCAGGTCCGCCTCGAGACGTGCGAGCAGCGCCGGGCCGTCATAGGCGAACGCGGTGTAGAGCTGGACGAGGTCCGCGCCGGCTTGCAGGCGCCGAAGGATCTCGGCGCCCGTCTCGATGCCGCCGCAGGAGACGAGTGCCAGATCGGCCCCGGTCTCCGCCCGGGCGGCAGCGGCGAGCGCCAACATCGCGCGAGCGCGTCCGGCGAGCGGCCGGCCCGACAGTCCGCCGCGCTCTCCGCGATGCGTGCCGCCGAGGCCGGGCGGCCGCGCCACCGTGGTGTTCGACACGATCAGCCCGGCGACCCCGTGCGCGACGGCCAGCCGCACCAGCGGGGCGACCGCCTCGTCGGCGAGGTCGGGCGCCAGCTTGACCAGCAGGGGCACGCGCGCGCGGGGGACCGCGGCGCGGAGGATCGCGTCCAGTCTCGCCTCGTCCTGGAGATCGCGGAGACGCGGCGTGTTGGGTGAGGACACGTTCAGCACGAGGTAGTCGGCGACCGTGGACCCGGCTTCCGCCAGGCTCGCGTAGTCATGTTCCGGGTCGGCGTCGTCCTTGTTGATGCCGAGGTTGAGCCCGAGCGGGATCGCGAGGTCGCCGCGCGCGCGGGCGCCTCGGAGACGCCGGAGGCAAGCCTCGATGCCCTGGTTGTTGAAGCCCATCCGATTGATCGTCGCCCGCTCGTCGGGGAGCCTGAACAGGCGGGGTCGCGGATTGCCGGTCTGCGGGCGTGGCGTGACGGTGCCGATCTCGGCGAACCCGAAGCCGAGTGCGCCCCAGCACGCCGCGGCGCGACCGTCCTTGTCGAAGCCGGCGGCGAGCCCGATCGGCGTCGGGAAGTCGAGGCCGAGCACGCGCGTGGCGAGGCGCGGGTCGTGCCCGGTTCGCCGTCCCGCCACGAGCCTGGTGCGCGACGCGACCGCGAGAAGCGCCATCGAGGCGAGATGGGCGCGCTCCGGATCGAGGACGGCGAGGGCAGGGCGCGCGAGGCGGGCGGCGAGGGGCAGCATCACCCCTGTCCTTGCCGGATCCGGGCGCGTCTGGAAACCTCGGCACGACGGCACCGCCGCCGGGCCGACATCCCGCTCGCCCTTAAGGTTTCGGCAAATTTTCTGGTGTGTCATGCGGCAGCCGGCCCAGGCGGGACGGCACGCGGCCCCCGGCCGCAACGAAAGCGGTGGAGCCTCCCGTGTCCTGCGCAACTCTCGTTCTGCCGCGCCCGTCCGTCGGTGCCATCTGCCGGCCGGATCCCGATGTCGCCCACCTCCATGCGGCCCTGGACGGCGTCGCCGCCGGACTTCTGAGCTTCGACCGCACCTTCGCGGTGCTGCATGTCAATGCGCGGCTGATCGAGTTGCTCGGCCTGCCGGTCGAGCGGCTGCGCCGCTGCGACAACGTCCTCTCGGTGCTCGAAACCTGCAGCGCGCTCGACGAGGTCACCGTGCAGCAGTTGCACGAGGCGGTGCTGGCGTCGGTCGCCGATGACCGGGAGCGCGCTCTCGGCCTCGAGGTGGTGAACGGCGGAGCCGCGAGGAGCCTCGCCGTCCAGGTCGGCCCGTTGTCCGACGGCCGGTTCATGGCCGCGTTCGAGGACGTGACGGCGCGGCGCGCCGCCGAGGCGAGTGCGATCGCACTCGCGATGAGCGATCCATTGACGGGCCTCTGCAACCGCCAGCTGTTCGAGCAGCGGAGCGCCGCGATGCTGGCGGGGGCCGCCACGACCGGTGCCGCGCACGCCTTGCTCCTGATCGATCTCGACCGTTTCAAGCCGGTCAACGACACGCTCGGCCATCCCGTGGGAGACGCGCTGCTGCGGCTGGTCGCGAAACGCCTTCGCTCGGTGTTGCGCCGGGAGGATCTGGTGGCGCGGCTCGGCGGCGACGAGTTCGCTCTGCTGGTTCCGCTGGACCCCGACGAGAGCGGTGCGGCACTGCTTGCCCGGCGCATCGTGGACGTGCTCAGTCGCCCCTATCTGGTCGACGGACACCTCGTGAACATCGGCGCCAGCGTCGGCGTGACGCTCGCTCCGCGTGACGGCCGCGAGCATGCCCTGCTCCTCCGCAATGCCGACCTCGCCCTCTACCATGCCAAGAACCGCGGGCGCGCCGCGTTCTCCTTCTTCGCCGTCGAGATGGATGCGGTCGCGAGCGCTCGGCGCCTGCTGGAGATCGACCTTCGCAAGGCGCTCGCCCTCGGGCAGTTCGAGCTGCACTATCAGCCGCAGGTCGAGCTCGAGCAGGACAGCGTCGTCGGCTTCGAGGCGCTCCTGCGGTGGCGTCACCCCGAGCGTGGGCTGGTTTCGCCGGCCGAGTTCGTGCCGCTGGCCGAGGAGATCGGCCTGATCGTGGCGCTCGGCGAATGGGTGCTGCGCGAGGCGACCCGGGAGGCGACCTGCTGGCCGGACGACGTGTCCGTCGCGGTGAACGTCTCGCCACACCAGTTCGAGAATGCCGACCGGCTGGTCGACATGGTCGGCAACGCCTTGACTGCGAGCGGCCTGCCCGGCCGCCGGCTCGAGCTCGAGATCACGGAAAGCGTGCTGCTGCGCAACGAGGCGAGCGTGCTCGCGGCCCTGCATCGGATCCGCGCGCTCGGGGTGAGGGTGGCGATGGATGATTTCGGAACCGGATACTCCTCGCTCAGCCAGCTGCACAGCTTTCCGTTCGACAAGATCAAGATCGACCGCTCCTTCGTGCGCGAGCTCGGCAACGCGGCCGGACAGGACGCGATCATCCGGGCCATCACCGGGCTCGGCGTCAGTCTCGGCATGTCGACGATCGCCGAGGGCGTGGAGACGCTGGAGCAACTCGCCCGCATCCGCACCGAAGGCTGCACCTCGGTGCAGGGTTACCTCTTCAGCAGGCCCGTCCCGGCGCAGCAGATCAGGGCGCTGATCGCCGACTTCACCGCTCGCCGTATCGCCGCCAGGCATCCGATCCCGCAGCGTGAGAGATGACATGACCCAGCTATATCGTGTGCTGTATTGCAGCCGGAACCGTATCGGCGGCGCGTCCACCGTGATCGCCGACGAGATCGCCAGCATCCTCGCCAGATCGCGCGCCAACAACGCCCGCGAAGGGGTGACCGGCGGCCTCCTGTTCAGTGCCGGCTGCTTCGCCCAGGTCCTGGAAGGTCCGCTGCCCGCGGTCGAGGCGGCGTTCGAGCGGATCCAGGGCGACGAGCGCCACAGCGAGATCACGGTGCTGCAATCCGGCCCGATCGCCAGGCGCGACTTCCCGGACTGGTCGATGGCGTTCACCGGCGCCGCGGCCGAAGCCGAGAACGATCCGCTCGGCGGCTTCGCGTTGTCCCGGGCCTTCTGCGGGCGCTCGGAGGCGGGTGACGCGGTTCTTTCCCTGATGCGCGACGTGGTCACCCGGGAGGAGGAGTGGTTGAGCAAGGCGACCCGGGTGGCGGATGCGGCCTGAGCGGCGGGCATCGGGTTCGGACCTGATCGCGTTTGCCCACGATGTCGCGCAGCCTTCGGCGCACGGCGGGACGTCCGGGCGATTGAGACGTGGCGGTCGCCATCCGGTCACCGGCTTCGGTGGTCCGTGTCTTCGGCCCTCCGGAGTCGTCCGACCCGGCAGGCCGCGACGGGGCCGACCGGTCCCGGCGGCAGGCTCGCGGCTCCCCGGAGCTCCGCATCCCGGCCGTCCGCCGCGACGCGCGAGCTTGCAACCCCGCGTCGGCTTCCGGCATGTTGCACGCCGATGTGGAAGCAGCCGTATCTCGAGACATGCTGCCGGTCGGCCCTGCATCGCCTCACGTTGTGCGGCACCCCCGGTCGACCGCCGGAACTGAAGGACGGGCCCTGCCTCGGGCGGCTCGCCGCCATGGGGTTCGCGACCGAGCGATCCGACGGCCGATACGAGATCACGCCGGCGGGGCTGGCGCGTCATGCGCGCGAGATCGCCGGCGCCGACCGCGCCGCATGACGGCACTCGCGATCCGTCACGAGGATCTCTGGCGCGCGCTCGACACGCTGGCGGCCGAGCATGGCATGACCCCGTCGGGCCTCGCGCGGGCCGCGGGGCTGGACGCGACCTCGTTCAATCGATCGAAGCGTACCGGCGCGGACGGGCGCCTGCGCTGGCCGAGCACGGAGAGCCTCAGCCGGGTTCTTACGGCGACCGGCGCATCGCTCGAAAACTTCTCGGCGCTGGTCGCCGGCAGTCGTGCCCTCGGCCATCACCGACGCGAGCGGGACCGCCGGGTTCGCGTCGCCCGCCTCGGTGGCCGCTCGCTCGCCTGCGGGTTCGACGGCGAAGGCCAGCCGTCGGGCGCCGGATGGGAACCGCGCGAGGCCCCGGCCCTGTCCGCGCCGGGCGATTACGGGCTCGCCGTCGAGACCGCCGAGCTCGCGCCCGCCCTCTGCGAGGGCGATCTCGTGATGGTCTCACCCGACGCCGCGGTGCGCTCCGGCGACCGGGTGGTCGCCTGCGTCAACGGTGCCGTCTCGCCCGCGCTGCTCCAGGACCGCTCGGCGGACGAGGTCGTGCTGATGCCGTTCAACGGCGGCGCGGCGCGGGCGTGCTCGGGTGTTGCGCTCCGCTGGATGCATCGGATCGTCTGGATCGGCCGCCAGCCGGTCTGAGAGCTTGCGAGAGGCTCCGGCGCTCAATCCTCCCGGCCGAGCTTCGCCGATGCGGTGTCGGGGCCGAAGATCGTGAGAACCGCAATCACCACCGCGACCGTCCCGAGCACGATCGCGAGCGACCAGTCGAAGCCCCCCGCCGCGTGGGCGAGCCAGATCTGCAGGTTGGCGTTCGGAGAGGCGATCAGGTTGCCGATCTGGTAGGTGAGGCCGGGGAAGGTCGCCCTGATCGCGGCCGGCGACAGCTCGTTCAGGTAGGCTGGCACCACGCCCCAGGCACCCTGGACGCAGAACTGCATCAGCACCGCGCCGATGCCGATCCGGAGCGGCGTCGTCGAGAAGGCGAACAGCGGCAGCAGTGGCAGCGTCAGCAACGCCGCGATCGCCATCGCGAGGCGTCGTCCGATCCGCTGGGAAATCGCACCGAAGAACAGGCCGCCTGCCATCGCGCCGATGTTGTAGAGCACCACGATGGAGGCGATCGTATCCGACGAGAAATGGAGCGACCGCGCCAGGAACACCTTCGGGTAGATGTCCTGCGATCCGTGACTGAAGAAGTTGAACGCCGTCATCAGCACGATCGCGAACACGGTCCGTCCGGCGTGCGCCCGGATCGTGCCGAAGAACGAGGCCCTCTCGGCGCCCTCGCGTGCGAGCGCGCGCTGCCTGATCCAGTCGGGGCTCTCCTCGACGCCGCGCCAGATGAAGAGCGTCAGCAGCGCGGGCAGCGCGCCGACCACGAACATGCCGCGCCACCCGAGCCAGGGTTCGGCGAGGAAGAGCAGGCCGGCGAGCAGGTAGCCCGTCGGGTAGCCCGCCTGCAGCAGCCCCGAGACCGGCCCGCGCCAGCTCGCCGGGATGCTCTCCATCGTCAACGAGGCACCGACGCCCCACTCGCCTCCCAGCGCCACTCCGAACAGCGCGCGAAGGGCCAGGAAGGAGATCAGGGTCGGCGCGAAGGCCGAGGCGAGCTCGACCGCGGAATAGCAGAGGATGACCGTCATCAGGATCGACTTGCGGCCGAACCGGTCGGCGAGCCGGCCGAACACGAAGGCGCCGACCGGACGGAAGGCCAGCGTGAGCCAGAACGCGAGCGCCGCGTCGCCGACCGCGACGCCGAAGGTCTTGGCAATGTTGTCGACGGTCAGGACGACGATGAAGTAGTCGAACGCGTCGAGCGCCCAGCCGGCATAGCAGGCGATGACGGTCGCGATCGCGCGTCTGTTCCCCGGGCGGCTCCACCCTTCGCCGCCCCGCCGCCCAGGATCGATTGTCTGTCCCATGCGTCATCTGAGGAGTGCCGATGCGCTCGCGCAAGAGCGGCGGCGACACAGGAAAGGACGAAAGATGCGGATCTCGGCTCGGAACGTGTTCGGCGGGACGGTGCAGGCCGTCACCAAGGGGGCCACCACCTCGCATGTGCGGATCGACATCGGCGCCGGCGTCATCGTCACCGCCTCGATCACCAACGAGGCGGTGGACGAGCTCAAGCTTCAGCCCGGCGGTCGCGCCTCGGCGGTGATCAAGGCCTCCGACGTCATGGTCGCGGTGGACTGACGATGGGCAGGCTCGTCGACGGGCGCTGGGAGACCGGCCGCTCTTTCCCGACCGGCAAGGATGGCGCGTTCGAGCGCACCGCCACCGCGTGGCGGAACTGGATCACCCGGGACGGCGGGCCCGGCCCGAGCGGCGGAGGCGGCTTCACGCCCGATTTCGGCCGCTACCGGCTCCATGTCTCGCTCGCCTGCCCCTGGGCGCATCGGACGCTGATCGTCCGCCGCCTGAAGAAACTCGAGGCCGCGATCCCGGTCTCGGTGGTCAATCCGCACATGGACGAGGACGGGTGGAGCTACGCGCCCGATCGCGGCGTCGTTCCCGACCCGGACGGCGCTCGCTTCCTCCGGGACGTCTATCTTCGCGCCGACCCCCGCGCGTCCGGCTCCGTCACCGTCCCGGTCCTCTGGGACACCGAGCGCCGGACGATCGTCTCGAACGAGAGCGGCGAGATCATCCGCATGCTGGACGACGCCTTCGACGGCGGCCCGCCGCTCTACCCCGAGCCGATCCGCGACGAGATCGAGGCGGTCAACGGCCGCGTCTATTCGGACGTGAACAACGGTGTCTACCGGAGCGGTTTCGCCGCCACCCAGGACGCCTACGAGCGGGCCTTCGCGATCCTGTTCGAGGCCCTCGACTGGCTGGAGGCGCGGCTCGGGGAGGGCAGGCGCTTCCTGGTCGGCGAGCAGCTCACACTGGCGGACATCAGGCTGTTCACGACGCTGGTGCGGTTCGACGCGGTCTATCACGGACACTTCAAGTGCAACCGCAATCGCCTCGTCGATTTCCGCCATCTCTGGGCCTATACGCGCCGCCTGCACGCGATCGCGGGGATCGGCGATACGGTCGATCTCGACCATATCAAGCGCCACTACTACGGCAGTCATCCCGACCTCAACCCGAAGCGGATCGTGCCGGTCGGGCCGGCGCTCGACTTCACGCCCGACCCCTGATGTGCTCTGGTCAGCCACAAGAACAATCAGAGGGAGTGAACCATGGACCGTCGCACGGTTCTGGCGGGTATCGGCGTGTCGGCCGGGGCGCTTCTTGCCGCGGGCCCGGCGGCGCGGGCCGCCGGCAAGCGTTACACGGTCGCGCTGATCCCGGGCGTGACGACGGACGCCTTCTACATCACCATGCATCGCGGGGCCGCCGCCGCCGCTGCGGCGCTCGGCGTCGACCTCGTGTTCCAGGGTCCCCCGGCGTTCAATCCGGTCTCCCAGGTTCCGGTGCTCGACGCGGTGGTCGCGCGTCACCCCGACGCGCTGCTGATCGCACCCACGGACAAGACCCAGCTCATCCAGCCGCTGCGGAGCGCGTTCCAGAGTGGCATTCCGATCATCACCGTCGATACTTATATCGGAACCGGACAGTACCAGACCGGGTCCGGAGACGCCGACTTTCCGCTCTCCTACATCGCGTCCAACAACACGACCGGTGGCGAGATCGCGGCGAGGGCGCTGGCGAACGCGATCGGCGGCAAGGGCAAGGTCTACGTCGCCAACATCGAGGCGGGCGTCTCGACCACCGACCAGCGCGAAGCGGGCTTCAAGGCCGAGATGGGTCGCCATCCCGGCATCACCGTGCTGCCGACCGAGTTCAACGACGACGATTCGAACAAGGCCGCGTCCCAGGCGCAATCCGTGCTGGCGCGGCATCCCGACCTCGCCGGCGTCTTCGGGACCAACCTGTTCTCGGCGATCGGAGCCGGCAACGGCGTGCAGCAGAGCGGGGCGTCGGGCAAGGTCAAGGTGGTCGCGTTCGACGCGCCGCTTTCCATCGTCGGCAACCTGAAGAGCGGCCTCGTCAGCATGGCGATCGCCCAGCATCCCGCGGAGATCGGCTGGTTCGGGGTCGCGAGCGCGTACGCGCACCTGACCGGGCAGTCGATCCCGCCCGCGATCGCGACCGGCTTCACCATCATCGACGCGAAGAACGTCGACGACCCGGCGGTGAAACGGTTCCTGTACGCGGCATGAGCAGCACGGCGCTCGGCACGGGGCGAAGCGGGACCGGCGGGCGGCCTCTGCTCGCGAGACTTGCCTCGCTCCGCGCCTGGATCTTCCTCGCCGCTCTCGTGGCGTTCTTCGAGATCTGGGCCGAGACCGCCGACGGGATAAGCTTCGTCGCCAGCGGCGCCAATCTCCGCTCGATCGCGGTGTTCGCGGTGGCGCCCGTGCTGCTCGGGCTCGGGCAGACGCTGGTGATCATCTCCGGGGGCATCGATCTCTCGGTCGGCTTCACCATGGGCCTCGCCTCCGTGATCGCGGCGCTGGTGGCGAACGCGGCCGGCACCTCGCTCGGGATGGGCGGCGGCCTCGCGCTCGCGGTCGTCGCCTCGCTCGCCGTCTCGCTGGTGCCCGGCTGGATCAACGGCCAGCTCGTCGCCCGCCTGCGGGTGCCCCCCTTCATCTGCACGCTCGGCATGTACGGCGTCGCCCGCGGCGCGGCCTACATCATCGCCAACGGCACCACGGTCCCGGTCGCCAACACCTGGCTGACCGCGCTCGGCAACGGCCGGGTCGTGGGCATCCCGATCGTGGTGGTGGTGGCGCTCGTGATCGTGCTCGCGGTCCACTACCTGCTCGCCGAGACGCTGACCGGCCAGCACACCTACGCGATCGGCGGCAACGCGCAGGCGACGCTCCGGGCCGGCATCGATGTGCGGCAGCTCACCACACGCCTCTACATGCTGTCGGCGCTGACCGCCGCGATCGGCGGCGTGCTCTACACCGGGCGGTTCGCCGCCGGCGCGCCGCAGGCCGGCGAGCCGCTCCTCCTCGACAGCATCGCCGCCGTGGTGATCGGCGGCGCCAGCCTGTTCGGCGGGTCCGGGACCGTCTCCGGCACGGTGATCGGCGCGCTGATCATCGCGGTGATCCAGTACGGGCTGGTGTTCCTCGATGTCGAACCGTTCTGGCAGTTCATCGCGGTGGGGCTCGTGATCATCGTCTCGGTGCTGGTCGACCAGACCCAGAAGCGTCTCGGCGGCGGCGGGCGCGTCGATGAGTGAGGGGGCACCGCTGTTGGAGACGCGCGCGCTCGGGAAGCGCTTCGGGGGCGTCCACGCGCTCGAGGATGTCGGCTTCCGTCTCTGGCCGGGCGAGGTGGTGGCCCTCGCCGGCGACAACGGGGCGGGAAAATCGACGTTCACGAAGATCGTCTCGGGAGTGTTCCCGCAGAGCACCGGCGAGATCCTGCTCGGCGGAACGGCGGTCGCGTTCGACGGGCCGCAGGCGGCGCGAAAGCGGGGGATCGAGACGATCTACCAGGACCTCGCGCTCGCCGACAATCTCGACATCGGAGCCAACGTCTTCCTCGGCCGCGAGCTGATGACACGCTTCCTGTTCCTGCCGCGCGTCGATCGGAGGCGGATGCGCGAGGAGGCGGCGCGCGCGCTCGCCGTGCTCGACGTCCATCTCGACCGGCTCGACCGGCCGGTCCGCGCGTTGTCGGGCGGGCAGCGACAGGCGGTCGCGATCGGGCGCGCGATCCATTTCGACGCACGCGTGATCATCATGGACGAGCCGACGGCGGCCCTCGGCGTTCCCGAGCAGCGCAAGGTGCTCGACCTGATCCGGAACCTGCGCGCCAACGGACTGGGCGTGATCTTCATCTCGCACAACCTCGCCGACATGTTCGCGGTCGCCGACCGCATCGTCGTGCTGCGGCGCGGCCGCCTCGCCGGCGAGCGTCGCGTCGGCGACACCGAGCCCGAGGAGATCGTCCGCATGATGGTCGGACGCGACGCCGCCCTCTGACGTCGGCCGATCCGCGCTGTCGCGCGTTGATCCCGCATGCATGATGCCGAGCCGGCGCTCCGATCGCTTGCCGCCAGTGCCCGCGTCCTCCTGCTCGGGGTCGCGGTCGGGATGGCGCTCTGGCTGCTGTCGGACGTGCTCCTGCTGGCCTTCTTCGCAGCCCTGCTCGCGATCGGGTTCCGGGGCGTGTCGACGAGGCTCGCGCGCCGTCTCCGGGTCCCTGACGGCGCCGGCCTGGGGCTGGTCGCGGCACTCGCGATCGCGGCGATCGTCGCGGTGGCGTTCGCGGCGGGTCCCGAGATCGTCCGACAGGCGGAAAGCCTCTACGACCACCTGAGCCGTCAGGTGGCCTTCCTCGAGGACACCTACGGGCGAACCGGGATCGGTCGCTGGATCTTCTCGGAATTGCACTCGGGCGGCCGGATCGGCGGCACCGGCGCGCTCAGCAGCGCCGCGGGCTCGACGGTGCAGACGGTCACCGCCGGCCTGGTTCTGCTCGCGACGACGCTCTATTTCGCGATTGCGCCGGGGATCTATGTCGGGGGGATCGTCCGGGTGCTGCCGCCGGCCGCCCGGCCGGCCGGCCGGCGGGTGCTGGAGCGGGCCGGAGCGGTGCTCTGGTGGTGGCTGCTAGGGCAGTTCACCGACATGCTCGCGGTCGGCGTGCTCGCGACGATCGGTCTCGCGGTCATCGGCGTGCCGCTCCCGTTCGTGCTCGGCCTGCTCGCCGGCCTGCTGACGTTCATCCCCTATTTCGGCGCGCTCGCCTCCGCGGTGCCGGCGATCCTGCTCGGCATGACCGTCAGCGGCCCGACCGCGATCGAGGCGGCCGGCGTGTTCGTCCTCTGCCACATGGTGGAGGGCTACGCGATCGCGCCGCTCGTGCAGCGACGGATGGTGCGCCTGCCCCCCGCGCTCACGATCCTGTCGCTCAGCCTGTTCGGCGCCCTGTTCGGCCCGCTCGGCATCATCCTCGCGACCCCGCTCGCCGCCACGATGCTCGCGGTGGTCCAGCAGGCCTGGCTGGTGGAGACGCTCGGCGAGGACACGGAACGATCGACCCCCGCGGTCGGGTCACGATGAGGCATGACCGCTCGTTGCCCGCGCGTCACGGGCCGCCTACGGTGACCTTCTTGCGCGAGCGCGTCGCGGGTGGGTCGACCACGCCGCGCGACGAGGGGAGCGGGCGATGGATGCGGTGACGGCGGATCAGGCTCTGACGGACCGTGCCGTCCGCCATCTCGTCTCGAACTACAGCCCGAGCGGGAGGCGCGCCGGCTGGCTGATGATCGCGTCGGTGCTGATCGAGGCGTGGGATCTCTATTCCATCGCGTTCATCCTCGTGTTCCTCAAGCAGATCTTCCATCCGTCCGCCGGGCTTCTCGGCCTGACGAGTGCCGCGACGCAGGGCGGGGCGGTGGTGGGCGCACTTCTCGGCGGCTGGCTTTCCGACCGCGTCGGCCGGCGCGCGATCTTCCTCACCACGATGGTGATGTTCGTCGTGTTCGCGCTGGCTCAGGGGTTCGCGCCGTCGATGGTGGTGCTCTGCGCGATCCGTTTCGTGCTCGGCATCCCGCTCGGGAGCGACATCGCGAACGGCTACACCTACATCATGGAGTTCATGCCGAAGGGCGAGCGCGAGGTCATGGGCAACCGGTGGCAGCTCATGTTCGCGCTCGGCGAGGTCGGGACGCTCGCGGTGATCGCCGTGTTCCTCCTGCTCGCGCTTCCGCCCGACATCATCTGGCGGGTGACGCTGGCGCTCGGCGCGGTGCCGGCGGCGATCATCTTCCTGCTCCGCTACAATCTGCCCGAGACCGCGATCTGGCTGGTGCGGCGCGGGCGGTTCCGGGAGGCCAAGCAGGTCGCCTTCGACATGTACGGCGACCGGCTCGATTTCCTCCCGGACCGGGACGTCGAATTGCCGCGTCCGCGCTCGCGCGACTTTCTCGCCCACATCTGGCGCGACCCGATCCGCAAGCGGGCGACGATCTTCGCCTGGGTCAGCTGCTTCGCCCAGGGTTCGGAATTCGCGACCTTCGCGTTCTACCTGCCGTCGCTGTTCGTGCTGGTCGGCGTCTCGGGACTGCTCGGCACCGATCTGGTCACCATGCTGCTGTTCCTGGTGGCCGCGGTCTCGGCCTATGTCGGGCCGCTGATCACGCCGCGGATCGGGCAGCGCGGTCTCAGCGTCGCGGGCTTCGGGATCACGCTCGTGGCCCTGCTGGTCGCCGCCTACGCGCTCTACACCCACCAGAACGTCCTGCTTGCGGTCGCGGCGGCCGTCTTCCTGTGGGGACACTACTGGGACGCGGAGAACTGCGTGACCATCGCCGCGATGGTGGCGCGTCCCGAATACCGCGGCACCGCCACCGGGTTCGCCTACCTGTTCGTGAAGGTGCCGTCGTTCCTTTCGATCTTCCTGTTCCCGATCCTGTTCACGGCGATCGGCCATGCAGCCTCGACCCTGTTCGTGGCGATCTTCCCGCTCTGCGGCCTCGCCGCGGCGCTGTTCGTGCTGCCGGAGATCTACGGCTACGGCGACGACTGACCGGGGCTCCCGTCCGGGTTCGGACGCGGTCGGACATGCTCGCCAGGCTCAGGCTTCGATCCCGCCGAGATCCGACTGGGCGACGAAGCGCGGGTTCCCGACGGTCGAGATCACACGGCCATGCGCTCCCGCGTCCAGTGAGACATCGAGGCTTCCCACGACATGGGCCTGCCCGTGGGGCAAGGACGCCATCACGATCTCCTCGTAGGAGAGGCGCTTCGACGCGAGCCGCTGCAGGATGGCCGTGACATCCGCATCCGACAGGACGGGCTCGGCGATATGGTGCTCGTAGATCTGTTCCGCGCCCTCGTAGCCTCTGATCACCCATGCCATCGGCCGACCTCGCATGATCCGCTCGGAGGATGGCCGGCGATCCGAACCGTGTCCATGCGGACCGGGGAGCATCGCCGATCACGCTGGCCGAGGCTCCTTCACCTCCGCATGGCCGTCCGGTGCGGATGCACGCGCCAGACGTCGTCGGCGTATTCGGCGACCGCGCGGTCGGCGGAGAACCAGCCGGTCCGCGCCGTGTTCAGCACCGCCATCCGCGACCAGCGCGCGCTGTCGGTCCAGATCCGGTCGAGCTCCGCCTGCGCCTCCACGTAGGCGTCGAAGTCGGCGGTGACGAGGAACCGGTCATCGGCGACCAGCGCGTCGATGAACTCGCGGTAGCGGTCCGGCTCGTCCGGCGAGAACACGCCGGACCGGACCGCCTGCAACGCGTCGCGGAGCGCGGGGGAAGCCTCGATCGCCGCCTCGGTCGCGTCCCGCAGGCCGTCGCGCTTCCGCGCCTCCACCTCCTCGGTCCGGAGGCCGAAGATCACGATGTTCTCGGGCCCCACGTGGTCGCGGATCTCGACGTTGGCGCCGTCGAGCGTGCCGATCGTGATCGCGCCGTTGAGCGCCAGCTTCATGTTGCCGGTGCCGGACGCCTCCATGCCCGCGGTCGAGATCTGCTCGGAGACGTCGGCGGCCGGAACGATGCGTTCGGCAAGCGACACGTTGTAGTTCTGCAGGAACACGACCTTGAGCAGGCCGCGGAGCGACGGGTCGTGATTGATCGTGCGGCCGACATCGTGCGCAAGCTGGATGATCTTCTTCGCCCGCACGTAGGAGGGTGCGGCCTTGCCGGCGAAGATCCGGATCCTCGGCACGGATTCCCGCATCGGCTGGGCGCGGATCCGGTCGTAGGCGGCGATCGCGCCGAGGATGTTGAGGAGCTGACGCTTGTACTCGTGGATCCGCTTGATCTGCACATCGAACATCGCGTCGGGGTCGGCGACGATGCCGGTCTCGCGGCGGATGTAGGCGGCGAGTGCCTCCTTCGCCGCGCGACGCTGCGCCATGAAGGCGTCGCGGAACGAGGCGTCGTCGGCGAACGGTGCCAGCCGTGCCAGCGCGGACGGTTCGGCCACCGGGTCGGCGCCGGTGGTCTCCACGATCAGCCGGTGCAGGCGCGGATTGGCGTCGCGCAGCCAGCGGCGGAAGGTGATGCCGTTGGTCTTGTTGTTGATGCGGCCGCCGTGCACCGCGTCGAGGTCGCGGAAGATCGTTCGCTGCATGAGCGCGGTGTGCAGCGCCGAGACGCCGTTGACCCGGCGCGCGCCCACGAACGCGAGGTGGCCCATCCGGACCCGGCGCCCCGCCGCCTCGTCGATCAGCGACACCGCGGCGAGGAACGCGTCGCCGCGGTCGAGCGATTTCGCCCGGTCGAGATGGTCGAGGTTGATCAGGTAGATGATCTGCATGTGCCGCGGCAGCAGGCGCTCGATCAGCAGCACCGGCCAGGTCTCGAGCGCTTCGGGCAGGAGCGTGTGATTGGTGTAGTGGAACACCTCGGACGAGATCGCCCAGGCGTCGGTCCAGTCGACCCCGTGCACGTCGACCAGCAGTCGCATCAGCTCCGCGATGCCGATCGCGGGATGGGTGTCGTTCAGCTGGATCGCGGCGCTGTCGGCGAGGCGCGCGATCGGCCGTCCGAAGGCCAGATGCCGCCGGATGATGTCCTGCAGCGAGGCGGAGGCGAAGAAATACTCCTGCCTGAGCCGAAGCTCCTGCCCCGACGGCGTGTCGTCGCTCGGATAGAGGACGCGCGAG
>CAXUBX010000053.1:19836-22307 GCA_964249405.1 uncultured Acetobacteraceae bacterium | reverse complement strand
CAGGCGCTCTGGTGTCAGCTGGTTGCAGCCTGAGCAGCACGCGTCGACGACGGCGGACGAATGGAGGTCCAGGAGCCCCAGGCTCCTGGTGGGGTCCGGGGCGACGCCCCGGCCTCCCTCAGACGGTGACGACGATCTTGCCGACCTGCTGGTTGCTCTCCATGAAGCGGTGGGCATCCGCGATGGCGTCGAGCGGGAAGGTGCGGGCGACGACCGGCGCGAGCCCGCCGCCTTCGAGCGCCTCCTGCACGAAGCGCCGGCCACGCTCGTAGCGCGCCTTGTCGGCGTTGATCTCCCACAGCGTGTAGCCGCGCATCGTCAGGCCCTTGCCGAGCGCGGTGCGCAGCGGAAACGGGGTCGGCTCGTGGCTGAGCGCGCCGTACTGGAACAGGATCCCGCCCGGCGCCAGCGCGTCGGCGAGCTTCTCGACGGTCGGGCCGCCGACCGGGTCGAAGGCGATCCGGGCGCCGGCGCCATCGGTGAGCCGTCTCACCTCCGCGGCGAGGTCCTGCTCCTCGGTGACCACGATCGCGGTGTCCGGGACGGCGCGGCGGAGCGCATCCGTCTTGGCCGAATGTCGCGTGAGCGCGATCGGGCGGGCGCCGGCGCGCTTGGCGAGCTGGATCGCGGCCAGCCCGACGCTCGACGTCGCGGCCGGGACCAGCACGACGTCGCCCGCGGTCATCCCGGCGATGTCGACGAGCGCGCCCCAGGCGGTGAGGTACTGCATCCAGACGGAGGCCGCGTGGACCGCGTCGAGCGAGGGCGGGTGCTTGGCGACCGCGTGCGCCGGGACCACCGCCTCCTCGCCGTAGACGCCGTACTGCGTCATCGAGAAGGCGGGAATGGTGCTGACGATGTCGCCAGGCCGGAAGGCGTCGACCCCGGGACCGACCGCGTCGACGGTGCCGGCCGCCTCGTAGCCCAGCATCGAGGGCAGGGTCGGGGCTTCGAGGTACTGGCCGGCCCGGAACATCGCCTCGGCGCGGTTGAGGCCGATCGCGGCGACGCGGATCCGGACCTCGCCCTCGCCCGGCGCGCGGGAGGGAAGCTCCTCGATCCGAAGCACGTCCGGGCCGCCGGTCTCATGGAAACGGACGATACGCGGCATCAGCGATCTCCACGGCCTGCTCGGGCCCGATCGGGGCGAAGGCCTGGCGCCCCGCCCCTCGATCTGGTCATCCCGCCGCGGTGGTCGAGTGTCAGCGCGGCGAAAGCACCATGACCATCTGCCGGTTTTCCATCCTCGGCATCTGCTCGACCTTCGTCCGCTCGTCCATGTCGCCGCGGATCCGCTCGAGAACCTTCACGCCGAGATCCTGGTGCGCCATCTCGCGACCGCGGAAGCGGAGCGTCACCTTGACCTTGTCGCCCTCGTCGATGAACGAGCGCATCGCGCGCAACTTCACCTGGTAGTCGTTCTCGTCGATGTTCGGACGGACCTTGACCTCCTTGATCTCGATGACCTTCTGCTTCTTCCGAGCCTCGTTCTTCTTCTTCTGCTGCTCGTACTTGAACTTGCCGTAGTCGAGGATCTTGACCACGGGCGGGTCGGCGTTGGGGCTGATCTCCAGCAGGTCGAGACCGACCGAGAACGCGCGGAGCAGCGCATCCCTCGCGGTCATCACGCCCTGCATCTCGCCTTCGGCGTCGATCAGGCGAACCTGCGGAACCCGGATCTCCTCGTTGACCCGCGGCCCATCCCGAGTGGGAGCCGCCGGGAGTGGAAGTCGTGCGATCGTACTCTCCTGTGTCAGTGACGGAGCGCGGCGGGCCGCGACACGGCATCCGCGCGGTTGTCAAGATGCTCTTCCGGCCCCTCGCGATCAAGGACGCTCGCCGGGTCGTGCGTGGGGCATGCCGAAGGGTCCTCGAACGCGCGCACCGCGGCGACGACGGTGTCGGGGGCGAGTTCGTCGAGCGACGCGGCGCCGAGGATCCGGACCGGGGCCGGCCCGCGCGGGGCGGTGAGCCGGGGGTCGCTCTCGGCGGAGAACAGCACCACCGAGGGCACGCCGAGGCTGGCCGCGAGGTGCATCGGCCCGGTGTCGTTGCCGACCGCCACCCGGGCGCCGGCGAGCGCCCGGGCGAGGCCGGGAAGGTCGGTGCGGCCGGTCAGGTCGCGCGTGCCCGGCGCGCGTGCGGCGATCAAGGCCCCGAGCGGCGCGTCCGCGGCGGCGCCGACCACCACGGGCGTCAGCCCGTCGGCGGCGAGGCTGGCGGCGAGTGCGGCGAAGCGCTCGACCGGCCAGCGCTTGGCGGGACGGTGCGGGGCGGCGCCCGGCACCAGCACCGCGCGCGGGGGCGCGCCGGGGGCGGGCTCCGCGGGGCCGCCGAGCCCGGCGCGCTCGGGTCTGACCCGAGCTGAAATCGCGCCGCCCAGACGACGACGCACCCGCCCCGATGAGCTTTGACGACGATCTCGACCGCGAGCGCGCGCAGATCATGCGCCGCGTGCGCCTGGCCGGTGA
>CAXUBX010000053.1:13157-19826 GCA_964249405.1 uncultured Acetobacteraceae bacterium | reverse complement strand
GATCCGCGTTCCCGACGAGCCAGGAGAGATCGGGCCGCGGGATCGTGCCGATGCCGGCGCGCCGGAGCTGGCCCTGCTGCCGCTCGACCGTGTGCAGCCGGTCGCGCGCGGGATCGTCGTCCGGATGCGAGCAGCCGCGCGCGATGCCCGACCAGGGCGGTCGTCCGGCGAGGAGGTGGTAGCGCGACGACCGGTCCGAGGTCTGGAGGTCGTAGACGAAATCGAAGCCGCGCAGCGCGCGGCCGAGGCGGACGAGGCCGGGCAGGTTCCAGGCCGCGGGCCGCGCATCGACCGCGATCCGGTCGAACCAGGGTGCGTCGCGCAGCAGCGGCACGAAGGGCCGCGTCGTCAGCAGCGTGATCTCGGCGCCCGGATGGTGGGCGCGGATCGCCGCGAACGGACCGAAGCTCAGCACCACGTCGCCGAGCGCGCCGAGGCGGATCACCAGGATGCGCATGCGCCTGCCTCGTCGGCCGCTGCCCTGCCGGCCACGAACGCCGTGCCCGCGCGCGGATCACGATCGATGCCCGCCAGGTCTGGTCCGAGCAGCTCGGAATAGACGGCGAGCGTCGCCGCCTGCATGCGCGCGGTGCTGAAGCGGGCGGCGACGGAGGCGCGCGCGTTGTCGCCGAACAGCGCGAGCGCGTCCGCCGGGAGCGACAATCCGGCGTCGATCGCGGCGGCGAGCGCGTCGCGGTCGCCCGGCGGGACGCGCCAGCCGGTCTCGCCATGCTGCACGGTCTCCGCCGCCCCGCCGCCGTCGGACACGATCACCAGCCGGCGCATCGCCTGCGCCTCGACCACGACGCGGCCGAACGGCTCCGGCCTGAGGGAGGGCGCGACCACGAGGTCGGCGAGCGCGTAGGCGGTCGGCATGTCGTCGCAATGGCCGACGAAGCGGAGCCGGGACGCGACCCCGAGCCCCGCCGCGCGGGCGCAGATGCGCTCGACGGCCGGGGCCGCGCGTCCGCCGGTGTCGCCCACGAACACCGCCACCGCGTCGGGCTGCGCCGCCGCCAGCCGCGCCAGCGCCTCGACGAGGACGAGATGGCCCTTCCACTCGACGATCCGACCCGCGAGCAGCACGACGCGCGCGGCGTCGGGAAGCCGCCAGCCGGCGGCGAGGCGGGCGATCCGCTCGCCGCTGATCCGCGCCGGATCGAACACGGCGAGGTCGGCGCCGCGATGGATCGTGCGGAGCCGGTCGGGCCCGACGCCGTGGTCGCGGGCGACCCGCGCGGCGACGAAGTCGCTGATCGCGATCACCCGGTCGCCGCGCGCCATGACGCCGTTGTAGAGGCGCTTGAACGGGAGATCCTCGCCGTAGACGCCATGCCAGGTGGTGACGAAGGGCACGTGCGCGCGCCTTGCCGCGAGCAGCGCCGACCAGGCGGGGGCGCGCGAGCGGGCGTGCACGAGGCCGACGCCGCCGGTCCGGATCAGCCGACGGAGCCGCCCGGCGTTGAGCAGGATGTCGACCGGATCCTTGGTCATCAGGGGCAGCGTGCGGTGCAGGCCGCCCGCCCGCTCCAGCGCCGGGACGAGGCGGCCGCCGGCGCTGGCGACGACGGCCCGGCCGCCCGCCCCGACGATCGCGCGCGCCATCTCGACGGTGCCGCGCTCGACGCCGCCCTCGTCGAGCGCGGGCAGCACCTGGAGGATCGACGTCCCGCGGAGGTCGATGGCCATGACCGGCGCGCTACGACCGACCGGTCGCGCCGTGGCAGCAGACGCACAGCTTGTTGCCGTCGGGATCCCGGAAATAGGCACCGTAATAGTCCGGGTGGTACCAGGGGCGGAGGCCCGGTGCGCCCTCGTCGCGGCCCCCGCCGGCGCGGGCGCGCGCGTGGCAGCGGTCGACGCTCCCCCGGTCGGGCGCGAGGAGCGCGACCATGTTGCCGTTGCCGGGGGCCGCCGCGCCGCCGTCGAACGGTCGGCCGATCACCAGGAGCGGCCGGTCGAGCCCCGGCCGCATCCAGGCCGCCCAGCCGTGATCGGGTTGATGGAAGCGCAAGGTCAGGCCGAGCTCCGCCAGGACATCGTCGTAGAACGCGAAGGCGCGGGCGAAATCGGTGATCCCGACATGGACGTGTGACAGCATTCCCGGCCCCTCCTGCGACACCGTCAATCGCGTCGAGCGGGACGCATGTCCATCCGGGATCTCGCGTGGACGTTTCGATGGGGGTGATCGGGTGCCGGACATGATCGACCGGGGCGACGGGATACGGCTCGCCGCGATCCGGACGGCGGGACGCCAGCCGACCGCGGTGTTCCTGCCGGGCTTCGGCAGCGCGATGACCGGCGAGAAGATCTCGGCGCTGTCGGCGCTCGCCGCCGGGCACGGGGTCGCGACGCTGCGGCTCGACTATTCCGGCCACGGCGCCTCGGCGGGGCGGTTCGCCGCGGGCTCGGTCGGACGCTGGCGGGACGACGCGCTCGCGCTGATCGACGGCCACACCACCGGGCCGCTCGTGCTGTTCGGCTCGTCGATGGGCGGCTGGATCGCGCTGCTGGTGGCGCTCGCGCGGCCCGGTCGCGTGGCGGGGATCCTGGGTGTCGCCGCGGCGCCGGACTTCACCGAGCGCCGGATCTGGCGGCGGCTGCCGGCGGCGGATCAGGTGCGCGTGATGCGGGACGGCGTGATCCACGTCGCGACGGGGTTCCCGGCCGCGGTGCCGATCACCCGGACGCTGATCGAGGACGGGCGGGCGAACGCGCTGCTGTCCGGCGACGGACGGCTCGAGATCGCCTGCCCGGTGCGCCTGGTGCACGGCCAGCGCGACGACGCGGTCGACTGGCGGACCGCGGGCGAGATCGCGGAGCGGATCGGCGGCGACGTGCGGGTGATCCTGGTCCCCGACGGCGACCACCGCCTGTCACGGCCCGCCGACATCGCGCTGCTCGGCGGCGTGCTGCTCCCGCTGCTCGGCGTCGAGGATCGCCCGTAGGCCCTCCCGATAGGTCGGATAACGCCAGGGACGGCGGAGGGCGGCGACCGTGCGGGTGGACGAGACCCGGCGGTTGTCGGACCAGAACGAGCGCGCCATCGGGCTCATCGAGGGCCAGGCCTCGTCCAGGCTCCGCTCCGGCGGCGGCGGCAGGCCGAGCAGGCGCGCCGCCTCGCGGATCACGTCGGCGCTCGGGGCCGGAAGCGCGTCGTTGAAGTTGAGCACGCGCGCGGGCGAGGCCGCCGCCGCGGTCGCGAGTGCCGCGAGCGTTCCCTCGGCGATGTCGTCGCGGTGGATGCGGCCGAAGGCGTGGTCCGGGGCGCGGATCGGACGCGCGGACCCGGCGCGGAGCTCGTCGAGCACCGATCGTCCCGGGCCGTAGATGCCGGCGAGCCGGATCAGGTCGACCGCCAGGCGTCCCGGCCGGGCCACCCGTTCCCACGCCCGCTCCGCCGCGCGCCGGCGCCGGGCGCGGGGCGACGACGGCACCGGCTCGGTCGCCTCGTCCACGAGGCCGCCCCCGTGGTCCCCGTAGACGCCGGTCGACGACAGGTAGCCGACCCAGCGGAGGCGTGCCGCCCGCTCGATCTCGCCGCCGAAGCGGTCGAGAACGGGGTCGCCCGCCTCGCCGGGCGGCGCGGTGACCACGAGATGGGTCGCGCTTCGGAGGGCGTCGCCGAGGCGCTCGAACGCGATCACGGCCCCGTCGGCGCCGTCTGACCCTTCCGGGTCGCGCGAGGTCACGGTCACCGCCCAGCCGGTGCGGGACGCCTCCTCGGCGATCGCCCGTCCGGTGTAGCCGCGTCCGACCACGAGGAGCTCGGGTTTCATGGTAGGATCCCGGTCATGTCCGGAGCCAACGCCGACCAGACGATCCCGCTTCCGCCGCTGCCGCCGCGGATCGACGAAAGCCCCGATTACGACAGGTGTCTCGGCATGATCCCGGACGACCCGTCCGGCGCGCGGGACTTCGCGGCGGCGTGGGCCGGACGGGGCGGCGGGATCGGCAGCGCGCATTGTCTCGCGCTCGCCGCGATCGCGCTCGGCGACCCCGAAGGGGGTGCGACGTCGCTCGACCGGCTGGCGGCGGGTCGCGCGCCGGCGGCGATCCGGGCCTCGCTGGCCGGGCAGGCGGCGCAGGCCTGGATGATGGCCGACGACCCCGAACGGGCATTCGCGTCGCTGACGGCCGCGCTGACGCTCGCCGGCGACGACCCGGACCTGCTGGTGTCGCGGGCCGGCGTCGCGATCGCGCTCTCGCGGGAGGCGACCGCGGTGGACGATCTCGGACGCGCGCTCGCGCTCGATCCGAAGCGCGAGGACGCGCTGGTGCTGCGCGCGACCGCCTACCGGGCGCTCGGCCGCTTCGATCTCGCCGCGTCCGACGTCAATGCGGCGCTGGCCGAGGCGCCGGACGATCCGGACGCCCTGCTCGAGCGCGGCATCCTGCGACAGAGGAGCGGCGATCTCGACGGGGCGAGGCAGGACTGGACGCGCGCGATGGCGCTGTCGCCCGACAGCGGCACCGCGGATCTCGCCGAGCAGAACATCGCCCTGCTCGATGCGGGGCCGGACAACCGGTAGGGCCGCCTCGACCCGGCCGTGCCGGTCGCGCGGGATCGAGAACTTTCAGAACTGGCCTGTCTTCGAGACGCTTCGCTGATCCAGGTTTCAAGCGAGACGACACGAGACGAAGACCTGGGCGAGCCCGAGAGACGGTCGCCTCACGGACCTGAGACAATGCATCAAAGCGCCAGCAGCTGCAGCGGGTTCATGTAGTCGCGGAAGTGCGTCACCAGGCCGTGGCGCCGGGTGACGAACCAGATGTAGCTGAGATCCCAGGGCGTGTCGTCCGAGACGCGGCGGTGATGCCCGTTGGCCTCGATGATGAACTCGTCGGCCGCCTCGCGCACGCGCACGTCGCTGAGCGATCCGAAACGGATCCGTCCCGGAAGCTGGCGCATGTAGGCCGCGATCGCGTCGCGCCCTTCCAGGCGCGGGACGGCGCCCTCGGGGGCAAACGGGAACTCGTGCACGGCGTCGGGCGCATAGATCGCCATCCAGCCGTCGATGTTCCCGGACCGGAGCGCCTCGACGGCGCCCGCGAGCCACCCGGGCAGAGAGGATGTCGTCGACATGGATCCTCCGATCGATGACAAGCCCCAGCTCGACCAGACGCCATCATAAGGGACCATCGGTCCGAAGACAGGGGCCGGCGTCGGGCCCGGCCGCCCCGGTCGCGGTCGGACCGAAGCGGCCGGGCGGCGTTCTCGACCGAAGCCGGCTCCCGCTCGAGTGACGCTTATTGTCCGGCGGACGCGTCGATCGGCGGAGACTGGAGGTTCAGCCCCATGTTGTTCGCGACGCTGACGCCCTCGTCGACGATGAACGGCGTCGCCGTGTCGGTGATCGAGACGTTGTCGAAGGTGCCGGACACGTTCCGGAGCTCGATGCCGCGAGCCGACGTCGAAGGCGTGCTGAACCCCTCGAGACTGACGTTCTCGAGGACGATGTCCTGCATCGGGGCCTCCGGCAGGCCGATGATCTCCGACGAGGTCGCCTCGGTCATGTTGGCGTCGTTGACGGCCTTCAGGTTCGAGATCGTCACGTCGTGCACGAACGGCGTCGTCGCGGTGACCGGTTGCGGCAGATCGGTGAAGGCCGCCGGCTGGCTGGTGTAGTAGTCGGTCAGGTAGATCGGATGCTCGACATCCGTCATCGACAGGTTGTTCAGCACGATGTCGTCGAACTGGCTGCCGCGGTCGCGCCCGCTCTTGATGCGGAAGCCGTATTCCGTGCCGTCCCACGTGATGTTCGTCGCGTAGAGATTGTTGACCCCGTTGTCGGCCTCGCTGCCGATCGAGAACCCGTGCCCGGCCCCGAGATTGCTGAAGGCGACCACGATGTCGGATGCGGCGACCGCGGGGGTGGCGAAGCCCGGGAATCCCGACTTGATCGCGATGTTGTCGTCGCCGTCGGCGATGTTGGCGCCGATCACCGCCACGTCGTGCGACGAGACGATGTCGAGGCCGTCCGTGTTGGGTGACGTCGGGCTGGTGTCGACGTTGTAGTCCACGAACAGCGCGTCGCTGCTGTAGCGCAGGCCGAAATGCCACATCGGCGAGTTCTGCAGGTGGATCCCGCTCACCGTGGCACCCGTCACGCCGTAGAACTCGATCAGCCACGGCCGCGGCAGCCCGTTGCTCGTCGGGATGCTGCCGTAGCTCGCGTAGGTGGAGCTCGGCCCCTCCACGAGCGTCGGGTTGGCGGCCGCCCAGGCCGCGAGTGCCGCGAACGTCGTGACCGAGCTTCCCGCCGCGTCGATGTCGTCCGCCGTCGCGGTCGCCGCCGGCCACCAGAGCGAGCCCTGGCCGTCGATGGTGCCGGTGCCGGTGATGGCGACGTCGCTCGCGTCGTACGCGGTGACCAGCGCCTCGTCGGGATTGAAGCCGTGGCCGATGAAGGCATAGGTGAAGCGGGCCTGGTCGGGCACCGCCTTCAGGGTCACGCCGCTGTCGACCTGAAGGTCGATGTGGCTCGCGAGCTGGATCGGACCGGTGAGATAGGTCGAGCCCGGACCGGAAAGTTCGACCACGCCACCCCCTTCGGCCGCGCAGGCGTTGATGGCCCGCTGCAGGGATGCGGTGTTGTCGGTGGCGCCGTCGCCGATGGCGCCGTAGGCGGTCGCGTCGCAATGCGCGACCGCGGCGGCCCGCGCCTC
>CAXUBX010000053.1:0-13057 GCA_964249405.1 uncultured Acetobacteraceae bacterium | reverse complement strand
CGATGGCGCCGTAGGCGGTCGCGTCGCAATGCGCGACCGCGGCGGCCCGCGCCTCACCGCCGCAGAACGCGACCAGGCAGGGCGCGAACAGGCAGGGTGCGAACCTCGCTGCGTTGTGGACACGCTTCCTCATGATATTTTTCTCCGGTTGGTCCCTCAGGGGACGCCCGTCCTTCCCGGGCGGGTGGGTTCGGCCCCGGTCACGCTCATGTCCGGAGCTCGTGCGGCACCAACCGCCTCGACGCCCGCTCGCCGAGAACCACGGCGAGAACCGCGAAGGCGATCAGATCGAACGCCGGCAGGAGCGCGAACATCGGCGCGAACCCGACGCTGTGCGCGAGCGCGCCGAGCAGGAGCGAGAAGCCGGCGGCGCCGAGATAGCCCGCCATGCCGGCGCAGCCGGTCGCGGTGCCGACATCGGCCTTCTCGAAACGGTCGGTCACGAGCGCGTACATGAGGCTCGACAGGGTCTGGTGGGCGAAGGCGCCGAGCGAGAACAGACCGATCGCGACGATCGGGCTCGCGAAGAAGCTGACGAGCGCCGGACCGATCATGCAAACGGCGCCGACGCCGACCCCGGCGATCCGCGCGTTCACGAGCGACAGGCGGAACCCGGCACCGATGATCCGGGACAGATAGCCGCTGAAGATGCAGCCGATGTCGGCGGCGAGGAACGGCAGCCATCCGAACAGCGCGAAATGCTTGATGTCCATGCCCCGCACGGTGACCATGTAGAGCGGGATCCAGTACTGGAACGTCTGCCAGGCGGGCTCCGTCAGGAAGCGCGCGACCGCGATCGCCCAGAAGCTGCCGCGGTTCAGGACCCGGCGCGCCGACGGGGCGGCCGCCGGCTCCTCCGTCTCGCGTCCGTCGAGGATCAGGCGCCGCTCGACGTCGTCGAGCCGCCGATGCTCTCCCGGGTTGCGGTAGAGCGCGAGCCAGACGAGCGAGACGATCATGCCCATCACGCCGGTCACCACGAAGGCGACCCGCCAGTTCCAGACCAGCGCGATCCAGATCACGAGAGGCGGCGCGATCATCGCGCCGATCGAGCTTCCCGAATTGAACCACCCGGTCGCGATCGCACGCTCGCGTGCAGGGAACCAGAGCGCCGCCGTCTTGACCCCGGTCGGGATCGCGGCCGCCTCGCAGATGCCGAGGAGGCCGCGGAACAGGGCGAGCGACTGCCAGCCGCCGGCAAGGGCATTGAGCGCCGACGCCGTGCTCCAGGCGAAGGCGAACAGGAAGTAGCCGAGCTGGAGCCCGATCAGGTCGATCAGGAAGCCCGCGAACGGCTGCGTGAAGCTGTAGCAGAGCTGGAACGCGGTCACGACGTAGGAGTACTGCGCCGTCGACATGTGCAGGTGCGTGCGCAGGATCGGCGCGAGCACGCCGAGCGTGAGCCGGTCGAGATAGTTGACGATCGTGCCAAGCGCCATCAGCGCGAGGATGTACCAGCGCAGTCCCTTGACCGCCTTCATTGTTCGTTCCTCCCCAGACGGTGGCCGCGCCGCGCTACACGACGCGCCTCGTCGCCGCGCCGGCGGACGCGATCCGACCGGTCAAAGCCTGTAGGTCTTCTTCGCGAGACCGTAGGCGAGCGCATGTGCGACCTCGTGCGCCTCGTCCTCGTCGAGCGTGTGCTCGGCGACGAGACGGGCGAGGAAGGCGCAGTCCGACCGGCGCGCGACGTCGTGACGCGCCGGAATGGACGGGAACGCGCGCGTGTCGTCGTTGAAGCCGACCGTGTTCGCGAAGCCGGCGGTCTCGGTGGTCAGCTCGCGGAAGCGGCGCATCCCCTCCGGACTGTCGAAGAACCACCAGGGCGGCCCGAGCCGGAGCGCCGGATAGTGGCCGGCGAGCGGCGCGAGCTCGCGCCCGAGCGTCGTCTCGTCGATCATGAACAGCACGATCGTGAGCCGCGTCTCGTTGCCGAACCGGTCGAGGAGAGGCTTCAATGCCCGCACGTAGTCGGTCGGGGTCGGGATGTCGGCGCCCTTGTCGCGGCCGAAGCGCGCGAAGACGGCGGGGTTGTGATTGCGGTATGCGCCCGGATGGATCTGCATCACGAGACCATCGTCGAGGCTCATCCGCGCCATCTCGGTCAGCATCTGCGCCCGGAACAGCTCGGCGTCGGCGGCGGTCGCGCCACCGGTCCGGACCCGCCCGAACAGGCGCTCGGCGTCCGCCTCGTCGAGGTCGGCGGTCGCCGCCGTGGGATGGCCGTGGTCGCTCGACGTCGACCCGAGCGCGCGAAAGAACGCGCGGCGCTTGCGAAGGGCGGCGAGATAGCCGCGCCACGCGGTGGTGTCCTCGCCGGTCATCTCGCCGAGACGGTCGACGTTGGCGACGAAGCCGTCGAAATCGGGATCGACCACCGGGTCGGGACGGAACGCGGGGATGACGCGCCCCCGCCAAGCGGTCGCCCGCAACGCAAGGTGGTGGTCGAGCGTATCGAGCGGGCTTTCGGTGGTCGTCAGCACCTCGATGTTGAACCGCTCGAACAGCGCCCGAGGCCGGAACGCGTCCGTCGCGAGATGGCCGGCGATGACGTCGTAGAGCCGGTCGGCATTGTCGGGGTCGAGACGTTCCTCGATGCCGAACAGGCTCGAGAAGGACTGCTCCATCCAGAGCCGCGTCGGCGTGCCGCGGAACAGCGTCCAGTGCCGCGCGAGGAGGCGCCAGATCCGCCGGCCATCGGTCTCCATCGGGCCGCCGTCCACCCGAGGCACGCCGAGTGCCTCCAGGGGAACGCCCTGGCTGTAGAGCATGCGGAACACGTAATGGTCGGGAACCACGAACAGCGATGCGGGATCCGCGAACGGCTCGTTCCGGGCGAACCAGGCGGGATCGCAATGCCCATGCGGACTGACGATCGGCAAGGCCGCGACGCCGGCGTAGAGACGGCGCGCGATCGCCCGGACCGTCGGGTCGGGAGGGAACAGGATGTCGGGATGGGGCATTCCGGGCCTCGGTCGCTCGAGCCCGCTCGGTATACTAATATATCAACCGTGACGCAAAGCTCCATCTCCTGAGCACGCCCCCTCCTTCGGCGCGGCCGCGCCGCCGTCCGGCCCCCCGTTCCGCGGCCGCGGGCGATCCGAGGCGTCTGTCGGCCGCCGCCCGGATCTATCGCGAGCTGCGGCGCGAGATCGTCTCGCTGCGCCGGCCTCCCGGTGCCGCGATCAGCGAGGCCGAAATCGCCGGCGCGTTCGGTGTGAGCCGCACGCCGGCCCGCGAGGCGATCCTCCGACTGTCCGACGAGGGGCTGATCGACATCTTTCCGCAGTCCGGCACCTTCGTCGCGCCGATCCCGCTCGAGGAGCTCCCGGAGGCGATCGCCATCCGGCGGGTGCTCGAGGAGGCGACCGCGCGCGAGGCGGCCGGTCGCGCGGGTCGCGCCGACGTCGCCTTCCTCCGGGCCGAGCTCGCGCTCCAGCACGAGCGCGAGGCCGCATTCGATCACGAGGGCTTCCACGACGCGGACGAGCGCTTCCACGCGCTGCTCGCGACGATCGCGGGCCGGACGCGGTTCTGGCAGGTGATCGTTCAGATCAAGACGCAGGTCGACCGCTTCCGCCGCCTGACGCTTCCCGTGGCCGGCCGGATGGGGAGCGTGGTCGCCGAGCATGCCGCCATCGTGGACGCGTTGGAGGCGGGAGATGGCGACGGTGCCGCGGCGGCGGTCGCGCGCCATCTCGACGCGCTGCTCGCCGTGATCGAGGCGTCGAGAGCGGCCAATCCCGGCATGTTCGCCGCACGTCCCGACAAGGCCGACACGGACGGTTGACCCTTCCGTGCCGCCTCGCCGGCGGAACCGAAGCGACCCGCCGGCCCTTTCGGTCCGGAAGGTCTTCCGACCGACGGGTGGCCTGACCAAGGGCGGCCTCGTCGGCTCGGCGGCGAACCATCCGGAGAGAGCAGATGGATCTGGGGCTCGCGGGCAGAACGGCACTCGTGCTCGGCGGCGGCGGCGGCCTGGGGAGCGCGATCGCGCGCACGCTCGCCCATGAGGGCGCGCGCGTGGCGGTCGCCGGCCGCAGCCTCGCGCCGCTCGAGGCGACGGCGGCGGCGATCCGCGCCGACGGCGGCACGGCGGTGCCGCTCGCGTGGGACCTCGGCGATCTCGCGTCGGTCGACGACCGGGTCGGTCAGGTGGAGACGGCGCTCGGGCCGGTGGACGTCCTGGTCAACAACACCGGCGGCCCGCCGCCGGCGCCGGCGGCGGGCCAGCCCGCCTCGGCCTGGCAGGCGCAGTTCGAGGCGATGGTGCTGTCGGTGATCGCCATCACCGACCGGGTGCTGCCCGCGATGCGGCAGCGACGCTGGGGACGGGTGATCACCTCCACCTCGTCCGGCGTGGTGGCGCCGATCCCGAACCTCGCGATGTCCAACGCGCTCCGCCTGACGCTGCTCGGCTGGTCCAAGACCCTCGCCCGCGAAGTCGCCCGCGACGGCGTCACGGTGAACGTCGTGGTGCCGGGCCGGATCGCGACCGCGCGCGTCGCCTTCCTCGACGAGCAGAAGGCGGGTCGCGAGAACCGCGCGGTCGCCGAGGTGGCGGCCGAGAGCGCCGCCGCGATCCCGCTCGGCCGCTACGGCGACCCGCAGGAATACGCCAACGTGGTCGCCTTCCTCGCCGGCACCGCCGCCTCCTACATGACCGGCGGGGTGGTTCGGGTCGACGGCGGCCTGATCCAGAGCCTCTGACGGACGGAGTGCGACGATGGCCGACGACACGGAACGGTTCGCCCGCCTGCGCGCGATCAGCACGGCGACACTGACCACGGTGCTGCTGAAGAAGGGGCTCCGGCACGTGTCCATGCGCGGCACGCGGCCGCTCGACCCCGGGAGCCCGCGCGTGGTGGGCCGCGCGTTCACGCTGCGGTTCGTCCCGGCCCGCGAGGACCTCGCGACCCCTGCCTCGTGGGCGTCGCCGGTCTCCACCCGGGCCGCCATCGAGGCGATGCCGGCCGGCTGCGTCGCGGTCGTCGACGCGATGGGCAACACGGATGCCGGGATCTTCGGCGATATCCTGTGCGGCCGGATGCGCGAACGCGGCGTCGCGGCCCTGGTGACGGACGGCGCGCTGCGCGACGTCGCGGGGGTGCGGCAGACCGGCCTGCCGGTCTGGAGCCGCGGCGTCGCCGCGCCGCCCTCGGTGAGCGCGCTCACGTTCGTCGACTGGCAGCGGCCGATCGGCTGCGGCGGCGTCGCCGTGTTCCCGGACGACCTGGTGTCGCTCGACGAGGACGGTGCCGTGCTGGTCCCGGCGGCGATCCTCGACGAGGTGATCGCCGAGGCGGTCGAACAGGAACGCGTCGAGGAGTGGATCATGGGCGAGGTAAGGAAGGGCGTCCCGCTGCCCGGCCTCTACCCGATGAACGAGGAGACCAGGGCGCGCTACCTGCGGGAGGTCAGCCACTCCTGACCGCGACGGGGGAAGGAGGACACGCGATGCGGCTTGGTTTCGTCGGGCTCGGCCGGATGGGGCGCCCGATCGCGCTCAACCTCCTCCGCGACGGCGAGGACCTCACGGCGTGCAGCCGGAGCGGGCGCGGCCTCGACGGGTTCCGCGCCCGCGGCGCCGCCGTCACCACGCGCCCGGCGGATCTCGCCGGCGCCGACATCGTGTTCCTCTGCCTGTCCGATGCCGGGGCGGTGCGCTCGGTGCTGCTCGGGGAGGACGGGCTCGCGCCGCTTCTCGGGGCGGGCGCGCTGGTGATCGATCTCGGCACGAGCGACCACGCCGAGACGCTCGCGCTCGGCGAGGCCCTCCAGGCAAGGGACATCGGGTTTCTCGATGCGCCCGTCTCCGGCATGGAGGCGCGCGCGACCGACGGGACCTTGACGGTCATGTGCGGGGGCACGCCGGAGGCGTTCGCGCGCGCGCGCCCGCTGCTGCAGCGGATCGGCCGGACGATCCTCCACATGGGGCCGTCCGGCAGCGGCCAGGCGGCCAAGCTGGTGAACCAGCTGCTGTTCGACATCAACGCGGCCGCGCTGGCCGAGCTGCTGCCGCTCGCCGCCTATCTCGGCCTCGACCCCGCGAAGGTCGGCGATGTCGTGAACACCGGCACGGGCCGAAGCCACGCCTCGGAGTTCTTCATTCCACGCATGCTGCGCGGCCACTTCACGGACGGCTACCCGATGGCGGCCGCCTACAAGGACCTCGTGGCCGGCGCGTCGCTGTCGGCCCGGCTCGGCGTCCCGATGCCCGTGCTGGCCGCGGCGACCGCGACCTACCAGACGGCACTCCGGCGCGGCCACGGCGAGGAGGACAAGGGCGCCATGATCCGGGTGTTCGAGGACCTGCTCGACGTCCGGTTCCGCGCCCCTTGAGGCTCCGCTCGCGCCGCGCCCGGACCCGCATTCGATCAACAACCGGGGGTCCAGGCGCCCAGCGCCTGGTGGGGTGCGGGGTGAAACCCCGCGTTAGGCGAAGGCGATGGTGACGGGGCTTCGCGACGGGACGAGCTCGCCCACCCGCCGGAGGCCGCCGCCCGCCTCGGGCGCGAAACGGCCGATCAGGTCGTCCTGCTCGCTCGCGACGACCAGGATGTCGTCGTGGGAGGCGATGAAGCGCGGGCCCCGCCCGGGAGCGCGCGTCCAGCCGAGCGGACGGAGCAGGCCGTCCCGGTCGTCCGTCCCGAAGGCGGCGATGCTGTCGTGTCCGCGATTGGAGGCGTACACGAGGCGTCCGTCCGTCGTCGCGGCGATCGCGGCCGCGGTGCTGGCGCCGAAGAAGTCGGCCGGGAGCGTCGGGATGACCTCGACCGGTTCGAGCCCGCCGGAGGTCCACCGGCACGTGGTCACCGACGAGTCGAGCTCGTTCAGCACCCAGCACACCGGCCGCTCGGGATGGAACGCCGCATGGCGTGGGCCGGCGCCGGGACGTGACGCCATCACGGAGGCGAGCTCGAGCGTGCCCCGCGCCTCGTCGAACGCGAACACGGCGACGCCGTCATGGCCCTTGTCGGGAACCAGCACGAAGCGGCCGGACGGGTCGAACAGGACCTGGTGCGGGTGCGACCCGGCCTGCTCGAGGCGGTGCGGCCCGGGCCGCCCGGGCATCGATGCGAGGAAGCTGAACGGCGCGAGTGCGCCGTCATCGCCGATCGGCAGGACGGCGACCGAGCCGGACGCATAGTTGGCGACGACCAGGTGGCGGCCGGACGGGGCGATCGCCTGGTGGACGACGTTGCTGCCACCGGTCGCCGCCTGTCCGAGCGGACGCAGCAGGCCGCTCGCCTCGTCGCGCGAGAACGCGCTCGCGTGGCCGGCGTCGCCGTGCACGGCGTAGAGCGTCCGCCGGTCGGGCGCGAGGACGAGAAAGGACGGGTTCACCAGGCCGCCCAGGTGCTGGATCGGGGTCCAGGCTCCGGTCGCCGGGTCGATCGCGTGGACGTCGATGCCGTCGCCGCGCGCGCCGCGCGCCGCGGTGGTGAAGCATCCGACATAGGCGAAGCGGGACGCCGGCAACGGTCAGGCCGCCGCCGCGCCGGTGACGAGCGCGCGGATCCGATCGACGGCAAGGTCCGGCGCGGACAGGACGGGCACGGCGACCGCCTCGCGGACGGCGGCGAGCGCACGCGACGTCGAGAAGTGCGCGAGCATGATCGCATCGCAATGGGCGAGCGCGGGTGCCCGCGCGGCGACCAGCCGGTTGTGCGTGTCGGCGTCGCCGCGCCGGAGCGCGTCCATCGCGCCGTCGGCCACGATCGTCTCGAGGGTCGCGGGGCGGCCGCTCTCCGCGACGAACGAGCCGAACTCGTCCGCCATCGTCGGGACCGACGGCGCGAAGGTCGCGAGCATGCCGATCCGCGCGCCGTGCGCCGCCGCCGCCTCGAACATCGCCTGGTTCGGCTTGACCACGGGAACCGCGCACGCCGCCGCCAGCCGGTCGATGGCCGGCCCGAACGCCGAACACGTGACCAGGATGCCGGCGGCGCCGAGGCTCTGCCCGTACAGCCCGAAGGCGACGAAGCGGTCGATCATCGCGTCCGACAGCCCGGCTTCCCGCGCGCGGTCGATCGTCAGCCCGTCGTCGAGCAGGTTGACCGGTTCGGCGTCCGGCCAGCGCGACGCGAGGGCGGCCCGGATCGGCTCCATGGCCACCGGGGTCGCGTGCAGCAGGACGATGCGGCAGGCCATGCACGATCCTTGTCCGGCCCGGATGGCGCTCGCGAGCGCGGGGCGCCGGACGTTTATGGATCGGCGCCGGCGCGAAAACGAGCGGCGATCGGGAAAACAGACGGTTGCCGCGCGTTCTCCGGCGCGGACCGGGCGGTTCCCGGCCACGGACGAGGAGCATCATGTCGGCCACCACACAGGACGGCGCGGCTCCCGGCATCACGTCGGCCGAGAGCTTCAGGACCAGCGTGAAGCGGAGCGCCGGGGCGACGCCCTTCCGGTTCCGCGACCTGCTGGCGCTCGACGATTTCGAGCGTCACGCGCGACGCCACCTGCCGCACATGATCTTCCAGTACGTGGCCGGCGGCGTGGAGACCGGAGCCGCCATGCGCGCGGCCTCCGCCGCCTACGGGCGCTACACCTTCCATCCGCGGATGATGGTCGACACGGCGGCGCGCGACCAGTCGGTCACCCTGTTCGGCCGCACCTATCGCGCGCCGTTCGGCGTGCCGCCGCTCGGCGGCGCCGCCTTCGTCGCCTATCGCGGGGATCTCGTTCTCGCCGAGGCCGCCGCCAGGATGGACGTGCCGATGATCCTGAGCGCGTCGGCGCTGATCAGCCTCGAGGACGTGATCGCGCGCAATCCGGACGCGTGGTTCCAGGCCTACCTGGCGGGCGACCAGGGACGCATCGACCGGCTCGTCGACCGCGTGAAGGCGGCCGGCTACCGGACGCTCGTGGTGACCGCGGACACGCCGGTGCTCGGCAACCGCGAGCACAACATCCGGAGCGGCTTCAGCATGCCGATCCGGGTCACGCCGAAGGTCGCCGTGCAGAGCGCGCTGCATCCGCGCTGGCTGCTCGGCGTGGTCGCACGCACCTGCCTGCTGCACGGAGCGCCGCATTTCGAGAACACGGAGGCGGAGCGCGGGCCGCCGATGATGTCGCGGGCCGTCCGCAACACCGCCGCACGCGACAGGCTGTCGTGGCGACACCTGGAGGCGATCCGCCGACGCTGGAGCGGCACCCTGCTGGTCAAGGGCCTGGTCACCGTGGCCGATGCCGTCCGCGCGCGGGACTGCGGCGCGGACGGGGTCATCCTCTCGAACCATGGCGGGCGGCAGCTCGACTACGCGCCGGCGCCCCTCGACGTCCTGGCCGAGCTCGGCGGCGAGAAGCGGGCCATGAAGGTGATCGTCGACAGCGGCATCCGGCGCGGCACCGACGTGCTGAAGGCGCTCGCGCTCGGCGCCGACTTCGTGCTCGTCGGACGTCCCCTGCTCTTCGCGGCGGCGATCGGCGGCGTGCCGGGCGTGCTGCACGCGATGACCATCCTGAAGGACGAGATCCATCGCGACATGGCGCTGCTCGGGGTGAACCGGCTCGACGAGCTGACGCCGGACTTCGTGCGGCGCGTCGCGTCGTGAGCGCGGGGCGTCGTGAGCGCGGCGCGGGCGAGGAGGCACGGAGGATGACGGAACCGGCCGGGAACGGCGCGATCAGGGCGATGATGGCGCTGGTGATCCGCAAGCCCGTCGACGAGGCGATCCTGCCGCGCTTCGAGGCCGAAAGCGGCCTGCGCGTCGAGGTGGACTGGGCGCCGACCAGCGTGCTCCTCGAGAGGCTCGAGACGGGCGAGCGCGCGGACCTGCTCGTCGTGACCGCCGCGGCGATGGACCGGCTGGCCGGGAACGGCACGATCGACCCGTCGAGCCGGATCGACCTGGTGCGCTCGCGCGTCGGGATCGCGGTGCGTCGGGGCGCGGCCCACCCCGACATCGGGACGCTCGATGCGGCCGTGCGGACGCTGCGCGCCGCCCGTTCGATCGCCTACTCGCGGGGTGGCGCGAGCGGCATCCATTTCGCGGCCGCGATCGAGCGGCTCGGGATCGGGGCGGAGATCAACGCGCGGGCGACGATCATCCCGGCGGGCTTCACCGCCGAACGGCTGGTCGCCGGGGAGGCGGACGTCGCGGTCCAGCAGATCAGCGAGCTCATGACGGTGCCCGGCGTCGAGATCGTCGGCAGCCTGCCCGAGCCGCTCGGAACCGCCGCCGTGTTCTCGGGCGCGCTCCTCGCCGGCACCGCCCGCGGCGAGGCGGCGCGTCGCTTCCTGGCACGGCTCGACGACCCGCGGGCGCGCGAGGCCTACAGGGACGCCGGGCTCGAAGCGCCCGCGCCGCCGCGTTGAGGCAAGGGGGGGCTGAGGCAAGGCGGGCTGAGGCAGGGCGGGTTCCCGATCAGCGCGCCGCCCGCGCGTCCCTGGTCGAGAGACGGGCGAGCAGGTAGTCGACCTCGGCGCGGGCGGCGGGGCCGAGCCGCGCGGCCGGGTCGCGCTGCGTGTCGGACGCGATCAGGCCGCGACGCGCCATCACGTATTTCCGCACCGCGAGCCCGATGCCCGGCTGCTGCTCGTAGCGGAGCAGCGGCAGGTGGGCGTCGAACAGGTCGTGCGCGTCGTCGCGTCGTCCCTCCGCCTGCCAGCGCACCACGTCGACCAGCATGTCGGGGAACGCGTAGCCGGTCATCGCGCCGTCGGCGCCGCGCTCGGTCTCGAAATCGAGGAACAGGCCGCCGTTGCCGCACAGGATCGAGATCGGGCGGCCCGCGCCGTCCCGCTCGGCGGCCCGGAGCGCGCTGATCTTCTCGAGGCCCGGCCAGTCCTCGTGCTTGAGCATCACGCAGGACCCGTTCTCGTCGACGATGCGGCGGATCACGCCCGGCGACATCACCACCGAGAAGTTGAGGGGATAGTCCTGGATCACCCACGGGACGCCGGCGCCGACGGCGTCCGCGGCGCCCCGGTAGTAGGCCGCGATCTGGTCGTCGGTCCGGAGCGTGTTCGGCGGCGCGATCATCACGCCGGCCGCGCCCGCCTCCATCGAGGCATGGGCGAGGCTCCGCATGGCGGCGAAGCCGGGCGCCGACACGCCGACGATGACGGGCAACGGGCCGGCTTCCCGGACGAAGCAGCGCGCCACCTCCAGCGCCTCGGCGGCGTCGAGCTTCGGCGCCTCCCCGAGCACGCCGAGCACGGTCATCCCGTCGCTGCCGATCTCGCGGTAGAAGGCGGTCAGCCGCGCGATGGAGGGCCAGTCGATCCGGCCGTCCTCGTGGAACGGCGTCGGCGCGATCGGAAAGACCCCCCGGGCGGTGTGGTCGAGCGGCATCGTCTGTCCTCGCGGCAGGGTTCGGTTCAGGCCGGGCGGCGCCGGCGGCCGGGGCCCGCGCATTCCGGGATCGGTGTCAGGACGTCGCCGCCGTCGAACCATGCCGCGACGTTGTCGACGGCGAGCTGGCCCATCCGGCCGCGCGTGTGGTGGGTCGCCGTGCCGACATGCGGCAGGAGGACGACCTGCTCCAGGGCGAGAAGCGCGTCCGGCACGCGCGGCTCGTCGGCGAAGACGTCGAGGCCGGCGGCCAGGATGTCGCCGCGCCGGAGCGCCTCGGTCAGCGCCGCCTCGTCGACGACCGAGCCGCGGGCGACGTTGATCAGGACGCCGTCCGGGCCGAGCGCCGACAGGATCTCGGCGTCGATCGCGTGACGCGTCGCCGCGCCGCCCGGCAGCACGACGATCAGCGTGTCGACCGCGCGCGCGAGCGACAGGAGGGTGTCGTGGTAGGCGTGCGACGAGGCGGCGCGCGGGCTGCGGGCGAAATAGGCGATCGGCACGTCGAAGCCCTCGAGCCGGCGGGCGATCACCGTGCCGATGCGGCCCATGCCGACGATCCCGACCGTCCGGCCGCGGAGCGACGGCGAGAGCGGAAAATCCTCGCCGCCGCGCCAGCGCCCCGCGCGAAGGTGGCGCTCGGCGGCCGGCAGCCTCCGGAGCGTCGCGAGGAGCAGGCCCACGGTGAAATCGGCCATCTCGTCGTTCAGCACGTCCGGGGTGTGGCTGACGACGATGCCGCGCCGGACCGCCTCGGCGACATCGATCGAGTCGTAGCCCACCGAGATCGTCGCGACCGTCTCGAGCGCGGGCAGACGGTCCATCAGCCCGGCGTCGATCGGCGTGCGGCCGCGGGTGACGATGGCGCGGACGGCCTCGTCGCGGCCGACCGCCCCCGCGTCGGCGGCTCCGACGAGCTCGAAGCGCGCGCGCAGCGCCGCGTCCACGTCGGGATCCATGTCGCCGAGGGTCAGGACCCGGACCGGCTCGTTCATCGCCATCGCCCTCTCGTCTGCGTCCGGAACGGCTTCAGCGGTCGACGAGCCGCGCCGGGACCGCGAACAGGATCAGCAGCGCGGACGCGACCAGGCAAGCCGCCACCAGGACCAGTCCGGAGCCGAGCGCGCCGGTCTCGGTCTTGAGGAAGCCGATGATCGCCGGGCTGAAGAAGCCGGCGAGATTGCCGGTGCAGTTGATCAGCGCGATCCCCGCGGCGGCCGCCGTGCCGCCGAGGAACGACGTCGGCAGTGCCCAGAACATCGGCAGCGCGGTCACGACGCCGATGACCGCCATGATGAGGCCGGCCATCGCCAGCGGAGTGCTTGCGCCCGCCTGCGTGCAGAGCATGAAGCCGCACGCGGCGAGGAGCACCGGCACGGCGACATGCCAGCGCCGCTCGCGCGTCCGGTCGGCGTGCTGGCCGGTCGCGATCATGGACACCAGCGCCAGCGTGTAGGGCACGGTGGTGAGCAGGCCGATGAAGAACGGATCGCGGACGCCGGTCTGCCGGATGATCGTCGGCTGCCAGAAGCCGATCGCATACGACCCCATCACGATCCCGAAGAGGATCGCGCAGCAGAGCCAGACGCGCGCGCTGGTGAAGACGGCCCGGAGCGCCACGGTCGTCTTGGCGGCCGCTTCCGCTTCGAGGGCGGCCGCGAGCTGCGTCTTTTCCGGCGCGCTCAGCCAGGCGGCGTCGCCGATCCGGTCCTGGAGGAACACCATGACGAGGATCCCGAGCAGGATCGCCGGGG
>CAXUBX010000052.1:0-22429 GCA_964249405.1 uncultured Acetobacteraceae bacterium | reverse complement strand
CGGCGTCCCGCCGGGCGCGATCGAGGTGCACGGCTACGGCGACACGCACCTCCTCATGCCCACCGGCCGGGACGTGCGCGAGCCGCAGAACCACCGCGTCGAGATCATCCTCCATTAGAGGCTCCGCCTCAAACTCCGCTGGGCGCGGCGCGCCCAGACCCGCAATCGATGAACGTTCCTAGGTCCAGGCGCCCAGCGCCCGGTGGGGTGCGGGGTGAAACCCCGCCGGTATTATGAAGTTGGTGTCCGCGGCGGGATTCGAACCCACGGCCCCAGGATTCAATGCCACTTCGGCTTTCGCCGCCCGCGCCCCGGCGCGGTTCGTGGTCTGGACTGTCCCTTCACCATGGATCCCTACGGGACCGACAGGTGCCGCCCTTCCAGTCTCTACACCTTCCCGACCTCGCGGCGGGCTTGGCTCGGGATCGGCATGGCGCGAGCGCGCCGAAGCGTTCCCCGACTTTGAGCGGATCCACGGCGCCGTTTCCGAGCGCCGCGCCCAATTCGTTCAGGAATCCTGTGCTCTATCCTGCTGAGCTACGCGGACAAGCGTGCACCGCGACCGCACCATAGCGGGGCTCCACGTCAGACGAAACCCATCTGCCAGAACGCCGTCTCGAGACGGACCGCCTGCCGGAACGTCGCCAGCAATCGGGGGTAGCGTGCGTCCGAGCCGCGCGACCCCCAGAGCCGGTCGAGACGGGCTTTCGCGTCGGACGCAACCGTCTGGTAGGCCGCGCCCGCGTAAGTCCGGATCCATTCCCCGTAAGGATGCTCCGATCGGGTCGCCGCCCCCGCGAGCCGCGAGCCGATCTCGGCGTAACCGAGGATGCAGGGGGCCAGCGCGACGTCGAGATCGAGCCGGTCGCCCGCGAGGCCGCGCTCGAGGACGAACCGCGTGTAGGCGACGAGTTCCAGCGTTTCCGGTTCCGCCGCGATCGCCACGTCGTCGAGGCCCCAGCGCGCGCAGAAATCGAGATGCAGCGGCATCTCCACCTCGAGCAGCGCGGAAAGCGTGGCGCTGGCCTCGCGGATCTCGGCGAGCGTCTCGCTCTTGAAGGCCGCCAGCCCGCAGGCCCGCGCGAAATGGACGAGGAACAGCGTGTCCTGCGTCAGGTAGCGCCGGAACGCGGCGGGCGGCAGCACCCCGTCCGCGAGCGACGCCACGAACGGGTGGGCGATGTAGTTCTCCCATTCCGGCCCGGCGTCGTGCCGCAACCGGTCGAACAACGTCATGTCCCCCGCCTTGCGCCGGCACGGGCGACGCGCTGGACAAGGTGGCGAACCAGGGCGAGATCGGGCGCGCCGGTCTGCTTGCAGGCGAGCTCGACCGAGTGGGCCTCCGCCGAGGCGCGTGCCAGCGAGGCCAGGCTCCATCGTCCGAGCGCGCGCGTGAAGGACGGCAGGCGCTTGAAGAACACCGGGGGCCGCGCCGATTTCGCCGCCTCCGCCGCACTCTGGCCGTGCTCGTCGATGTCGCGGCGGCTCACCGAAAGCCTCGCCAGATGGGTGCCGAGCGCGCGGACGATCGCGACCGGTGCGGCATTGTCGGCGAGCGCCCGCTCGATCGCCCGGTCGGCGGTCTCGACGTCGCCCTCGGTCGCCGCGAACAGGGCATCCTCGAGCGACAGTGACGAGGCATCGGCGGCGCAGGCCTCGACGGCCTCCAGGTCGACCGTGCCGTTCTCGCCGGCATACAGCACCAGCTTTTCCACCTCGCTCCGGCTCGCGAGCCGGTCGGCACCCAGCAACGACGTAAGGGCTTCGAGCGCGTCGGGCGTCACCCGGACGCGAGCCTCCTCCATCATCGCCCCGAGCGACGCGCCGAGAGCTCGACCCTCTTCCGGGTAGCACGGCACGACGGCGGTATCGGCACGGGGTTCGAGCAGGGTCCTGAGCTTGGAGCGCCCGGGCAGCGACGACGCTTCGAGGACGAGCAGCGTGTCGCCCGGGGTCGCCAGGATCCGGCTCAGCGCGGGTGCCAGCGCATCGGCGGCGTCCCGGACCCGGACCACCCGCCTTCCTCCCGTCAGCGAGAGTGCGGTCGCTTCCTCCTCGATGCGATCGTGAACGTCGCGGTCGAGCACGGTGACGCGGAACGGGTCGTCGAGGGACCCCGCCACCGCGCGGGTCAGCACCGATCCGCGTTCGCGGACGAGGCCGAGATCGTCGCCGTGCAGCAGCACGATCCGGATCGGCCCGGGTGAGGCGAGGAAGCGGGCGACGGTTCGCCCGTCAGGGCGCATCGTCGGCCGATGCGGCTACCAGCAGGTCGGGATTGCGGGTCTCGTGCGCGCTCCGGAACCAGGCGGCGAGCTGAAGCGAGACCTGGTCGGCGAGGTTCGACATGATCCGGGCGGTCGCGGTGTCGTTCGACAGGACCGCCTGGAAATACTGCTGATCGATCGGATTGTAGCTGTCGATCGTGCGGGCGCTGCCATGCGCCAGGGTTTTCGGCGTCACGCCGACCGTCGCCAGCGTCCAGCTGGCCGAGCCGACGAGGCGCGTGTAGGTCGAGGAATTGTCCGGCTGGATCGCGATGCCCGCGGAGGTGAGCGCGGGGCTGACCGTCAGGCGATAGCGGCTGTCTGCGCCGGAGACCGGGCTGTCGAGACGCGCCTCCAGATCCTCGCGCAGGAGCTGGCCGACATGGCCGGCGGCGATGTTGTCGACGTAGACGGACGGCAGGTCCGCGGTCGGGCTGTCGGCGCCGCTGCCGTAGAGCGGCTGGAAGCCGCACCCGCCGAGCAGCAGGACGGACGCGATCGCCGCGCGCGTTCTCATCGAGCGACCACGAAATTCACGATGCGCCCCGGAACGTGTATGCGCTTGACGATCCGCTCTCCCGCGAGGACACGCGCGACGTTGGGCTCGGCCTCCGCCGCGTCGAGGACCACGGCCTCGCCGGCGTCGGGCGCGACGTCGATCGTGCCGCGTAGCTTGCCCATCACCTGGACGCCGATCGTGACCGAGCGTCGGACCAGCATCGCCGGGTCGGCCACGGGCCAGGGACGCTCGACCACGAGCGCCCCGCCGGGATCGAGGAGTGCCACGATCTCCTCGGCGAGGTGCGGCATGACAGGGCTTGCGAGCAGGGCGGCCACGATCACCCCCTCGCGCCGGGCCCGTGCGATCCCGGACGTGGCGGCGGACTCGCGCTCGGCATCCCCGAGGACATTGACGAGCTCGTGGAGCCGCGCCACCGCGACGTTGAGCCCGAAGCTTTCGATCGCATCGGTCACCGCGACGATCGTGCGGTGGGTGGCGCGCCGCAGCCGGTCGGCATCGGGCCCCGCGGGCGTCTCCGCTCCCTCGTCCGGCAGCAGAGCCGCGCTCGTAGCCAGGCGCCACAATCTAGCGACGAAGCGCGACGCACCGGCGATGCCGCCTTCGGTCCATTCGAGATCACGGTCGGGCGGATTGTCCGACACCATGAACCAGCGCGTGGTATCGGCGCCGTAGCGCGCCAGGATCGGTGCCGGCTCGACCACGTTGCGGCGCGACTTGCTCATCTTCTCCGAGCGGCCGACCGCGACCGCGGCGCCCGTCCCGACGCGGACACACCCCTCCGGCCGGGCCTCGACCTCGTCGGGATAGAGCCATTCGCCCGTTGTCGTGTCGCGATAGGTCTCGTGGGTCACCATGCCTTGCGTGAAAAGGCCGACGAAAGGCTCGGCGATGTCGAGATGGCCGCAGCGCGTCATCGCGCGGGTGAAGAAGCGCGCGTAGAGCAGATGCAGGATCGCGTGCTCGATCCCGCCGACATACTGGTCGACCGGAAGCCAGGCCCGGGCCGCCGCGCGATCGACGGGAACGGTCGCTCGCGGCGAACAGAACCGGGCGAAATACCAGGAGCTGTCGACGAAGGTGTCGAGCGTGTCCGTCTCCCGCGTCGCGCGCCCCCCGCAGACCGGGCAGTCCACATGTTTCCAGGTCGGGTGATGATCGAGCGGATTGCCGGCACGGGAGAAGTCGAGTGTCCCGGGTAGCCGGATCGGCAACGTGTCGCGCGGCGCCGGCACGACACCGCAAGCGGGACAGTGGATCACCGGGATCGGACAGCCCCAGGGTCGCTGACGCGAGACGCCCCAGTCGCGAAGACGCCAGTTCACCACGCCCTCGCCGAAGCCGAGCGCCTCCAGGCGCGCGATCGCGGCGCGCTTGGCCTCCGCCGTCCCGAGCCCGTCGAGAAAGCCCGAGTTGACGATCCGTCCCGGCAGAGACCAGGCGACCTGGGTGACGTCCGGGATCGCGCCGTCTTCGAGGGCCACGACGGCGCGGATCGGCAACCGGTATCTCGTCGCGAACTCGTGGTCTCGCTCGTCGTGGCCCGGACATCCGAACACCGCGCCCGTACCGTAGCCGGCGAGCACGAAATTCGCGATCCAGACCGGGAACGTCTCGCCTTCGATGAACGGGTGGGCGACGCGGAGGCCGGTGTCGTAGCCTTGTTTCTCCGCCGTCTCGATCGCCGCCTCGCTGGTGCCGAGACGCCGGCACTCGGCGACGAAGGCGGCAGCGTCCCGATCTCGTTCGGCCGCCGCGAGTGCCACCGGGTGCTCGGCGGCGACCGCGAGGAACGACATCCCGTAGAGCGTGTCCGGCCGCGTCGTGAACACCTCGATCGCCTCGCCGGAGCGCCCGAGAACCGGAAAGCGGATCCGCGCGCCTTCCGAGCGGCCGATCCAATTCTCCTGCATGGCGCGGACCCGGTCGGGCCAGCGATCGAGCGTGCCGAGGTCGGCGAGGAGCTCGTCGGCGAACGCGGTGATCCGGAAGAACCACTGGTTCAGCCGACGCGTCTCGATCGGCGCGCCGGAGCGCCAGCCCCGCCCGTCGATCACCTGCTCGTTGGCAAGCACCGTCTGGTCGACCGGATCCCAGTTGACGAGGCTTTCCCGCCGATAGGCGAGATCGTTCGCCAGCAGGTCGAGGAACAGCGCCTGCTGCTGGCCGTAGTATTCGGGATCGCAGGTCGCGAACTCGCGCGCCCAGTCGAGCGCCAGCCCCATCGGGGCCAGCGCGTCGCGCATCGCCGCGATGTTCGCGTAGGTCCAGTCCCGCGGGTCGACGTTGCGGTCGCGCGCCGCGTTCTCGGCCGGCAGCCCGAACGCGTCCCAGCCCATCGGCTGCATCACGGTGAAGCCGCGCGCGCGCTTGTAGCGGGCCACGACGTCCGCGATCGTGTAGTTCCGGAAGTGCCCCACGTGGATGCGGCCGGACGGGTAGGGGAACATGCTGAGCGCGTAGAAGGTGCGGGTGCCCGGCGGCGGCACGTCGGGCGCGGCGAACGCCTTCCGGCGCCCCCACTCGGCCTGCCAGCGCGGTTCGACGGAGGGCGCGTCGTAGGCGCGACCGTCCCGCTCGCCTCCCGACATCAGCCGCTGCCGTTCCGGAGCTGGCGGGCGCGCTGCAGGACGTCCTCGGTGATGTCGGTCGAGAGATTGGACGCGACGGGCGTGTCGACCCATTGCCCGTCCTGGAGATCCTGACGGAACACCGCGACCCGGATGTCGTTCGCCGCGAGCGTGCGGCCGAGAACGTAGGCGGTCGCCTTGAAGCGTTCGTTCGCCACCGTCGGCGGCGTGTACCAGTCGGTGATGATGATCCCGCCGACCGGGTCGGCCGAGGTGAAGGGCATGAAGCTCAGCACGTCGACCGCGGCGCGCCAGAGATAGGCGTTGACGCCCGCCGACCCGGGCTGCGCCCCGACCAGGCCCGTCTGGTCGGTCCCGGCGCCGAGGAGGTTGCCCTTGTCCGGTACGGCGAGCTGGTTGACGGTGTCGGAACCGCTCGTCGTCGTGCCCCCGCTGCAGGCCCCGAGGCATGCGGCGAGGCCGAGAACCGCGCCGAGACCGGCCTCGCGCCGTCCCGCCCGCCGTCGCAGTTCCGTCCGTTCCGACATCGACCCCTGCCGCATGATCCCGTCCGCACTCCGCCAGCCGCGCCACGGCCTCGGGCCCCGGGAGGGGCGCGCGACCGGCCTATCTAGCCGCGACCCGCGGCACTGCCAACTGCCACCTGCCGCGAGCGACCGCCACGGGCAACCGCCACGAAGGCCTGCGAGGAGGGCCGCTCCGTTGTGGTCGCGTCATCCGGCCTGTAGGAAGACCGATGCGCACCCCGAAGCGAAAGGCTGGAGATGCACGCGCAGCCCGTCACCATCCTGCTCATCGAGGACGATCCGGGTCATGCGCGTCTCATCGAGAAGAACATCCGCCGCGCCGGGGTGAACAACGAGATCGTCCACGTGTCGGACGGCACCACGGCCCTCGCCCACCTTGCGGATCGGCCCGACAGCCTGGCGCAGCGGCCGCTGCTCGTTCTTCTCGATCTCAACCTGCCGGACATGAGCGGGACCGACATTCTCCGCCGGATCAAGGACGATCCGGACCTCCGCACCGTGCCGGTGGTCGTGCTCACGACGACGGACGACAAGGTCGAGATCCAGCGCTGCTACGATCTCGGCTGCAACTGCTACATCACCAAGCCGGTGGACTACGAGAGCTTCGCGACCGCGATCCGGCAACTCGGCCTGTTCATCACCGTGATGCAGGTCCCTCATTCCGCCTGAAGCCAACCTTCCGGCCCGGCACGACATGGCGACCGAAGCGGTCCACCTCCTCTATATCGATGACGACCCGGGACTCTGCGTCCTGGTTCGCCGCTTCTGCGCCCGGATCGGCTGGCGGGTCAGCACCGCGGAAGGCTGGAACGAGGGGGTGGTGCGGGCGCGTCGCGGCGGGTTCGACGCGATCGCGCTCGACCACTACATGCCGGGGCGCGACGGGCTCGACGTGCTTCCCGAGCTGCTCGCGCTCCCTGATCCGCCGCCCGTGATCTACGTGACCGCGGCCGAGGAGCCGCTGATCGCGGTCAATGCCCTGAAGGCGGGTGCCGCCGACTACGTGGTCAAGGATGTCGGCGGCAATTTCCTCGAACTGATGGCGAGCGCGGTCCGCCAGTCGATGGCGCGGCGGACCCTGCTGCGGGAGAAGAACGAGGCGGAGCGCCGGGCTCGGGACAGTCATGCGCGTCTCGAGCTCCTGGCTGAGCAGCAGGCGCTGCTGCTCCGCGAGATGAACCACAGGATCGCCAACTCGCTCCAGCTCATCACCTCGCTTCTCGGCATCCAGGCGCGCAAGAGCGGTGACGCGACCGTGCGCGAGGCGCTGATCCAGGCCTCGAAGCGCGTCGAGGCCGTCGCCAAGGTGCACCAGCGGCTCTACAACTCGCCCGACGTGACCGCGGTCGAGATGGGTGACTACTTCGTCGGGCTGCTCGGCGAGATGGAACGGGTCGCGGAGGAAGGGGGCGGCGGTCGGATCGTCCTCGACGTCGCACCGGTCCTGGTTCCGACCGACAAGGCGGTGTCGCTCGGCGTGCTGGTGAGCGAACTCGTCACGAACGCGCTGAAATACGCCTATCCGAACGGGGTGGCCGGTCCGGTCCGGGTCAGGTTCGGACCCTCGGCCGACGAGGCGGGCTGGACCCTTCTCGTGGAGGACGACGGCGTCGGCTTCTCCGAAGAGGCGAAGCCGCGCGGGACCGGGCTCGGCGGCATCATCATCGGCGCAATGGCCCGGACCATGGACGCGACGGTCGAGCGCGCGACCGGATCGGCCGGGACCCGGGTCGCGATCAGGATCCCCGCCTGACGATCCACGCCTGGATGCTCTTCGTCAGACCCGCCCGACCACGACACGGAGCGGCCCCGCCGCGTCGTGCACCAGCATCGGCGTGGTTCCCGCCGGATCGCCGTCCGCCTGCGCGGGATCGGTGCTGCCGAGGATTTCGATCCGTCCGGCCGTGACGATGTCGAGGCCGCGCGCGTGCGACAGCCGGTCGAGCGCCAGGGCCGCTCCGTAGCCGAACGCCGCAGTCGCCCCCGAGCCGCGAAAGAGCGCGACCGAGAAGCCGGGCTCGCTGTCCCTCGCGTCGGGGGCCAGCGTGTAGCGGCCGCCGTAGAAGCGGCCCTTGCTGACCACGACGCTGCCGGCTTCCGTCTCCGACCCGTCCAGCCTCACGCGGATCGCGGGATAGCCGTAGCGCGTGATCTCGCGAAGGGTCTGGACCACGTAGGCCTGTCGACCGAGGGCGCGCTTCAGTCTGAGATCGACACGATGCACGACCTGCGCGTCGAGCCCGACGCCGACCATCTGGACGAAGATCCGGGCACCCGCGTCGCTCTCGAGGATCCCCGGCCAGAGCGGTCGCGTGCGGCCGAAGGCCAATGCGGCGGCGAGCGCCGGCGCCCCGCGCGGGAGGTCGAGCTCGTGGGCGAGCACGTTCGCGGTCCCGAGCGGGATGATTCCGAGCTTCGTCCCGGTTCCGATCAGGCCGCCCGCGACCTCGGCGATCGTTCCGTCGCCGCCGGCCGCGATCACCAGCGGGGCGCCGTCCCTCGCCGCGTCGCGCGCGAGCGTCGCCGCGTGACCGCGGCCCCTGGTTTCCGCGATCATCGGTCGGAGCCCATGGGCGACGAGGAGGTCGATGACCTGCCACAGCGAGGCAACGCGACGTCGACCGGCGGTGGGATTGTAGATCACGATCACGCCGCGGAACTGTCGGGGCGGAACCCGGGGCTTGCACGTGACAACTCCGCGACACGCGGCGTCACGCAACGGTCATGCCGTTGCTGTCGCCAAACGACTAAGAGCGCGCCGGGGCTCGATCGACCCGCGTCGAGTCTGTCCTCACCGGAGGAGGCCAGGGTGAACGCCGTATCAGCCGCGTCCGATCCGCGCCCGACCCCTCTCGCTGTCCGGACCGTCTTCCTGTCCGATGTCCATCTCGGATCGCGCGGTGCCCGCTGCGATTTCCTGGCCGACTTTCTCCGGCGTGTCAGCTGCGAGCGCCTGTTCCTGGTCGGCGACATCGTGGATGGCTGGAAGCTGCGCAAATCCTGGTACTGGGACCGCAGCCATGACGAGGTGCTCCGCCTCGTGCTCGACCATGCGAGGCGCGGCACCGAGATCACCTACATCCCCGGGAACCATGACGAGATCTTCCGCAACTGGCTGAACGCCGGCCTCGAGGTCGGCGGCATCAAGCTCCGCGAGGAGGCCGAGCATGTCGGCCTCGACGGCAGGGATCCTGGTGATCCATGGCGACAAGTTCGACAGCGTGGTCCGCTACGCCAGGTTCCTGGCGCTGCTCGGCGACTGGGCCTACCGGGTCGCGCTCGATCTCAACCTCTGGTTCAATCTCGCGAGACGCAAGCTCGGCTATCCCTACTGGTCGCTCTCCGCCTGGGCGAAACGGCAGGTCAAGGAGGCGGTCAAGGCGATCGACCGTTTCGAGAGCGCGCTCGCCGCGGACGCCAGGTCGCGCGGCTTCGACGGCGTGGTCTGCGGGCACATCCACCATGCCGAGATGCGCGACGTCGACGGGATCGCCTACATGAACTGCGGCGACTGGGTGGAAAGCTGCACCGCGCTGGTCGAGCACGCCGACGGCCGTTTCGAGCTGCTCGACTGGGCGGCGCTCAACCGGTTCTCGTTCGTCGCGGCCCGCATGTCCGGAGCCTCCGAGCTTGCCTGACCCGGTGACGCCGGAGCTCGTCGGAAACCCTGTCGTTCCGTCCAGGATCCTGATCGTTTCCGATGCCTGGCATCCGCAGGTGAACGGGGTGGTGCGGACGCTCGACACCGTGGTGTCGATCCTGCGACGCGACAGCCACGTGGTGGAGGTGATCGGTCCCGACCGGTTCCGTACGGTCCCGTGTCCGACCTATCCCGAGATCCGGCTGGCGCTCGCTCCGCGGGCCAGACTCAAACACCTGATCGACACCTTCCGACCCGATGCGCTCCACGTCGCGACCGAAGGCCCGCTGGGCTTCGCGGCGTCCGGCCTGGCCCGCGACCGGGGCTGGCGGTTCACCACCGCGTTCCACACGCGGTTTCCGGAGTATCTCGCCGCCCGGTTCCGCATCCCGGTCGGCCTCGGCTACGCGCTCCTCCGCCGTTTCCACAACCGCGGCGCCGGCATCATGGTCGCGACCGCGTCGCTCGGCGCCGAGCTCGAACGAAGGGGCTTCGAGCGGGTGCGGCGCTGGTCGCGCGGCGTCGATCTGTCCCGGTTCTCGCCCGAGCCGCGCGAAGCGTGGGACGGGCTCGAACGCCCGGTCTTCGTCGCTGTCGGGCGTGTCGCGATCGAGAAGAACCTCGAGGCCTTTCTCCGCCTTGACCTGCCGGGCTCCAAGGTGGTGGTCGGCGACGGGCCGAGCGCGAGCGGCTCGCGCGCGCATTTCCCGCGGTCCGCTTCACGGGAAAGCTCGCCGAGGACCGGTTGTCCGCGGCCTATGCGGGCGCGGACGTCTTCGTGTTCCCGTCCCGGACCGACACGTTCGGCGTGGTCATGCTGGAGGCGCTGGCATCCGGCATCCCGGTCGCGGCCTTCCCGGTGACCGGGCCGAAGGACCTTCTCGCCGAGGCGCCGGTGGGTGTCGTCGACGACGATCTCCGCCGCGCCTGCCTGGCGTCGCTCGCGGTCGATCGCGCGCTCTGCCGACCGTTCGCCGAGCGCCATTCCTGGGAGGAATGCGCGCGCCTGTTCCTGTCGCATCTCCGGCCGATCGCGGGACGGAGGGCGGTTCCGGCCTGATCCCGCGAGCTCCGGGCGGCCCTCCTTCCAGCGCGCGATGGCGCGTGCTACCGGGCGGCGCGATGACGCTCCGCGAGCTCCTTCGGAGCGAGGCGGCGCTCCGCTTCGCCTCGGGTGCGATCGGGCGCTATCTCGCGTTGTGCTTCCGGACCACGCGCTGGCGTCTCGACCTCCATCCGAACGCCGCGCGCCCGCTCGCCGACGGTGCCGCGATCGTCGCCTTCTGGCACGAGCGCCTGCCGTTGATGCCGATGCTCTGGCGGCTCCGCCGCGCGACGCCGGGTTCCGAAGCACGCGCGCATGTGCTGATCAGCCGCCATCGCGACGGCCGGCTGATCTCGCACATCGTCGGGCGGTTCGGCCTTCTCACCGTCGAGGGTTCGTCGGCACGCGAGAAGGGGGGGCGCCGGACGGAGCGCGGGGGAGCGCCCGCGTTCCGGCGCCTCGTGACGCTGTTGCGTGCCGGGGATTTCGTCGCCGTGACGCCCGACGGGCCGCGCGGTCCGCGCCGCGAGGCGGCGCCCGGCCTCGGCCGCCTCGCCGAGCTGACCGGGGTGCCGATCCTGCCCTGTGCCGCGGCCACGACGAGCCGGCTCGTGCTGCCGACCTGGGATCGCCTCGTGCTGCCGGTCCCCTTCGGGCGCGGGCATGTCGTGGTGGGCGCGCCGATCGGCGTCGGCGGCAGCGAGACCCGCATCGGCGAGCCTCCGATCGCGCGTGCGCTCGATGATGCATGCGCGCGCGCCGACGCGCACGCCCGGGCTGCGGTGCCGCTCGCCGCGGCGATCTGGGCCGTCGCCGCGAGCGCGCTGGCGCCGGCGCTCCGCCTCCTGGTGCGGCGGCGCCTCCGTGCGGGCAAGGAGATCGCCGGGCGGACCGGCGAACGGCGCGGTCACGCGGCCGGCCCCCGCCCACCGGGCCGGCTGGTGTGGATCCACGCCGCGAGCCTCGGCGAGCTGTCTTCCGTGCTGCCCGTGGTGGAGGCGCTCGTCGGTTCGGCGCCACCGGCGCCACCGGCGGGGATGTCCTCGGTCCTGCTGACCACCGCCACCGCGAGTGCCGCCGGGCTCGCCGCGCGCTGGATCGGCACGGACGGCCGGGCGTCGGCCGTGCACCATCGGATGATCCCGTTCGATGTCCCGAGATGGGTCTCGCGCTTCCTCGACGGTTGGCGCCCGGATGCGGCGGTGTTCGTCGAGAGCGAGCTCTGGCCGAACGCCGTCCGTCTCTGCCGCCGACGCGGCATCGCGCTCGCTTTGCTGAACGCCCGTCTGTCCGACCGCAGCGCCCGGCTCTGGGCGCGCGTGCCGGGCTTCGCCGGCGACCTGCTGGCCGCGTTCGATCCGGTCTGGGCGCGTTCGGCCGAGGATGCGGCGCGCCTCGGCCGGTTCGGCGTCCGCTGCCAGCGGATCGGCGACCTCAAGGCATCGGCGCCGCCGCTGCCCGTCGACCATGCGGACCTCGTGCCGCTTTCCGCTCTCCTGGCCGGGCGCCCACGCTGGCTTGCGGCGAGCACGCACGAGGGCGAGGAAGCGATCGCGGCGAGGGTGCACGCCCGGCTCGCGTCCCGCCATCCCGGCCTTCTCACGATCATCGCGCCCCGCCACCCGGGACGCGGGGAGGCGATCGCGTCCGCGCTCGGCGGTGCGCCACGCCGCGCCCTCGGCGACCGCCCGCCGGACGGGAGCGGGATCTGGATCGCCGACACGCTCGGCGAGCTCGGCCTCCTCTACCGGCTCGCCCCGGTCGTCTTCCTCGGACGGAGCCTCGGGGGCGACGGAGGCGGGCAGAACCCCTGGGAGCCGGCCCGGCTCGGCTGCGCGATCGTCACCGGCGCCGCGACGCGCAATTTCCGCGAGCCGGTGCGCCTGCTCGGGGACGCGGGCGGGTTGACGGTGGTGCCCGGCGAGGACGAACTCGTGGCCGCGATCGACGCCCTGCTCTCGGATCCCCGCCGCGCCGCCGGACAGGGTGAGGCGGCGGCCGCGGCGGCTGGGCGCGCCGCCTCCGGTCTGGTGGCGGAGGCCGCGGGGATGGTCGCGGCGCTCGGCGCCTGAGACGGACAGGCGGACGCAGGAGAATGGCTGTCTGGGGTCGCCCGCCCGCGTTCTGGTCCCGGACCGACGGCCTCGCGGGCCCGGCCGAACTCCTGCTCGCGCCGGTCGGCACTGCGGTCGGCCGTCTGGTCTCCTGGCGCGCGTCGCATCCCCGGGCGCAGGTGGGGGCGCCGGTTCTCTGCTGCGGCAACGCCTCGGTGGGCGGAACGGGCAAGACGATCCTGGCACTCGACCTCGCGCGCCGGCTCAGCGCCCGCGGGCTGACGCCGCATCTGCTCACGCGCGGTCACGGCGGCGGCGCCGGTCGCGGCGTGCATCGCGTCCAGCCGGATCTCGACGAGGTCGCCGGGGTGGGCGACGAGGCGCTGCTGCTCGCGCGCGCGGCGCCGACCTGGGTCGCCCGCGATCGTGCCGCCTCCGGGCGGGCGGCGGTCGCCGCGGGCGCCGACGTGCTCGTGATGGACGACGGGCTGCAGAGCCCGACGGTGCGCATCGATGCGGGCTTTCTCCTGATCGACGGCGAGGCCGGCCACGGCAACCGCCGCGTGCTGCCGGCGGGCCCGCTTCGCGAGCATCCCGGACGGGCCGCCGCGCGCTGCCGGGCGGTCGTGCTGGTGGGCGAGGACCGGTTCGGGGTGACCCAGATGCTGCGGTTCCGTCGTCCGATCCTGCGGGCGACGCTCCGCCTGGACCCGGAGGCGATCGACCGCCTCGCCGGCCGTCCCGTGCTCGCCTTCGCCGGGATCGGGCGCCCCGCGAAGTTCTTCGACGGCCTGCGGCAGAGCGGGGTCGCGGTGGCCGCGACACGCGCCTTTCCCGACCACCATCGCTACGACCGCCGCACCCTCGATGCGCTCGGGCGCGAGGCGCTCGCGCTCGGCGCGGCGCTCGCGACCACCGAGAAGGACGCGGTGCGGCTGCCGCCCGGGTCGGCGGAATGGCCGGTCGTGCCGGTCGGGGTCGGCCTCGCGTGGGCGGACGATCGCCTCGACCGGCTGCTCGACGTCATGCTCGATGGAGACGGTGGGACGGGGCAGGGCGCTTGAGAGCCTGGGCCCGGTCGCACCTGGTGGGCGCCTGGGTGCGAGGCGAGACCGCGCTCCTGGGGGCGGCGGTCGCGCTGCTTCGGCGTCTCGGCCCGGTCGGCGCCTCCAATCTCGGCGGCGCGGTGGCGCGCACGGTCGGGCCGCTGCTCCCCGTCTCGCGCGTCGCCGACGCCAATCTCCGCCGCGCGATGCCGGAACTCGACCGCCCCGCGCGGGTCCGCATCGTGCGCGGCGCGTGGGACAATCTCGGTCGGACCGTCGCCGAGTTCCCGCATCTCTCCTCGTTGCGGGAGGACACGCCGGACGGTCCGGGCTGGACGCTCGAGGGCAAGGAGCATCTCGCGGCGCTCGCGGACCGCGAGGGTCCGGTGATCTTCGTCTCGGGCCATCTCGGCAACTGGGAAATGCTGCCGGTCGTCACGGCAGCCTACGGGTTTCCGTTCGCGAGCTTCTATCGGGCGGCCGCCGACCGCCAGATCGATGCGCTGATCCTGTCGCTCCGCCGCGAGGCGATGTCGGCCCACGCCGATCCCGCCAGCTTCGCGGCGTTTCCGAAGGGAGCGGCGGGGGCGCGAGCGGCGCTCCATCACCTCCGTTCCGGGCGACATCTCGGAATGCTGGTCGATCAGAAGATGAACGACGGCATCGAGGCGCGCTTCTTCGGCCTGCCCGCGATGACGGCGCCGGCAGTGGCGACCTTCGCGCTCCGGTTCCGTTGCCCGGTGATCGCGGGCCATGTCGAGCGGGTCGGGCCGGCGCGCTTCCGTCTGCGGTGCGAGCCACCGCTGCGACTTCCCGATAACGGCGATGCCGCGGCCGATCGGCTCGCCCTGACGCAGCTTCTGAACGACCGGATGGAAGCCTGGATCCGCGACCGGCCCCACTCGTGGCTCTGGCTGCACCGACGATGGCCGGACCGCTGAGACCATCGTCCGCTTACGCTGCCGGATCGATAGCTCACCAAAACGTGTTGCCTTCGTTACGATGGCACGATCGTTGCAACGTCGGTATCTAAGAAAAAAGACTTTGGATCTCAACGGATTGATCACCAGAGAGTGGATCATCTTTTTTCTTGAACATTTCGTTTGGTTCATAAACCGTGGCCTTTAGGCAACAGCTCTGGCGACATGCCGGATTATTCGATGGCGCGCCTGTTCAGGTCCCGGTAACATTCTCGTCAGTCATCCACTGAACGCCTCTCGGAGCTGCGTCGGTATGCGTAAGTCGATTGGTCACGCCAGCAAGCTTGCCACCCTGCCGAGCCCCCTCGTCGTCGAGCCCAGCGCCGACGGAAAGATCGTGCCGATCCGCCTCCGTGTTCTGCCGCGCCACCGCGCCTACCTCGACGACTGGGTTCGTGCCGGCTCGCGGATGGGGCTCTGCGACGCCGATGTCGGACGCGGCCGCGAGGCGGAGGTGTTCATCTGGGTCCGAGAGAACCCCGATCCCGCGTACATCATCCGGGCCGAGGGGCTGGACTGGGTGGTGGTCGACCATCTCCGGGGTGGCCGTCTCGGGGCGTTCCGGTCCTTCGAGGCCGCCCTGTTCTGCATCCGTCCGGTGACGCCGAGGAGCACGATCGCCGCCTAGCGTCGCGCAAGCGGCGCAGCCGGTCCTTTCCCGATCCTCCGCGCTTCCGACATGATCGGAGCGAGGGAGGGAAGCGACGCGATGGCCGACGGGATCGCCGAGGGAACCGCCGCCTTCCGTGGGTGGCGCACCTGGTATCGGGTGACCGGCGCGATCGGCTCCGGAAAGGCGCCGCTCGTTGTCCTGCATGGCGGCCCGGGCGTTCCGCACGACTACCTCCTGCGGCTCGCCGCTCTCGCGGAGCGAGGGCGCGCGGTCGTCCACTACGACCAGATCGGCGCCGGACGATCGACCCGTCTCCCCGACAGGGGAGCGGATTTCTGGCAGGTGGGGCTGTTCCTCGACGAGCTCGACAACCTGCTCCGCCATCTCGGGATCGATGGACGCTACCACCTGCTCGGGCAGAGCTGGGGCGGAATGCTGGCCGCCGAGCACGCGGTCCGGCAGCCGCCCGGCCTGCGCTCGCTGGTGGTCGCGAACTCGCCGGCCTCGATGGCCCTCTGGGTCCACGAGGCGGAAAGGTTGCGGGCGTTGCTGCCCGCTCCTGTCCAGGCCGTCCTCCGGCAGCATGAGGCGGACGGAACGACCGGGAGCGACGAATACCAGGGGGCGGTCCGGGTCTTCTATGACCGGCATGTCTGCCGGATCCCCTGGCCGCCCGAGGTCGCGGCCTCCTTCGCGGCCCTCGCCGACGACCCGACCGTCTACCACCTGATGAACGGACCCAGCGAGTTCCACTGCATCGGGACGATCCGCGACTGGTCGATCATCGATCGGCTCGACCGGATCCAGGTGCCGACCTTGCTGGTGTCGGGCCGGCACGACGAGGCGACGCCGGTCGTCGTGCAGCCCTTCGTGGACCGCGTGGTCGACGTGCGCTGGCGCATTTTCGAGGCGTCGAGCCACATGCCGCATGTCGAGGAGGCCGAGGCCTTCCTGGCCGAGGTCGGCGATTTCCTCGACGCGAACGGTTAGCCGTCCAGCGCCGGCAGCCAGATCGTGAAGCAGGAGCCCGCCCCTTCCTCGCTCTCGATGCGGAGCGTGCCGCGGTGCCGGTTCGCGATGTGCTTCACGATGGCCAGACCGAGCCCCGTTCCGGACGGCGCGTCGGCGCGGGCGGAGGCGGCACGGTAGAAGCGCTCGGTGAGACGCGGGAGGTGGGCGCGCGCGATGCCCGGCCCATCATCGGCGACGGACAGCGCGATGCCGGACCGCGGCGGGACGCCGCCGCGCTCGGCCTTGGCGGACACCGACACCAGGCCGCCGGCGCGACCGTACTTGACGGCGTTGTCGATCAGGTTCTCCAGCACCTGCACGAGCTGGTCCTCGTCGGCGAGGAGGTCGGGCAGCCCGTCCGGCACCTCGACCGTGAGCGTCTGCCCTCGCGCACCCGCCCGGAAAGCGGCAGCGTCCGCGACCCGCTCGATCAGGCTCGCGACCGCGACGGCGTCCTGCGGCGGCAGGTGCTCCGAGATCTCGATCCGCGACAGGCTGAGCAGGTCGTCGATCAGCCGGTTCATGCGCGCCGCCTCGGCGGCCATGATCCCGAGGAAGCGTGCCTGGGCCGGCGGATCGTCGGCGGCCGGCCCGCGCAGGGTCTCGATGAAGCCGATCAGGCTGGCGAGCGGCGTCCGGAGCTCGTGGCTGGCGTTGGCCACGAAATCGGCGCGGGTCCGCTCGATCGCGCGCTCGCGCGTGCGGTCCGACAGCAGCACGAGCACCCGACCGCCGCCCGGCAGCGGCGGCCGGAGCCCGATCACGGTCGCGAGCAGGTCGCGCGACATCGGCGCCCCGAACGCGAGGTCGATCCGCACCGCCGGCGGGGCAGCCCCGTCGGCGAGCGCGCCTTCGATCGCCTGGCGCAGGGCGGGATGCCGGAGGACCGACGCGACGCCGGGCCCGAACGCGACCCGCGCCGCCTGGTTGGCCCGCCGGACGGCGCGGTCAGGTCCGAGCAGCAGCAGCGGGTCGGGCAGGCTCTCGACGATCAGTGCCTCGGCGCCGAGCAGCGTCTCGATCAGCGCCGCCCGCTCGGAGAGCTTGCTCGCGAGCCGCCCGATCTCGGCCGCGACGCCGCCGGTCAGCGCGAACGCGGAGGCGCGCGCCGGGAGCGGGCTCGCGCTCCCGTCCCCGGTCCATCCCGCCCGGCGGGCGGTCTCGACCAGCAAGGTGAGGTCGCCGGTCCAGCGGCCGACCGTGGCGGCGGCGACCGCGACGGTCACCGCGCCGACACCGAGCGCCGTCGCGATGGGCCAGGCGCCGAGTGCCGCGAGCCACGCGTAGGCGAGGAGCGGCACCGCCGACAACAGGATCGTCCAGGCGAGCGGCCGCCGTCCTGCCTCCAAGGGGACCCTCCAGGCGGCGCCTTCAGGCTCCGCTCACGCCGCCCCCGGGCGCGAGCCGGGTCGGCGCCGGCGAGACGATATGACTGCCGCCCCCGCTGTCGATCTGGAACACCGCGAGCGCGCGACGGACATGCCCGTCCGGCAGCAGCAGGAACACGCCATCGACGCCCGCGAACCCGTCGGCGCGGGTCAGCGCATCCGGCGTGATGCCGCCGGTTCGCGCGAGGGCTGCCGCCAGCGCCGCCGCGTCGAACGCGGTGTCGTCGAGGCCGCGCGGCGCGGTCCCGTTCTTCGCCGCGAACTCCTGCACGAAACCGGCCCGCGCGGCCGGGTCCGGAGCGGCGTACCAGGCGCCCGCGAGCGGACCGAGCTTCCGCACGAAGGCTCCCCAGAGGGCGGGTCCGAGAATGCGGACGCCCGCCTTGGCGTCGTACGGCTCCAGCAGGTCGATCACTTCCTGCAGCTGCGTCGCGGTGTCGGCGAGCAGCAGCGTGTCGTAGGGCGGCGGCGGGACCGGCTCGGCGGCGAGCTGGTCGGCCTCGGCACGCACGGCCGGGTCGGTGCTGGCCCGGTCGGTCCTGATCTCGGCGTCGCGGTCGCCGGCCCGGCTCGCGTAGGCCGACAGCGCCTTCAGCCCGTCGTTGATGCTGGCGAAGCTGGCGTCGTGCCGGGCGATCGTCGGTGCGGCGCCTTCCGCGGCGAGGGCCTTCGTGTAGGACGCGGCCATCACGTCGCCGAGCGCGTTCTCGGGCAGCAGCGCGGCGAAGCTCTTCCGTCCCTCGGCATGCGCCGCGGCCACGAGCCGATCGACCTGCTGCTCGGGCGTCAGGCCGAGAACCCAGACGCCGGGCCGCGCCGCCGTGACGTCGCTCGTGAAGGCGAGGACCGGCACGCCCGACGCGGCCGCGACCGGCGCCGCCGCCCTGGTCTCGCCGCTGGTCAGCGGGCCGAGGATCAGCGCATCGTGCGCCGCGACCGCCTGACCGGCCGCCCTCGCGGCCCCGGCCGGCGTGCCGCCGGTGTCGTCGACGTCGAGCGTCAGCGTCGAGCCCGAGAGCGCCAGCTGGATCGCGCTCAGCATCGACCGGCCGAGCGAGGCTTCGGGTCCGCTGAGCGGAAGCAGGGCGGCGACCCGGCCCGACGCCGCCTCGGCCATCCCCGGAGCGGGCGGTGCCGTCACCGCTTCCGGGCCGCCGGACGCGCCGTTGCAGCCGGCGAGATCGGACGCGACAAGGAGGATCACCAGGGATCGCACGGCGCGGAGGCGAACGGATGTCCGAGGACGCATGCGACGGGATCCCCCTCTCTGGTCTTGCGGGTCCCGATGACGCGGGCGCCGGTGACGCGGATCTTGTGGTCGTTTCCACGCCGATCGGCAATCGCGGCGACATCACGGCGCGCGCCCGCCTGGCGCTCGAGGCGGCCGCGGTCGTTCTCTGCGAGGACACGCGCGTCACCGCGAACCTGCTGCGCGGCCTCGGCCTCCGGGCGACGCGTCTCGAGGCGTTGCACGAGCATAACGAGGAGGCGCGCATTCCCGCCGTCCTCGCCCGGCTGCAGCGCGGCGAGCGCGTGGCCCTGGTGTCGGATGCCGGAACGCCGCTGATGTCCGATCCCGGCTTCCGGCTTCTCCGCGCCGCGATCGCCGCCGGCCACCGCGTGACGGCGGCGCCCGGCGCCAACGCGGCGCTCACCGCCCTCGTGCTGTCCGGGCTGCCGCCGCACCCCTACCTCTTCCTCGGCTTCCCGCCACCGCGCGGCGGACGGCGGCGCGACGGGTTCCGCCGCCTCCGCGGGCTGGAGGCCGCGGGGCTCCGGGCGACCCTGATCTGGCACGAGGCGCCGCATCGGGCGGCGGACACGATCGCCGATCTCGCCGACGCGTTCGGCGGTGTCCGGCAGGCGGCGATCGCCCGCGAGCTCACCAAGCGCTTCGAGGAGATCCGTCGCGGAACCCTCGCCGCCCTGGTCGAGCAGGTCGCGGCAGATCCGCTCCGCGGTGAGATCACCCTGCTCGTCGGTCCGTCGGACGACGCGGCGGAAGCCGATGACGCGGCCTCCCTCGACGCGGCGCTCCGCGATGCGCTGGTCGCCCACACGGTCCGTGACGCCTCCGCGATCGTCGCCGAGGCGAGGAGCCTTCCGAGGCGTGTCGTCTACGCGCGTGCCCTTGAACTCTCCCGCACGCGGTGAAAGCAAGGCACAAGGCTTCCCACCACGCCGCTCAGGAACAGTCCATTGGTGCAGATCGTCTTCTCGTTGCTGATCGAGCTGCTGCAGCTCTACAGCTACGTCGTCATCATCGCCTGCGTGTTCAGCCTGTTGACCGCGTTCGGCGTGCTCGACACGCGGAACCGGATCGTCTGGACGGTGGGCGATTTCCTCTATCGCGCCACCGAGCCGGTGTTCCGGCCGGTCCGGCGGATCCTGCCGAACTTCGGCACCGTGGACCTGAGCCCGTTCGTGGTCCTGCTGCTGCTCGAATTCGTGCTGATCCCGCTCCTGGTCCGGATCGAGGAGGCGATCCTGATCGGCTCGGTCCGCCCGGTCCTGTTATGAGGGTGTTCTCGTCCTGGTCCTGCCGTGAGGGTGCCGTCGTGAGGGTGCAGCCTTGAGCGTCCGCGTCGCCGTGATCATCCCGTGCCTCAACGAGGCGATGTCGATCGCCGGCGTGGTGCGGAGCTTCCGGGCGTCGTTGCCGGACGCCGCCATCCACGTCTTCGACAACGCCTCGACCGACGACACCGGCGTGCGGGCGCGCGACGAAGGCGCATTCGTCCATCGCGTGCCGTTGCGCGGCAAGGGCCACGTCGTGCGCCGGATGTTCGCCGACGTCGACGCCGATCTCTACGTGCTGGTCGACGGTGACGGGACCTACGACGCGGCCTCCGCGCCGTCGATGATCGAGACCCTGCGGGCGAACGGTCTCGACATGGTGAACGGCGCCCGCGTCCACACCGCCGAGGAGGCCTACCGGCCGGGCCACGTCCTCGGCAACCGGGCGCTCAGCACCATGGTCGCGGCGCTGTTCGGCGACCGCCTCGACGACCTCCTGTCCGGCTACCGCGTCTTCTCGCGCCGCTACGTGAAGTCGTTTCCCGCCTCCTCCTCCGGCTTCGAGATCGAGACCGAGCTCACCGTCCACGCGCTCAGCCTCTCGATGCCGCTCGGCGAGGTCGAGACGCCCTACGGGGCCCGGATGGAGGGTTCGGTGTCGAAGCTCCGGACGTTCCGCGACGGCGTCCGGATCGCGCGGACGATCATGCTGCTGCTCGAGCGCGAGCGGCCGTTCACCTTCTTCGGCGGGATCGCGCTCCTCCTGCTGGCGTGCGCCTTCGGGCTCGCCCTGCCGTTGTTGCCGACCTGGATCGCGACCGGTCTCGTGCCCCGGCTGCCGACGGCGCTGCTCGCCACCGGCCTCGTGGTGCTGAGCTCGCTCAGCGTCGTTTCGGGTCTGGTGCTCGACAGCGTGACGCGGAGCCGGCGGGAGACGCGGCACCTGGCCTACCTGCAGCTCCCCGGTCCCGTCACGCCTCCGATCGCTCTCCAGTCAGTCGATCGCGCGCGCGCCGATGTCGCGGCGTAGCACGGCATCCGGCCAGCCGATCCGGTCCACCGCGCGGTAGGCCGCGTCGCGGGCGCGCCGGAGGTCGGGCCCGGTCGCCTGGATGGTCAGCACTCGGCCGCCCGCGGACACGATCTTGCCGTCCTCCCGCCGGACGGTCCCGGCATGGAAGACCCTGACGCCAGGCAACGCGGCCGCGGCGTCGAGGCCGCCGATCGGATCGCCGGTCCGGACCGGGCCGGGATAGCCCGGCGACGCGAGCACCACGGCCACCGACGCCTCGTCCGACAACACCCAGGGCGCTTCCGCGAGCGCGCCGCCGACCGAGGCGCGAAGCGCCACGCCGAGGTCCGACCGGAGCAGCGGCAACAGGCATTGCGCCTCGGGGTCGCCGAAACGGACATTGTATTCGATCAGGCGCGGGCCCGCCTCGGTCAGCATCAGCCCCGTGAACAGCACGCCCCGGAACGGCGTGCCGCGTCGCGCCATCTCCGACAGCAGGGGACGGACGAACACGTCGATGGCCGCTTCCTGGGCGGCGCGCCCGAAGCCGCGCGGCGGCGAGACCGCGCCCATGCCGCCCGTGTTCGGGCCGCTGTCCCCGTCGCCGACGCGCTTGTGGTCCTGCGCCGCGCCGAGCAGCAGCGCGACCGTGCCGTCGCAGAGCGCGAACAGCGACACTTCGTCGCCGAGGAGGCACTCCTCGATCAGCACCGCGGCGCCCGCGCCGCCGAGGCGCATCGCGCTCTCGATCGCCGCCTCCGCTTCGGCGACGCTCGCCGCCACCGTGACCCCCTTGCCGGCAGCGAGCCCATCGGCTTTCACCACCACCGGCGCGCCCAGCCGGCGGACCAGCGCCAGCGCCTCCGCCGGATCGGTGAAGGCCTGCCAGAGCGGACCCGGGATGCCGGCCGCCTCGGCGACCGTGCGCGCGAACCGCTTCGAGCCTTCGAGGCGGGAGGCCGCCTGGCCCGGGCCGGCGCACAGCAGGCCCGAACGCGCGCAGGCGTCCGCCAGTCCCGCGACCAGGGGCGCCTCGGGCCCCGGCACGACGAGGTCGACGGCGTGCCGGTGCGCCGCCGCGACGAGGCCGTCGATGTCGTCCGCGGCCACGGGAAGGGTCCGTGCCAGCGGTTCGATCCCGGGATTGCCCGGCGCCGCGAACAGGGTCGTGACACTCGGCGCCCCGGCGAGCGCCAGCGCGAGCGCGTGTTCACGGCC
>CAXUBX010000051.1:0-22510 GCA_964249405.1 uncultured Acetobacteraceae bacterium | reverse complement strand
GTCCTGAGCCTAGGTAGGAGGGTGCCGCCGGGGGGGGGGTTCGGCATGCGTTGCTGCCCCCTTCCGCCTCTCCCGATCGTGGCTGATACTGGGTCTCTGAACGCCAGGGAGCGTCCGCATGAGCAAGCGGCATCTCGTCTCCGATCCCGACGAGGTCGAGACGACGGTCTTCGATTGGGGCCGTTTCAACGTGACGTGCTCGCCTTCGATCAACGCGGGTTGCAGCCTGAGCGCCGGCGTCGTCACGATGCATCCGGGTCTTGGCCACGCGCGCCACAATCATCCCGGAGCGGAAGAGATCCTGTTCGTCATCTCCGGCGAGGGGGAGCAGATGATCGAGGACGCGGCCGGCGCGCCTGTCGTCTTCCCGGTCCGACCCGGCAGCACCATCCACGTTCCAGCCGACCGCTACCACTCGACGCTGAACACCGGGACCGGACCGCTCAGCCTCCTCGTCGTCTACTCGCCGGCCGGTCCCGAACTGCTCGCGCGCGAGACGGCGGGCGCGCGCCTCGCCGCGCCTGCGCGCGAGCGCGATCGCTGAAGCGGACCCGGACCGCGGCTCGATGACAGCGATCGTTCTGTTGCCCGGAACGCTCGACACGAAAGGCGAGGAATACGGATTTGTCCGTGACCGGCTGCGGGAACTCGGCTGCACCGTGGTGCTGGCCGATGTCGGCGTCGCCGGATCCGCGACCGTCGCGGCCGATGTCACGCGCGACGAGGTCGCCCGCCGGGCGGGCGTGACGATCGAGGCGCTGCTCGCCGGCAACGATCGCGGTCGCGCCATGGCGGCGATGGCGGACGGCGCGACCGCGCTCGCCCTCGAACTGCACGCGTCCGGAGGGCTGCATGGCGTGCTCGCCGCGGGTGGCTCGGGGGGATCGTCGGTCGCGACCGCGGCGATGCGCGCGTTGCCGATCGGCCTGCCGAAGCTGATGGTCTCGACGATCGCCGCCGGCAACGTCGCACCCTATGTCGGCTCGTCCGACATCGCCATGCAGTTCCCCGTCCTCGACATCGCCGGATTGAACACGATCACTCGGCGGGTCCTCGACAACGCCGCGACGGCGATGGCCGCGATGGCGGAACGCTACAGGCAATCGGGGCCGGTCCGGCCATCGGCGTCGGTCGTCGCGATCACCATGTTCGGCGTGACCACGATGGCGGCGGATGCGGCACGTCGCTGGCTCGAGGCGGCGGGACACGAGGTGCTGGTCTTCCACGCCAACGGCGCCGGCGGGCGGGCGATGGAGCAGCTCGTGCGGCAAGGCATCGTCCGGGGCTGTCTCGATCTGACCACCACCGAGCTCGCGGACGAGCTGGTCGGCGGCCGCATGTCCGCGGGACCGGATCGCCTGGAGGCCGCCGGCCGGGAGAGCGTTCCGCAAGTGGTCTCGCTCGGGGCGCTCGACATGGTGAACTGGGGACCGCCGGACGACGTTCCGGAGCGCTTCCGCGCGCGAAGGCTGCACCGGCACAATCCGATGGTCACGCTGATGCGCACCGACGCCACCGAGACGGCGGCGCTCGGCCGCACGATCGCACGGAAGCTGAACGCGGCGACCGGGCCGGTCGCGCTGTTCATCCCGCTCGGCGGCGTCTCCGCGATCGCCCGGCCCGGCGAAGTGTTCCATGATCCCGACGCCGATCGCGCACTCTTCGAGGCGCTCGAAGACGAGCTCGATCCGCGCATCGAGCGGGTGTGCTCGGACGCGCACATCAACGATCCGGACTTCGCGGTCGCGATGGCGCGTCGGCTGCACGACTTCATGCGTCATTGATCAGAAGGAGCGGACAATGGCTGCGATCGACCGCCGCGTGATCGTCGAGCGGCTGCAGGACATGGTGCGGCGCGGCGTGCCGATCGTCGGCGGCGGCGCCGGCACCGGGCTGTCCGCCCGGTGCGAGGAAGCGGGCGGGATCGATCTCATCATCGTCTACAATTCCGGCCGCTACCGGATGGCCGGCCGCGCGTCCTCCGCCGGCCTGCTCGCCTACGGCAACGCCAACGACATCGTGCTCGAGATGGCGGGCGAGATCCTGCCGGTGGTCAGGCGCACGCCGGTGATCGCCGGCGTGAACGGCACCGACCCGTTCGTCATCATGCCGGTGTTCCTCCGCAGGCTGAAGGAGCTCGGGTTCTCCGGCGTGCAGAACTTTCCGACCGTCGGCATCATCGATGGCACCTTCCGCGTCAGCCTCGAGGAGACCGGGATCAACTACGCGACCGAGGTCGACATGATCCGGGAAGCGCATGCGCTCGACCTGCTGACCACCCCCTACGTGTTCAGCGCGGACGAGGCCGTGGCGATGACGGAGGCCGGCGCCGACCTGATCGTCGCCCATCTCGGGGTCACCAGCGGCGGCATGATCGGCGCCACCACCACCAAGACGCTCGACCACTCGGTCGCGCTGATCGACGAATGGGGCGAGGCGGCCAAGCGGGTCCGTCGCGACGTCGTGGTGATCGCGCATGGCGGCCCGGTCTCGAGCCCGGACGACATGCGCTTCGTGCTCGCGCGAAGCATCCATTGCGCCGGATTCTACGGCGCGAGCAGCATGGAGCGGCTGCCGACCGAGATTGCCATGACGCGGCACGTCGAGACGTTCAAGGCCGTCCGCCGACCCTGAACGCGGGACCTGCCGGCGCCCTCAGGAGGCGAGACGCCCGTCCAGCCGTCGCGGCACGGCGGCACCGTCGCGGAGCTCGGGCGGCAGCAGGTCGGCGGGCCAGTCCTGGTAGCAGACCGGCCTCAGGAAACGCTCGATCGCCATCGTGCCGACGGAAGTCGAGCGGCCGTCCGAGGTCGCCGGGAACGGGCCGCCATGCACCATCGCGTGCGTGACCTCGACGCCGGTGGGCCAGCCGTTCGCGAGCAGGCGCCCCGCCTTTCGCTCGAGCACCGGCAGCAGCCTCGTGGCCAGGGCAAGGTCGGCGTCGTCGAGGTGCAGCGTCGCGGTGAGCTGTCCTTCGAGCGAGGCCGCAACCCGCATCATGTCCGCCTCGTCACGACAGAGGACCACCAGCGCGGCCGCCCCGAAGACCTCCTCGGCAAGCGTGGGCTGGGACAGGAACGTCCCGGCCTCCGTCGCGAGCAGGACGGCGCGACAGCGGTTCGGGCCGTCGCCGGTCGCCCCGCGCGCCACCACGCGCACCCCGTGCGCTGACGAGCGCGCCTCGACCGCGCGCCCGAAGGCGTCGTGGATGCCACGCCCCAGCATCGGCGAGGCGGCACTGCCGGCGATCGCGCGTCCCGCCGCGGCGAGGAAGCGGTCGGTCGCCTCGCCCGCGATCGCGAACACGAGGCCCGGATTGGTGCAGAACTGGCCGGCGCCGAGGGTCACGGACGCGACGAACCCGTCGGCGATCGCGTCCGTGCGCGCCCTCAGTGCGGCCGGCAGCAGGAAGACCGGGTTGACCGAGCTCATCTCGGCGAACACGGGGATCGGCACCGTGCGCTCGGCGGCGGCGCGGAGCAGCGCGAGGCCACCGGCGCGCGAGCCGGTGAAACCGACGGCGCGGATGTGCTCGTCCCGGACCAGGGCGATGCCGAGCGCGTTGTCCGGCCCCGACAGCAGCGAGAACGTGCCGCCCGGCAGGCCGCACCGGCGCACGGCGTCCCGCACCGCGCGGCCGACCATCTCGCTCGCGCCCGGATGCGCGGGGTGCGCCTTGACAACCACCGGGCACCCCGCGGCCAGGGCGGCGGCGGTGTCGCCGCCGGCCACCGAGAAGGCGAGCGGGAAGTTGCTCGCGCCGAACACGGCGACCGGGCCGACCGGCACGCGCCGGGCGCGCAGATCGGGCTTGCGCAGCGGCGTCCGATCCGGATCGGGCCGGTCGAGACGGACGTCGAGGAACCCGCCGTCCCGGACCAGGGCGGCGAATGCCCGAAGCTGGCCGGTCGTGCGCGCGAGCTCGCCCGTGACCCGCCCCGACGGCAGACCGGTCTCGCGGCACGTGCGCTCGACGAGCGCGTCGCCGAGGGCCGCGACCTCCTCGGCCACCGCGTCGAGAAAACCCGCCCGCGTGTCGAGCGGCAGCGACCGGAAGATGTCGAACGCCTCGTCCGCCAGGGCGCAGGCCCGTGCCACATGCGCGGGATCGGCGACGCTTGCCGCGGGAGCGAGCACGGCGCCGGTCGCCGGCTCCACCGCGTCGAAGCGCCGCTCGGTCGCGACGTCGTCCGGGCCGATCAGCAATGCACCGTCCAGAATCATGGCTTTCCTCGCTGTCTCGGGGCCGGTCAGAGGCGGATCACTTCGGCGCTGCCGTCCGCGTGACCGACGACGATCTCGTGCGCGATGCCGACGAACAATCCGTGCTCGACCACGCCCGGGATCTCGTTGAAGCGCGGCGCGAGGCGGTCCGGTTCGCCGATCCGACCGAGGTGGCAATCAAGGATGTAGTGTCCGCTGTCGGTCACGATCGGCGACGCCTCGCCGCCGCGGAGCTCGATCGACGCCTCGCCGTGGCCGAATCCGGCCAGCAGCGTGCGCAACTCGCGTCGTGTCGATTTCCAGCCGAACCGGATCACCTCGATCGGCAAGGGGAACCTGCCGAGCGTCTCCACGACCTTGCCGTCGTCGACGACGGCAGCCATCCGGTCGGAGGCGCGCGCGACCATCTTCTCCCACAGCAGACAGGCCCCGCCGCCCTTGATCATGCGGCCGGCGCGATCGATCTCGTCGGCGCCGTCGATCGTGATGTCGAGCCGCTCCACGTCGTTCAGGTCGAGCAGCGTCACGCCGACCTCGCGCGCGATGTCGCGGGTCGCCGTGGAGGTCGGTACGCCGGCGATGTCGAGGCCGTCCGCCCTGACCCGCTCGCCGAGCGCTCGGACGAACCAGTGCGAAGTGGTGCCCGAGCCGAGGCCGATCCGCATGCCGTCCTTGAGGTAGGCGTCGATCGCCTTGTGGCCGGCGGCGAGCTTGGCGCGGTCCTGATCGGTGGTCGGCTGCATGCTGCTGTCCTCTCAGTCCAGGAATTTCTCGGTCAGCCACGGCTCGAGCGCGGCCAGGTTGTCGGGCATCGGGCGTCCCTGCCGCAATCCGATCGCGACCACGAGCATGTTGACGACCATCAGGTGATTGAGCCGCGATGTGAGCGGCGTGTAGAGCTCGGTGTGCTCGTAGGCGGGCACCACGATGGCGACATCGGCGGCGCGCGCGAGCCGCGAACCCGGCGCGGTCACCGCGACGGTGAGCGCGCCGCGACGGCCGGCCGCTCCGGCGAGGTCTACGATCGCGCGGGTCGCGCCGGACTGCGAGAAGATCAGCAGGGCCTCGTCAGCGCGCAGCGTGGGACCGATCAGTTCCTGGCGGTGCATGTCGGACAGCAATCGGCAATGCAGGCCGAGCCGGAACAGCTTGTGCTCGGCGTCGAAGGCCACGGTTTCCGACAGGCCGAGCCCGACCACGAACACGTGCCGCGCCGCCAGCAGGCGGTCCGCCGCAGCCTCGATCGCGTCCGGCTCGAGATCGTCGCCGAAACGCCGGATCGCGTTGATCGCGTTCAGCAGCATCTTCTCGGAGGCGTGCGCGACCGTGTCGGTCTCCGCGATCGCCCGATGGAGAAAGGGTGGACGTGGGGCGATGTCCTGGGCGAGCCGAAGCTTGAACTCGGGATAGCCGCCGCAGCCGAGCCGGCGACAGAAGCGGACGATGGTCGGGTCGCTGACCCCGGCCCGTTCACGAAGCTCGGTCATCGACATGGTGATCACGCCCTCGGGCTCGCGCAGCACGAGTTCGGCGACGCGCGTTTCGGCCCGGCTGAGCCCCGGTCGCGCGCGCGCCATCGCGGCCAGCAGCGTGGTCACGCGGCGGCGTCGCCACGCGGCAGGAGATCGGCGAAGCGCGCGAGACGCAACGACATCGGCACCTCGAGCGTGGTCCCGTTGCCCCAGTCCACCAGCCGGCACGGCACGCCGGCGGCACGGGCGCAATCGCGATCGATCGCGGTATCGCCGACGTAGACGGCCTCGTCGGGATCGACCCCGAGGACCCGGAGCGTATGCAGCAGCGGGAGCGGGTCGGGCTTGCGGGCCGGTGTCGTGTCGGCACCGACCACCACATCCATCGCGTCCAGCAGGCCGAGCTCGCGCAGCACCGCGACCGCGAGCGCCTCCGGCTTATTGGTGCAGACCCCGAGCCGGATCCCGGCCCGGCGCAGCGCGGCGACCGCCTCCCCGGCGTCCGCGAACAGCTTCGAGTCGACGCAGGGCCGCCTCCGGTAGTGCGTCAGGTACGACGCCGTGTCGCGCGCGACGCGTGCCGCGTCCGCCGCCACGCCGACCTGCTCCAGCGCCCGCGCGACGAGCACCGATGCGCCCTCGCCGGTCAGGCGCTCGATGTCACGCACCGGCAGCGGTCCGAGCGCATGCTCGGCCAGCATGCGGTTGATGCTCCAGGCGATGTCCGGCGCGCTGTCGACCAGCGTGCCGTCGAGATCGAAGACGACCGCCCTGATCATCGGCCTGCCTCCGCAAGCGACGCGTGGATCTGTGCCAGGGCGTGATGCAGCCCGGCATGCACCGGGTACAGGCGGTCGTAGAGGCGCGCGGCCGCGGGATCGGGGCGCACGCGGCCGGTTTCCCGCACCGCGCCGATCGCCTGCTCGAGCGACGACCAGACACCGGCGCCGACGCCGGCCAGCAGGGCCGCGCCATAGGCGCCGCCCTCCTCCGCCCCGGTCACCGTCGCGACCTCGCGACCGAGCCCGTCGGCGAGCAGCCGGAGCCAGACGGGAGATGCGGTGGCACCGCCCGACGCGCGCACCGCGCCGAAGGTGAGGCCCGCGTCGGACATCAGGTCGACGATGGCGCGGATGTTGAGCACCACGCCTTCGAGGAGCGCACGCGCGAGATGCCGGAGATCATGGCCCTGCGAGAGGCCGACGAAGGCGGCCCTTGCGTCGGGCGCGACCACCGGACAGCGTTCGCCGAGCAGGAACGGCAGGAAGGCGAGGCCGTCGGCGCCGGGAGGGATCCCGTCGGCGAGCGCTACCAGCTCGGCGAAGCCCGGCGTCGCGGCGGCACCTTCCGGCAGCATCGGCCGCAGCGCATCCCGCAGCCAGGACAGCGCGCCGCCGCCGTTCAGCGTGCATCCCATCACGTGCCAGCGGTTCGGGGCGTTGCCGCAGGACACCTGCAGCCACGCCCCGTGATTGTCGGGGCAGCGATCGGCGCTGCCGCCGACCAGGCCGGCGGTGCCGATGGTGATGCCGGCGAGACCGGGATCGATCACCCCCATCGATGTGGTCTGGATCACGCTGTCGCCGCCGCCGGCGAAGACGGGGATGCCGGGCGGCAGACGCCACGCGGCGGCGAGCTCGGGACGAAGCGCGCCCGTCCGCTCGTGGCTTTCCAGCGCCGTCGGCACCTGCTCGCGATCGAGGCCCACCGCCGCCAGCATCGGTGCCGACCAGCGCCGCGCCCGGACATCGAACAGGCCGGTGCCGGACGCGTCCGACACGTCGGTCGCGTGCTCGCCGGTCATGCGGAGACGGACCGCGTCCTTGGGCAGCACGAAGCGGCGCATCCGCGCGTGCAGCGCCGGCTCGTGCCGCCGCAGCCAGGCGATCTTGCCGCCGGTGAAGCCCGGCAGCATGCGGTTACCGGTCAGACCGAGCAGCGCGTCGGGGCCGCCGACCGCCTCGGTGATCTCGGCGCATTCCGCCGCCGTGCGATTGTCGCACCAGAGGATCGCCGGTCGCAGCACCTGGTCGGACGCGTCCAGAGCCACCAGCCCGTGCATCTGACCCGACAGGCCGATGCCGCGCACTGCCGCTCCCCTCCCGAGCGCGGCCACCACCTCGCCCATCGTCCTCGCGGCGGCACGCTCCCAGTCTGCCGGGTCCTGCTCCGCCCAGCCGGGTCGCGGCGTCGCCATCTCGTAGGACGCGGTCGCCCGTGCCAGCACCGCGCCGTCCCCGTCGAGCGCCACCGCCTTGCAGGCCGACGTGCCGACGTCGAGCCCGACCAGCGCGATCGCGGCCACGCTCAGCCCCCGTGCCGCACGCGGACGTGCTTCAGGGCGAGATAGGCGTCCATCCCTTCGCGGCCATGCTCGTAGCCGATGCCGCTTCGCTTCCGGCCGCCGTACGGCGCGTTCATGATGCCGGCATCGACGTTGTTGACCGCGACGCTGCCGAACGTGAGGGCGCGGGTCAGCCGGAAGATCTCGCCGACGTCGCGTGCATAGACGTAGGCGGCGAGGCCGTAGGGCCCGGCGTTGGCGAGTGCCACCGCCTCGTCGAGCGTGTCGAACGGCGCCACGCCGACCACCGGCCCGAACGTCTCCTCCGTCATCACCAGCGTGTCCGGCGCGCAGTCGGCGATCACGGTGGGCGCGTAGAAATGCCCTCGGGCGAAGCCGTGCGGACGCTCGCCGCCACACAGCACCGCGGCACCCCTGGCGCGGGCATCGGCGACGTGCCGTTCCACCTTGGCGACGCCATCGGCATTGGTCATCGGGCCGAGATCCGCGTCCGGACGCGCGAGCCCGTCGGCGATCACCAGCCGCCGTGCCCCGCCCACCAGCTCGTCGAGAAAGCGGTCGACCAGCGGGCGATGGACGTAGATCCGGTTCACCGCGATGCAGATCTGCCCCATGTTGCGGAAGCCGCGACGGAGCGCGCCACGTACCGCGTCCGCGACGTCGGCGCTGGGCGCCACCACCATCGGGCAGTTGCCGCCGAGCTCGAGCGAGACCGACTTGATGCCGCCCATGGTGCGGAAGATGTCGGCGCCGACGCGCTCCGAGCCGGTGAAGGCGATCTTGTCGACGTCGGGGTGCGAGACGAGCGCGGCGCCGGTCGCGCCGGCGCCGTGCACGAGGTTGACCACGCCCGGCGGGAAGCCCGCCTCGACCGCGCAGTCGAGCAGCGCCACCGCCGACAGGGGCGTCCATTCCGACGGCTTGACCACCAGCGTGCAGCCGGCGGCGAGCCCGCCGCCGAGCTTCCAGCCGATCAGCTCTACCGGGTAGTTCCAGGGCGCGATCGCGGCCGCGACGCCGATCGGCTCGCGTTCCACCAGGCTCAGGTAGCCGGTGTCCTCGTTCGGGATGGTCTGGCCGAGCACGCGGACCGCTTCGGCGGCGTAGAACTCGAAGGTCCGCGCGACCTTGGAAACCTCGCCGCGCGCCTCGTCGAGCGGCTTGCCCTGCTCGGCGGTGAGCACGCGGGCGATCGCGTCGCGTCGGTCGTCGACCACGGCGGCGAGCCGCCTCAGCAGTGCCGCGCGCCGATACGGGCCGGCATCGCGCCAGGCCGGAAACGCGCGCCGCGCCGCCGCGACCGCGCGGTCGACCACCGCGGCATCGGCGGTCGGCACGCGGGCGATCTCCTCGCCCGTCGCCGGGTTGACCACGGCGACCTCGCCGGCCGCCCCGTCGGCGGTCCAGATGCCATCGATCAGGAAGCCGGGCGGGCGGGAGAACTCGAGATCGTGCATGGGCCGATGGTTCCCGAAGGCGGTCAGACGACTTGGCACCGGAGCGGTTCGCCGGCGAGCGCGCGTCCGGTTTCCTCGGCAGCGAGACGCTGCAGCAAGGCGAGGCTCGCGCGCGAGTAGAAGGCCGCATGCGGCGTCAGGATGACGTTGGGCATGGAGCGCAGCGGGCTGTCGGCGGCGAGCGGCTCGGGGTCGAACACGTCGAGAGCCGCGCCGGCGAGCTGTCCTGCTCGCAAGGCGTCGATCAGCGCCGCCTCGTCGACCAGGGCGCCGCGCGACGTGTTCACCAGCACGGCGCCGCGCCTGATCCGCGCGAGCGCCTCGCGGCCGATCATGCGCCGCGTCTCGGACGTCGCCGGCAGATGGAGCGAGATCCCGTCGGCTTCGGCCAGCAGCACGTCGCGCTCGACGAGCCGGACGCCGGCTTCGGCGAGACGTCCCGCATCGGCGAACGGGTCGGCCGCGATCACCGCGATGCCAAAGGGGCGCAGCCGGTGCGCCACCGCGAGGCCGATCCGGCCGACACCGATCAACCCGACCGTGCATTCGGTCAAGGCGGGCAGCTCCGACACGCTGTCCGGCATCACCCAGCCGTGGTGCCGGATCGCGTGATCGTACACCGGCAGCCGACGCAGCAGCGCGAGCATCGCGGCGCTCGCGTGATCGGCGACCGTGTCGGCGCCGTAATCCGGCACGTTCGCGACCCGAACGCCGCATCGGCGCGCAGCCTCGAGGTCGACATTGTCGACGCCGATGCCGTAGCGGATGACCACGGCGCCGGGCCGGAGCCCCGCGAGCGCCGTCGCGTCCACGGGTGCCAGGTTGGCGAGCACGACGTCGGCATCGCGCACCGCAGCCGCGACCTCGGCCGCGGTGGTGCAGTCCAGCAATGCGAGCTCGGCGCCGGCCCGCTCGACCGCGGCGCGCTCGGCGACCACGTCGGCGAATCGCTGATCGGTGATCACGACGCGCTTGGGTGTGCCCATGTCAGACGGCGCCGAGCAGCCCGCGCGCGGCGAGGCTCCGCATCATCGCGCGGATGCCGAACCGCCACGGCGGGGCCGCGTCGGCATGGGTCACCACGTTGACGAGCCGGCCGAGGGCGCTGCAGGCGATGCTGACGGTGTCGCCGGGCGCGTGGGTGAAGCCCTGGCCGGGAACGTTCCGATCCTCGGTCGGCGCAAACAACGTGCCGAGGAAAAGCATCAGGCCGTCCGGATACTGATGGTTCGGCCCGATCGCCTGGGCGACCAGGTCCTCGGGATCGCGCGAGATCTCGCGCATCGAACTCGCGCCGTGAAGCTCGTAGCCGTCCTCGGCGCCCGTCACGATCAGCGCGAGCTCGAGGCCGCGCACGTCGTCCATCCCGAAGCGGTCGTCGAACAGGCGCAGCATCGGCCCGATCGCGCAGGAGGCGTTGTTGTCCTTGGCCTTGCCGAGCAGCAGGGCGGAGCGCCCCTCGATGTCGCGCAGGTTGACGTCGTTGCCGAGCGTGGCGCCGCGCGTGCGGCCGCGGCTGTCCACCGCGAGCACCACTTCCGGCTCGGGGTTGTTCCAGGCGGACGAGCGGAGCACCCCGATCGCGGCACCGAAGCCGACCGCGGACAGCACCGGCGCCTTGGTGAACACCTCCGCGTCCGGGCCGATGCCGACCTCGAGATACTGCGACCACAGGCCCTCGTCCTGAAGCGTCCGCTTGACGGCGGCGGCTTCGGGCGAGCCGGGCCGGAGTTCGGACAGCCGTCCCGCGACCGTCTCGCCGATCCGCTCGCGGATCGCGGCGGCGCGGCCGAGATCGCCGCCCGCGCGCTCCTCGATGACCCGCTCGATCATCGAGCGGGCGAACGTCACGCCGCAGGCCTTGATCGGCTGCAGGTCGCAGGGCGCGAGCAGATGCGCCCGTGTCGCGTCGCGCGCCAGACTGGCCTCCAGAACGGCATCGAGCGGATAGGTCCGGGTGGCCGGCGCCACGGCCACCGCCGATGCAGGATCATCGGCGTCGAGCAGGTCGGACATCGTCGGAAACGACCCGGTCACGTCCACGAGCCGGTCGTCACGCAGATGCACGATCGCCGGGCCGCCGTGCGCGGGATCGAACACGCGACCGACCAGCGTCGCACGCGATGCGTCGTCGGGCAGCGAGGCCTCGGTGATCATGGGAGCCGCCTTCATCGCGTCGTGGAAACCTTGACGCGAAGCGCGTCGATCGCGACCGCCACGAAGATGGCGAGGCCGCCGATCATGTCGACGTAGAACGAAGGGACGTTCACGATCGACAATCCGACATGGATCACGGTCAGCAGCAGCACGCCACCCACGATCCCGGGCACGTGGCCGCGCCCTCCGAACACGCTGACACCGCCGATGATCGGCGCCGCGATCGCGTACAGCAGGAAGCCTTCGCCCTGGTTCGACGTGATCGCCATCTGCCAGGCGGCGAGCAGGTAGCCGGCCACCGCGGACAGGAAGCCCGAGATCGCGAACGCGAGCACCTTGATCTGCCGCGAGCGGATGCCGGCGGCTTCCGCCGCGTGGACGTTGCCGCCGACCGCATAGACCGAGCGGCCGAGCGTGGTGCGACGCAGGAACACGATCTCGGCGACCAGGGCGACGACGAACACGAGCGGCATCACCGGCCAGCCACCGAGGGTGAACTGGCCGATCCAGTAGTAGCCGTCCGGCAACTCGGTGATCGTGTTGCCGTGCGTGATCGCGAGCAGCGCGCCCTGCAGGATGATCATCATCGCCAGCGTCTCGATCAGCGAGACCATGCGGAGACGCGTGATGCACCAGCCGTTGAACAGGCCGACGAGGGTGCCGGCACCGATGCCGACGAGCGCGCCGATCCCCCAGGGAACGTGGAACTTCGCCACCAGCATCGCGCCGACCACCGACGAGAAGCCGAGATTGCTCGCGATCGAGAGGTCGATCTCGGCGACCAGAAGCGGCAGCGAGACCGCCAACGCGAGCAGACCCAGCACGGAAGCCTGCAGCAGGATGTTCTGGAGGTTGGCGACCGAAAGGAAGAACGGGTTGAAGACGCCGAAGATCACGACCAGCGCCACCAGCCACAGCCAGACCACGTTCTGCAGCGACCAGTTCAGCGCCGACCCGAAGCCGCCCGACCCGGTGGCGGGCGGTCGGGCCGTTGCTGCGGCGGAGACCTGCTCCGACATCGTGTCCTCCTACGCCGCCGCCGCGTCGGTCGCGAACGCGACCTCTCGCAGAGCATCCTTGCTGATCGCATCACCGACGAGCGTGGTCGCGATCGCGCCGCCGCTGAAGACGCAGACGCGATCGGTGATCCGTGCCATTTCGTCGAGATCCGTGGTGACGACGATGACGGACAGTCCGTCGCGCGTCAGCCGATCGATCAGCGCGTGGACGTCCTCCTTGACGCCGACATCGATGCCGCGCGTCGGCTCGTCCAGGATCAGCAACGCCGGCTCGGTCGCGAGCACGCGACCGAGGCAGACCTTCTGCTGGTTGCCGCCGCTCAACGTGTCGATCGACACCGCGGGACCGGCGGCCTTGACGTTCATCGACCGGAACATGCGTCGTACCAGGCCGTCCTCGGCCTCGCGCCGGATGAAGAAGCCGCGCGACAGCTCACGCAGCGAGGACAACGAAAGGTTGTCGCCGATCGACATCAGCGCGACCAGGCCGTCGCGCCGGCGATCGTCGGACAGGTAGGCGATGCCCGACGCGTAGGCGTCCGGCGGATCGGGCGGAAGGTCGCGCTCGACGCCGCGGATCCGGATCCGGCCTGCGGTCGCCGGATTGGCGCCGAACAGCGCCTGCGCGAACTCCTTCGCGCCGGAACCGGGCAGGCCGGCGAAGCCGACCACCTCGCCCGCTCCGATCGCGAACCGCTCCACCCCGACAGCCGGCGCGCGGGCGCCGGTGACCACGATCGTGCCGTCGTCCGATGCCGCCCTCCGCTCGCGATGGAACAACGCGAGGCCACGCCCGAGCACCAGCTCGGACAGCGTGTCCAAGGACAGCTGGCCGACGTCGTCCGACGTTCCGGCGAGCCGTCCGTCGCGAAGCACGGTGACCCCGTCGCAGATGGCGAGGATCTCCTCGTTGTAGTGGGAGATGAAGATGAAGGTGATGCCGCGCCCGCGCAGTTCGCGCATGAAGTCGAACAGGATCCTGCGATCGCCGGTCGTCAGCGCCGTCGTGGGCTCATCCAGGATCACGAGCCGGCCGCCGCTATGCAGCGCGCGCAGGATGTTGAGCTTGCGCCGGTCGACGGCCCCGAGCCGGCCGGCCGCCACGTCAGGGTCGATCCCGCTGCCTTCCAGCATGCGACTGGCCTGCGCCCGGAGCGCCCGCCAGTCCACCGTCCCGCCGCGGCCCGGCCAGCGGCCGAGCAACAGGTTCTCGGCGACCGAGAGCGGCTCCACGATCATCGGCTCCTGGGTGACCAGGAAAACCCCCGCCGCCTCCATCGCGCGAACGTCGCGTCCTTCGACCGCCTGGCCGTCGAGCAGGATGCGTCCCGCGGTCGGCGACCGCAGGCCCGAGATCAGGCCGACGAGCGTCGACTTGCCGGCGCCGTTCTCGCCGAGCAGCCCATGGATCGTGCCGCGACGGACCGCGAACGACACGTCGTCCAAGGCCACCAGCGCGCCGTAGCGCTTGCCGAGCCTCTCGGTCCGCAGCAGCACGTCGCTCATGGTCAACCCGTCCCGGCGTTCAGGAGTAGTGCAGTCCCCATTCGTTGTAGGACACGTTGCCCCAGAGGCGCTTGTCGGTGACGTTGTGCTCGTCGATCACGAACGGCGGGATGACGAGGCTCGGTCCGGATGCCGAGGACGCGATCGTGCCGTTCTCCCAATAGTATTTCGGGTTGTGGTAAGGACCGAGGGGGACGGTCTGCTTGTTCATCGCGTAGCGGGCGATCATGTCGACGGTGATCTCGGCGTAGGCGATCGGGTCCTGCGAGATCTCGGCGTCCATGTAGCCTTGCGTGATCCATTGAAGCGCGATCGGCTCGCCGTCGATGTTGACGAAGATGACGTGACCCGCTTCCCCGCGCTTCTTCCATCTTCCGTGCTGCTGCAGCGCGGTGACGATCCCGCGCGAGGGGGTGTCGCTCGGCGCGTGCACGGCGTCGAGGTCCGGGTGCTCGCTCAATGTCGACGTGGTCACGCTCAGCATGTTGTTGAGCAGGCCTTCGGTCGGTCGGTCGAGCAGGGTGATGTCGGGGTATTTCGCCATCTCGGCGTCGAACCCTTCCTTGCGCAGGCGCCACGCGACGCTCTGGAGTGCGCCGTAGCAGTTCAGCACGGTTCCCTTCGGCGTGCCGTGCTTGGCCTTGAGCCGTTCGACGATCTGCTGTGCCGCCATCACGCCGCCCTGGCGATTGTCGAAGTCGACCGTGATCGCGACGTTGCCGCCGGTCGCCGGCGTGTCGATGATGCCGACCGGAATGTGCTTGAAGTTGTAGCGCCGGATCGCGCTGACGATCGCCTGGCTGTCGATCGGGTCGGAGATGATCGCGGCCGGATCACGGAGGAGGAGACTTGACCATTGCTGGAGCTGCACGGTGTTGTCGAAATTGGCGTTGACGGTCTGGAACTCCCAGCCCTGGGCCTCGACCGAACGCCGGACGGCATCCTGCTGGACCACGAAGAAATAGTAGTCGAGGCTCTTGTTGCTGTAGGGCACCAGCTTCTTCGCCTGCGCGGATGCACGGCTTGAAAAAGCCGCCCCGGCTGCGAGCGCCGCGGCACCCTGCACGAGCCCGCGACGGGAGACCCGGCCTGCACGTTCCCTCATTTTCTCGTTCGCCTTTCGTGGCAACAAGCTAGATTTTCTCGATCCTTGCTCGTCGGGACGCGCTCGGTCAATCGGGGTGTTGGCCTCTTCGAGAAGAAAATCTACATCGGGCAGCGACACCGGATGTTGCGCCGATCTCGGTGGAACCCGAGGCTTCCGCCGGCTCGTTCGGACCCGGATCGTGATCGCCAGAGGATCCGCACGCGATGCACCGCTTCCACACGCTCTCCGCCTTCCGGGATGCCTGCCGCGACCTGCCCGCACCGAACGAGAGCGCCGCGGTCGCGGCCGCGCGACGGCAGGACACGCTCACCAAGCCGCCGGGCAGTCTCGGGCGGCTCGAGGAGGCCGCGATCTGGCTCGCCCGGTGGCAGAACCGGCCGATCCCGGTGCTCGACCGGGTCGACATCCTGGTGTTCGCCGGCAATCACGGCGTCGTCCGGCAGGGCGTCTCGCCCTATCCGTCCGCGGTCACCGCTCAGATGGTCGCGAACTTCCGCGCCGGCGGGGCCGCGATCTGGCAGCTTGCGCGGCTCGGCGAGGCGAGGCTCCGCATCGTCCCGCTCTCGCTCGACGAGCCGACCGCCGACCTCAGCGAGGAACCGGCGCTGACCGAGGCCGCGTTCCTCGCCGCGGTCTCCACCGGCTACGACGCGATCGAGGACGGCACCGATCTCGTGCTGCTCGGCGAGATGGGGATCGGCAACACCACCGCCGGCGCCGCCCTCGCCTCGGCGCTCTTCGGCGGGAGCGGCGCCGACTGGGCCGGGCGCGGCACCGGTCTCGACCCGGACGGCGTGGCCCGGAAGGCTGCGGTGATCGACCGCGCGGTCGCACGGCTCGGTGGCGCGCCGCTTGCCGATCCGATCGAGGCGGCGCGCGAGGTCGGCGGGCGCGAGCTCGCCGCCATCCTCGGCGCCGCCCTCGGCGCGAGGCACCGCGGCGTGCCGGTGGTCCTCGACGGCTTCGTCTCGACCGCCGCCGCGTCCCCGCTCGCGCGCCTCGCCGCCGGCGGTCTGGCGCACGCGATCGTCGCCCATCGCTCGGCCGAACAGGGTCACGCGAGGCTCCTCGCGGCACTCGGCGTCGAGCCGCTTCTCGACCTCGGCATGCGTCTCGGCGAGGCCTCGGGCGCCGCGGTCGCGCTGCTGCTGCTCCGCGCCGCGATCGCCTGCCACGCCGGCATGGCCACCTTCGCCGAGGCCGGCGTCAGCGACCGCGCCTGAGAAGCAGGCCGATTGGCTGGTCGCCGGTCAGATCAAGGCAGCGGCGGCCGCGCAGCCGCCCAGCACGAGAAGCGGGTTCAGCCTCGTCGCCGACAGCACGACCGTCGAGACGAGCGTGATTGCGCCGAAGCCAAGCCCGTGCTCGTCGTGGCGGGCCACCGCGACCGCGCTGCCGATCGTGAGCCCGATCGCGACCGGCGCCAGTGCGCGCTCGAGCGCCAGGCGGGCGGGAGAAGCCGGATGCCGGCGCGCCCAGGCCGAGGTCAGATAGACGAGCAGCGACGACGGCACCGTCATCCCGACGGTCGCGACGAGCGCGCCCGCGATCCCGGCCGCCCGCTGCCCGATCAGCGCCGCGATCAGGCTCCCGGGACCGGGCGCCGCGCGCGACAGCGCGAACAGGTCGAGGAACGCGGTGTCGCTCAGCCAGTGATGGCGATCGACAGCCTGGCGCTGCATCGCGCCGAGCACCGCGTTGCCGCCGCCGAACGACACCAGCGACAAGCCGCCGAACAGCAGCAGGAGAGCGAGCAGCGTTCCCGTCATCGCCGGATCCGGACCACCAGCAGCGAGACCAGGAGGGCCAGCGCGACCACAGGCAGCAGCGATGCTCCGGACGCCAGCGCGATCGTGGTCGCGAGCGCGACGGCGAACTCGGCGATCCCGGTGATTCCCGCCCGGCCCATCCGGACCCCGGTCGCGATCATCAGCCCGATCGCGCCCGCGCCAAGACCCGTCAGCGCGCGCCCGGCCGCCCCGGGAAGCTCATGCGCGCCGACGGTCGCGCCGAGCACCAGGATCAGCACGAACGGCAGCGCGATCAGCCCGACCAGGCTCGCGGCCGCACCCCGCCGGCCACCGAGCGTCGCCCCCACGAACACCGCGAGATTGACCGCGCTCGGCCCGGGCGCGACCTGGCTCAGCGCGAAGCCCGACAGGAATTGCCGCTCATCCATCCAGCCGCGCTGCTCGACCACACTGCGGCGGATCCAGGCCGAGAGCCCGCCGCCGACGCTCAGCAGCGAGATGCGGGCAAAACAGGCGAACAGCGCCGAGGCCGAGGGTCCTTCGCGCGACGGGGCTCTTGCATTCCGCTCCGACACCAAGCGTTGTTCCTCTTCCGATCCTTTCGCAGACCCGTTCCTTCCGCAGATGGGGCCGACGAACCATGGACGATCGACGCGCACCCGACGCGGCGCAAGGGACCGCGCTCCCGCTCCGAACTCTTCTCGTCCAGCCCGACGCCGGACGGGCGCCGGTCGAGGCGCTGCTCGACGCGGCGCGGCGGCAGATCGCGCTCAAGATGTTCTCGCTGACCGACGAGGCGCTGCTCGCCGCGCTCGAGCGGGCGGTCCGGCGCGGCGTCGCCGTCCGGATCATCCTGAACCGCACGAGAACGGACGGATCGCACGACAACGACGGGAGCTTCGCCCGCCTCGCGGCCGTCGGGGCGGAGGTCCGCTGGTCGTCGCCGCACTTCAGTGCGTCGCACGAGAAATCGGTGATGGTCGACGGCGAGCGCTGCCTGGTTTCCTCGTTCAACTGGGGCGACAAGTATTTCACCGAGACCCGCGACTACGGCCTCGTGACGTCCGACCCCGGGGAGGTCGCCGAGATCGCCGCCTGCTTCGAGGCCGACTGGACCGACCGGCCGTTCCAGCCGGCCCCGGACTCCCGGCTGCTCTGGGCGCCCGGCGTCGCGCGGCGTCAGGTCGCGGCGCTGATCGGGGAGGCGCGCGAGACGATCCACCTGCAGCACGCGCTGCTCGCCGACGCGACGGTCCTGTTGCGCCTCACCGAGGCGGCGGCACGCGGCGTCCGGGTGCGCTTCCTCTGCGCCGGCGGGCGCGGGCTCCGGATGTGGGACCGTCCCGAGACCTTCGCGAGCCTCCGGATCCTCCACAACGCCGGTGGCAGGGTCCGGCGGATCAGGACGCCGAAGATGCATGGCAACCTGACGATCGTCGATAACGCGACCGCCCAGTTCGGATCGCTCCACTTTCAGCACGGCGCCTTCGACACCAGGCGCGACCTCTCGATCGAGATCGACGAACCGGCGCTTCTCGCGGTGCTCGCCGAACGCTTCCGCGCCGACTGGCACGAGGCCGAGCACTACCTCCCGCACGACCCGATCGAGCACGGCGACACCGACCCGCTCGACCGTGACGTATGGCGGACCTGAGGGAGGCGGCCCGGACACGCGCGCGCGAGTGCCGCACCGCGGTCGCGCTGCTGACCCGGATCCCGGTCGGCCGCTCGCCGCCGTCGCCGCCGGCGCGCGCGGTCTGGGCCTATCCGGTCGCGGGTGCGTTGGTGGGCGCGATCGCGGCGGCGACGCTTCTCGCCGCCGCCGCGTCCGGCGTCCCCCCGCTCCCCGCGGCGGTGCTCGCCCTCCTGGCCGAGGCGCTCGCGACCGGCGGCCTCCACGAGGACGGCCTCGCCGACACGGTCGACGCGCTGTCCGGCGGCTGGACCGCCGAACGTCGCCTCGCGATCCTCCGGGACAGCCGGATCGGCGCGCATGGCGCGCTGGCGCTGGTCCTCGCGGCCTCGCTCCGGATCGGCGCGGTGGCCTCGCTCCCGCCCCGTCAGGCAGCGCCGGCGCTGCTGGCCGCCGCGATCCTGTCGCGCGGCGCGATGCTGCCGCTTCTCGCGCTTTCCCGTCCCGCCCGGCCCGATGGTCTCGGCGCCTCGCTCGCGGAGGCACCCGCGATCTCGGTGCTCTCCGGCCTCGTCCTCGCGTGCGCCTTCGGCATCCTGTTCGGCGATCCGCGGTTCCTGCCGGCGGCGGCACTCGCCGCCGGGCTCGGCCTCGCGGTCGCGAGACGGCGCTTCGGCGGCTTCACCGGCGACCTGCTCGGCGCGACCGCGGTCACCGCCGAGAGCGCGGTCCTGCTCGTCGCGGCGGCGATCGCCTGAGCCGCACCGAACCCGAGCCGAGCGCCGGTCAGCGACGGCCGCCGGCCGCCGAGCAGCGAGGCGAGCACGAGAAGCGATCCGCCATGGCCCACCACGACGTGGCATCCGTCGCCGGCCTGCAGGAGGCGGGCGAACGAGCGGACGCGCCGGATCAGCCCGGCACCACTCTCGCCCGCCGATGCTCCGCGCCCGAGCGGCGCATGCGCCCAGGCATCGAGCCGCGCTCTCGGCACCGCGTCCCATCCGACCCCTTCCCAGGCGCCGAGATCGATCTCCAGCAGACGCCGGTCCGGCAGGGGACGCCGCCCGAGTGCGGCACCGATCGTGCCCGCGAAGACGCGGCACCGGCCGAGCGGGCTGGTCCAGAGCGCCGCGTTCCGGCGCCACCGCCGGAGGCCGGGGGGCATCTCGCCCCGCGTGGCGGGAACGTCGAGACGTCCGTACGCGACACCGGCCGCGACGAGCGGCGCCGGATGGCGGATCAGGACGAAGCGAGTGCCGGGGGTCAGGCGGAACGCGCGGGTCGCCACAGCGCGTCGGTCCGGCCGTTGTCGTTCAGGACGCGCCCGAGCATGAACAGCGCGTCCGAGAGCCGGTTGAGATAGCGGCAGGACGCGAGATCGACCCCGACACCCGGGCCGAGCGCCACCACTCGCCGCTCGGCCCGCCGGACCGAGGTTCGCGCGAGATGCGCATCGGCCGCCGCCGGCGACCCGCCCGGCAGGATGAAGCTCGTGAGCGGCTCCAGCACCAGCGCCCGTTCGGCGATCCAGGCCTCCAGGATGGCGGTCGCCGCCTCCGGCAGGCGGCCGACCGCACCGGGCTGGCAGAGCCCGGCGCCGAGATCGAACAGGTCGTTCTGGATCGTCGCGACGAACGCCGACTCTGGCCGGTCTCCGAGCGTCGCCCGAAGTCGGCCGAGCACGGCGTTCGCGTCGTCGACCGCTCCCATCGCCTCGATCCGCTTGTCGTCCTTGGCGACCCGCGTCCCGTCGCCGAGCGAGGTCTCGCCGCCATCGCCGCCGCGCGTCGCGACGCGATCGATCCGGATCGCCACCGCGCGTCGCCTAAGACCGATCGGGCAGCACGGCCTGCACGCTCTCGAAACCTTCGAACTGCGGCGGCCCGAGATAGGTGGGTCGTGCGCCGCCAGCGCTCCGGTGCGCCTGGCGGAACGCGTCCGACTGCGTCCAGGCCTCGAAGGTCGCGCGATCCTCCCAGACCGTGTGCGAAGCGTAGAGCACGTGATCGTCGGCCGCCGGCCCGCGCAGGAGATGAAAGGCGACGAAGCCCGGCACGGTGCGGAGCTGGCTGTCGCGTGTCGTCCAGACATGCTCGAAGTCGGCCTCCGAGCCGAGCGCGACCTTGAAGCGGTTCATGGCGAGATACATGGCGGACGCCCCTCGTTCAGGTCAGGCGACGCCGACGACGCCACCGGACGCTCTGCGAGCAACCGCGCTCCGGACCCTCGGTTTCACGACGGCCCGCGCGCGACCTCCTGCTGGCGAAGCATTCGGCGGACCCGCTCGGCCGGGTCGGTGGTCGCGGAGAAGCGGAGCAGCCCGCGGCGACCCTCCGCCTCGTCATGGTCGCCGACGAAGCGGGGCAATGTGGAGAGGTCCACGGCGACGTTGCGGACCCGCGCCGCGTAGTTCGCCGCCTCCTCCGTTGCCCAGACCATGGCACCGCCGTCCCGCCCTGCCCGGAGCCGGTCGGCCAGCCGGAGTGCCAGCCGATGCGAGATCACGGCGTCGTGCCGGGCATTCGGGATCGAGAGCAGCGCGGGATCGAAGCCCCGCGCGTCGCGGCTCGCATCGAAGCCCGCCTCCTGCACGAGGGTCAGTCCGGGACCCGGTGTCCCGGACGAAGCGTCCCGCGGAAGCGGTACCGAGCACATCGCGTCGGCGAGGACCAGGGCCCGGAAGAGCGGGGCGGTCGCACCGTCCGCCACGACGTCCGGGGTGAGCCGCAGGATCGGCTGCCACTCCGCCGCCTCCGCCGAGGCCAGGAACGCCTCCTCCTCGTCCGGTCCGGCGACGATGCGGACCGCCACCTCGGCGTCGCTCGCCCGGAACGATGCCGCCGTGGTGCCGGCGCGTCGGCTGGGTCCCACGATCAGGACCAGGGGCCGGAGGAGGAGGAGCTCCTCGATCCGCCAGCGGTCGCGCAGCACCAGGACGCGGAACGGCGGCTTTGCCCCGTCGAGCGGCAGGACATCGTGGAGCGGGACTGCCGAGGGCCCGATCTCGAGGACGAAATCCCGTCCGACGCGGATGCTGCCTGCCGTGATCAGGGTCCGATCGTGCGGACGCAGCCAATCCCGCGCCGACATGGTCCGGAGCATCTCGAGCTCGTCGCGGCTGACCACAAAGCAGCCACGCGACAGGCCGGTGTCCGGCGAAGCGCGATCCGCGACGAAATTGCCGAACGTCGTCTGGACCGACGACGCCGGACAGCCGGTCCGAGCCGCGTCGCGGTCGATCGCCGACCACGGCGCCTCGAGAGGATCCGGCCCCTCGCCGCCGTCCCGCGAGAGCAGGCTGCCACCGGCGGTGATCAGGAAACCCATCGATCCGTTCCGACCGGCGGGCCGGGGACTCAGCACCCGCCGGTCGTCACGCCCGGTGTCCGATCAGGACGTCGTGTGGTGGTGGTGATAGCGCATGTGGTGCGGATGCTCCGCCAGCGCCTGGGCCATCTGCAAGTGGCTCTGGATGATCGGCACGCCGGTCTCGGCATACTGCTTCAGTGCCGGATCGGTGCCGCCCGAGGCCTCGGTCTGCGCGATCTGCAGTGCAGCCTCGTGACCCTGGATCTGGTCGGCGACGTAGGCGTGGTTGAAGGCGTAGCCATGCAGGCCCTGCAGCGCGCTCAGCTGCTGCTGCTGCGCGTCGTCGGGCGTGGTCGGCAGCGTGACGCCGTGCGCCTGGGCGATCGGCGCGAGCTGGTCGTTCAGCTTGGTGTGGTCGGTGACCATCTGCTGCGCATACTGCATGATGCGCTTGCTCTTCGACGTCTGCAGCGCGAGCTGGGCTTCCGAGATCTCGGCGAGGTTCGCCTGCGCGATGCCGGTGACGAACATGGCGTCGTTGCTCGCCAGCGGCGGCGGCGGCGGGGGCG
>CAXUBX010000050.1:0-22753 GCA_964249405.1 uncultured Acetobacteraceae bacterium | reverse complement strand
TGGTGACGCTGCCCGACGGGCGGGACGGGGGTTGGGCGGCCGTCCGGCTCCGCGACGCGCTGAACTTCCACATGAGGCCGCACCCGGTCGTGGTGCTCCGGGCCTTCGCGGCCGGCCCGGGCTGGAACCCACGCTTCTCGGCGGTCGCGCGCCGCTACCGCTACGTGATCCTCAACCGGCGTGCCCGCCCCGCCCTCGGTCTCGGCCGGGCCTGGCACCATGAGCGCCCGCTCGATGCGGCAGCCATGGAAGAAGGCGCGAAACGCCTGCTGGGCCGGCACGATTTCAGCGCCTTCCGCGCGAGCGCCTGCCAGGCGAGGAGCCCGCTCCGCACGCTCGACCGTCTCGCCGTCTCGCGCGAGGGCGACCTCGTCGTGGTGCAGGCGCACGCGAGGAGCTTCCTCCATCACCAGGTCCGGAACATGGTCGGATCGCTGGCGCTCGTCGGCACCGGGCGGTGGGACCCGGTCCGGATCGGCGAGGTCCTCGCCTCGCGGGACCGGAGGCAGGCCGGTCCGACCGCGCCGCCGGAAGGCCTCACGCTGGTCGGCGTCGACTACCACGAGGCGTGAGCTGCACAGTGATCAGGACGCGGGTTTTCACCCCGCACCCCACCAGGCGCTGGGCGCCTGGACCCCGGCGATGTCGATCGGGTGCGGGCTAGACCCCGAACAGCGCCGAGGCCGGTCCGCCGACCACGTGTCCGGCCGCGAGCAGCGCCGCGTCGGCGGCGATCACGGCCACGACCACCACCACCGAGCGCACCGGCGAGAGATCGAGCCCGAACCGGGCCAGGAACAGATGGAGACAGATCCAGTAGAGGCCCATGACGCCGATCAGCACCACGGGCGCCGTGTGCGGCGGCAACCCGGCCTCCATGCCGAGGCTGACGAGCAGCAGGGAAGCGAGATAGACGATCAGCATCAGCCATTCGCACCAGGTCGTCGCGGTGACGTAGCGCAGCCAGCGGTCGTCGCGCCGGAACGCGGCGGCGACCAGCTGCGAGACGACCGGCGGCACGAGCAGCCAGCAGGCGAGCACGGCGACATCGGTCAGCGCCTCGACCGGCTTGCCCTCGAGGGCCAGCAGCACGCCGCCCACCAGCAGGAACGCGACCCACGGCGCGAGGCTCGCGAGGAACCCCTGCGACGACGCCTCGAAGCGGGCGAAACCGTCCTTGCGGAAGCGCCCGAGCAGGGCGAGGCCGTGGACGATCCCGTCGCGTCCGCTGCCGATCGGATGGCGGGCCATCAGCCGGCACGTCCGGCAGCGAGGACGTCGTCGAGGAACAATCGGTAGATCGCGGCGAGCGCCCGGAGATCGGCCACCGCGACGTGCTCGTCCGCCTTGTGCATGGAAGCGCCGACCAGCCCGAATTCGGCGACGCGGCACCACCGCGCGAGGAAGCGCGCGTCCGACGTGCCGCCCGCGGTATCGAGCGCGGGGGTGCGGCCGGTCACGCGTTCGACGGCGCGGGACAGGGCGGCGATCTCGCGCGCCGGCTCGGTGACGAACGGCGTCGCGCCGACCGTCCATTCCAGGTGGGCGCGCCCCGGCGCGTGTCGCTCGGCGACGGCCCGGAGATGGGCGACGAGGCCGTCGGCGGTCTGGCGGTCGTTGAACCGGATGTTGAGCAGGGCGGTCGCGCGGTCGGGGATCACGTTCCGCGCCGGATTGCCGACATCGAGCGAGGTCACCTGGAGCCCGGAGGGCGCGAAGCGACGCGACCCGTCGTCGAGCGGTGCCGCCACCAGCTCGGCGAGAAGCGCGGCGAGGCGGTGCACGGGATTGTCCGCCCGGTCCGGATAGGCCGCGTGGCCCTGCACACCGTGCACGGTGATCGTCGCGTTCAGGCTGCCACGCCGCCCGATCTTGATCGTCTCGCCGAGCGTGGCCGGGTTGGTCGGCTCGCCGACGAGGCAGAAATCGGGCAGGCACGCGTTCTCGCGCATCCAGTCCACCACCCGCACCGTGCCGTCGGTCGCCTCGCCCTCCTCGTCGCCGGTGACGAGCACGCTGATCGTGCCGCGCGGGTTCGGGCGCGCGGCGAGGTGGGCGGCCATGGCGGCGACGAAGGCGGCGACCGCTCCTTTCATGTCCGCGCTGCCGCGGCCGAACAGGATGCCGTCCCGCACCGTGCCGGCGAACGGCTCGACGCTCCAGCCGCGGAGCGGTCCGGCCGGCACGACATCGGTGTGGCCGGCGAAGCAGACATGCGGCGCCCCGGATCCGATCGTCGCGAAGAGGTTCGGGATCTCGTGCCCGGGTCGCCCGAACGGCAGGGAGGTCACCGTGAAGCCGAGCCCGGAGAGCATGGACGAGACCGCGGCCTGCGCGCCGCCGTCCTGCTCGCCGGTGACCGAGCGGCAGGCGATCAGGCGCCGGGCGAGCGGCAGCGGATCGAACGGATCCGCCTCGTCCGCGCCGCCCTGTTCCGGATCGCCGCTCAATCGCGGAGCAGTTCGTTGATCGCGGTCTTCGCGCGGGTGCGGGCATCCACCGTCTTGACGATCACCGCGCAGGCGAGCGACGGGCCCGGCGTGCCGTCCGGCAACGCGCGGCCGGGCAGCGTGCCCGGGACCACGACCGAGTAGGGAGGCACCTGTCCCATGTGCACGGCGCCGGTCTGCCGATCGACGATCCGCGTCGAGGCGCCGATGAACACGCCCATCGAGAGCACCGAGCCGCGCCCGACCACCACCCCTTCGGCGACCTCCGAGCGGGCGCCGATGAAGCAGTCGTCCTCGATGATGACGGGACCGGCCTGGAGCGGCTCGAGAACCCCGCCGATCCCGACGCCGCCGCTGACATGGCAGTTCCGGCCGATCTGCGCGCAGGAGCCGATCGTCGCCCAGGTGTCGATCATCGTGCCCTCGCCGACATGGGCGCCGACGTTCACGAAGCACGGCATCAGCACGACGTTGCGGCCGAGATGGACCGGCCTGCGGACCACCGCGCCCGGCACCGCCCGGATCCCGGCCTGGGCGAACCGCCGCTCGTCCCAGCCCGCGAACTTGAGCGGGATCTTGTCGTACGACGGCGAGCCTGCGACCGCGGGGAAGACGATCGTGGGATTGAGGCGGAAAGACAGCAGCACCGCCTTCTTCAGCCATTGATGGACGATCCAGCCGTCGAGGCCCGGCTCGGCGACCCGCCAGAGGCCGGCGTCCAGTCCGGACAGCACCTCTTCCACGGCATCCCGGACCGGACCGCTCGTGGCGGTCGAAACGGCCTCGCGGCTGTCCCAGGCCCGGTCGACCTGATCGCGAAGACCCGTCTCGTCCATCGATCGCGTCCCGTCCTCCCGGCCCAGAGCGGGCCGGACCATGCTCGGCCGCTCCCGCGCTTGTCAATGAAGGCCGCCGGGAAACGCAACCGACGCGCGCCGGGCGGAGGCGTGTCGAACGCGGACCGGCATCAATCAAGCGTTCACCTTCCTTGCCCATGCTGGGATCTCTCGGCGCGGGCGGTCTCAGATGCGATCAGGGCAGGCGGACAGGCAGCGTGACGGCACCGCGACGACCCCGGGCCAGGACGTGATGTTCGAGGCCCTGGCCGAGAGCCGGGCGCTCTGGAAGGAACTCTGCGAGACGATCGCCGACCTCGTGTTCGAGACCGACCATCAGGGCCGCTTCACCTTCCTATGGCCGCCCGATTGCCTGGGCTGGTCCGCCGACGAACTGCTCGGCCGGCCTTCCGAAATCCTGCTCCTGCCGCCCCCGTCCGGGGCCGCCGGGATCTTCGACCCGTTCCGCACCCGTGCGCCGACCCGTCTCGGGCATGTCTGGCTTCGCCGGCCCGACGGACGGCTCGTGGTGATGGCGATCTCGGCGCGCCCCACGTCCCGTGGCGGCACGCGGGGGGTCGGGATCGACATCACCGAGATGGACGAGGCGGCCCGCGCCGCCAGCACGTCGCTTCGCGTCCGCCGGACCGTGGACCGGGTGCTCGCCACGGCACGGCACGAGGTGATCCCGTCGGCGGTGCTCCGGTCGGTGCTGGACACCAGCCTTCAGGCGTTCGGCGCGGAAGGCGCCGCCCTGTTCCGGAGCGACTGGGGGTCGGGCGACGCGGCCGAGATCCTCCAGTCGGCCGGAGAAGGGTGGGAGCCCGTCTCCGCGATGCCCGGTTTCCTGGGATCGGCCGAGCGGCGGGCGGACGAGCCCGCACGCGACGCGGCGACGCTCGTTCTCGGCCGCGCGCACGCAGCCCTTCGCGCGCCCGTCGAGACGCATCTCGGGGCACCCTGCTTCCTCGCGATCTGGCGCCGTGCCGAGGCACCGGGCTGGACCGAGGAGGACCGGCTGGTCGCCGCCGCTCTGGCGGCGTCGCTTCGCCACCTGGTGGAAGCCGACAGTCTCCAGCACGAACTCGTGCGGGCCGGCCGCACGGACCTTCTCACCGGCCTGCTCGACCGCACGGCCTTCCTCGCCGAGGTGACGCGCCGCTTCACGCGGCTCGACCGGGCGAGACTGAGCGGCACCATGCTGTCGGTCGATCTCGACGATTTCGGCGCGGTCAACGCGAGCGCGGGCCTCGACGGCGGGGACCGGCTGATCCGGCACCTCGCGACCGCCCTCCGCGACGCCGTCCGTCCGACCGATCTCGTGGCCAGGATCGGCGGCGACGAGTTCGCGGTCTGGCTCGACGGCGCCGACCTGTTCGCCGCGGCCGAGCGGGCGGACGCGCTCTGCCGGCACGACGTCTTCGGAGCCTCCGCCGAGATCGGCGCCTGCCGAGGCTGGTCGATCGGCCTCGCCACCCGCCCGCCCGCGGCCAGCGAGACCGCGGAGAGCCTGCTCCGGCGCGCCGACATGGCGATGCTCAAGGCCAAGGCCGATGGCAAGAACCGCTGGTGCGTATCGCGCGAGGAGATCGGAACGTGACGTCATCGATGCGGGACACGACGCTCGCGACACCCGCCGCGACCGAGCCGCGGAAGGCAGGCGGCGGCGTGGCACGTCCGGTCGAGAAGGCGATGCGGGTGCTGGCGGACGCCGCGCGAATGGCCGCGTCGCCGACCGCCCGGACGACGCCGGCCCGCGCGGACCCCGCGCCTTCTCCCGAGCCGTCCATGCCGACCATGACGGACCGGGACGCGCTCGATGTCGTGCTCGAACGCCTGCGGACCGGTGCCGCCGCGCTGCTCCGATCGTCCGGCGAGGCCGGAAGGGAACGCCTCGTGTCGATCACCGCCGGGGCGCTCTCGGGCCTGATCGAGACGTCGCTCCGCGATCTCCGCCTGCGGATCGGCGGGAGCGGATCATCGCTGGATCCGACCCGCCGGCGCCGCTTCCAGGACCTCGTCCTGGCGATGCGTCCCGACCGCGATGCGATGCTCGCCGACGCGGCCCGCGCGCTCAGCCCGAGCGAGCTCCTCGCGCTGCTGAGCGCCTCCTGCGACCGGAGCGACCCTGCCTCGCTCGACGCGATCCGGTGCCGCGAACTCGTCCTCGGCGGCACCCGACCGCTTGCCCGGGAGGCGGCGCTCGACATGGCGAAGGAGGGGCTCGGGGCCGCCGCCCGTGCCCGGATCGAGGCGGTGGTGGCGCGGCAGGTGCGGGCGAGCCTCAGAGCCGGCCTCGACGAGACGATGCTTCCGCTGCTCGACGCCTTGCTCCCGACGGGCGCCGGCGCCGAGCCCTCGGAGGACGTCGGCGCGGCCGGGCGGCCGATGATCGCAGAGCGGCTCCTCGGCGCCTCGCTCGCCAGCGGGAACACCGCGCGCGCCGCAAGCCTGCTCGCCGAGGCGGCGAGCGTCGGACGCGGTGCCGTCGAGACCGCGATGGACCTGCGCGACGGGCGGGCGCTGACGACGCTGGTCTGGAGGGCCGGCTACGATCCGCGGCTCGCCGCCTCGGCCCAGATCGTGCTCGGGCGCGTCGCACCGGACGACATCCTGGACGGCTCCGGCGATGACGGATTTCCGCTCCTCCGCGCCGAGATGGCGTGGACCTTCCGAGCCCTTGGCGCCTCCTCGTGAGGCGGTGGGACGGTCACGCGGCGCGCGTCCCGATCTCCGCGACCAGGAGCGCCACCAGCGCGGTCCAGCCGGTCTGGTGCGAAGCGCCGACACCGCGCCCGGTGTCGCCGTCGAAATACTCGTAGAACAGCAGGAGGTCGCGGAACTGCGCGTCCTGCTGGAGCAGCGGGACGTCGCCATGCACCGGACGCCTGCCGTCCGATCCCCGGCGGAACAGGCCGATCAGACGCCGCGACAGCTCGTCGGCGACGGCGCCGAGATCGTCGGTCCGTCCGGAGCCGTCCGGCCACGCCACCCGGAAATCCGGACCGTAATAGGCGTGGAACCGGCGCAGGCTCTCGATCAGGAGATAGTTCACCGGCATCCAGACCGGGCCGCGCCAGTTCGAGTTGCCGCCGAACAGGCCGGTACGGCTTTCGGCCGGCTCGTAGTCGAGCGCGAAGCTCCTCCCGTCGCGCTCGAAGCGGAACGGGCCGCCGCCGCTCGCCGGATCGTACACCTTCGAGACGGCGCGGATCCCGTGCGGCGAGAGGAACTCGCGCTCGTCCAGCATCCGCCGGAGCAGCAGCTTCAGCCGGTGGCCGCGCAGCAGCGACAACAGCATGCTCCGTCCCTGCCCGGGCTCGCTCCAGCGGGATACCAGGGCGGCGAGGTCCGGCCGTTCGCGCAGCAGCGCCCGGAGCCGCCCGACGAAGTCCGGCAGCCGCGCCGTTCCCGCCTCCGTCAGCACCGCGACCGCGAAGATCGGGATCAGCCCGACGACCGTCCGGACCCGGATCGGGATCTCCTCGCCGTTCCCGGTCGAAAGCACGTCATAGAAGAAGCCGTCGTCCTCGTCCCAGGTGCCACCCGCCTCGGCGTCGGCTTTCGCGATCAGCAGGAAATGCTCGAAGAACTTGATCGCGAGGTCCTGGAACTCGGTTTCGGCCTCGCCGAGCGTCGCCGCGATGCGGAGACAGTCGAGCGCGTACATCGCCATCCAGGCCGTGCCATCCGACTGCGTCAGCGTTCCCTCGACCGGAAGCGGCGCGGACCGGTCGAAGATGCCGATGTTGTCGAGACCGAGGAACCCGCCCTGGAACACGTTCCGCCCGCGCTCGTCCTTGCGGTTGGCCCACCAGGTGAAATTCATCGGCAGCTTGAGGAAGATCCGTTTCAGGAACGACCAGTCGGGTTTCCCGGTCACCGCCTGATCGGTCTCGAAGACGCGGAGCGCCGCGTGGGCATGCAGCGGCGGGTTCGCGTCGCCGAACGACCACTCATAGGCCGGGAGCGCCGCGTTCGGGTGCATGTAACGGTCGCTCGTCAGGAGGAGCAGCTGAGACTTCGCGAATGCGGGGTCGATCGCCGCGAAGGCGACCGCCTGGAGGCAGAGGTCCCACGACGCGAACCACGGATACTCCCAGGCGTCGGGCATGCTGATGACGTCGGACGCGACGAGGTGCTGCCAATCGGCGTTGCGGCCCTGCCACCGCGATGTCGGCGGCGGCGGACCGGCCGGATCACCGGTGAGCCACTGCCGGACGTCGTAGAGGTAGAATTGCTTCGACCACAGGAGCCCGGCGAACGCTTCGCGCTGGATCCGACGAAGCTCCGGATCGTCGACCGCACCGTGCACCGCGTCGTAGAAGGCGTCCGCGTCCGCCCGGCGCGTTGCGATCACGCCATCGACGGAGGCCAGCAAATCGCCCGGCGCATCCGGTCCGTTCCCGGCCGCGATCCACCGCAGCCGCACCGTCGCGGTCTCTCCGGGTGCGATCGTGAAGCGCCGGCGCACCCCGCATTTCGTTCCGTTTCGGGATGGATCGACCCCGTGCGCGTCGCCCTCCACGACGAACCGGTTGATGCCGTCCTTGAAGCATCCCGCCGGGCCTTCGCCCCAGACCGCCTTCGCGTCGGTCTCGTTGCGGCAGAACAGCAGCTCGGACCCGGGCTCCGGCACGAGACGCATCGGCGGCATCGCCGGGTGACGCGCGAGCACGGTCCCATCCGCGTCGGCCGCGAGCGACGGGATCGGCGCCCCCGGAAACCAGGACCAGGTGTTGCGGGCGAGGATCTGCGGCAGCACGTCGACCGTGGCCGGGTCCGGCCCCCGGTTGGTGACCGCGATCCGCATCGCGATGTCATCGGGCCCGGCCTTGGCGTATTCGACCACCACGTCGAAGTAGCGCCCCCCGTCGAATACGCCGGTATCTAGGAGCTCGAACTCCGGGTCGCCCGCGCCGCGCCGCCGGTTCTCCTCGACGAGACGCTCGTAGGGAAACGCCGCCTGCGGGTATTTGTAGAGCATCCGCATGTACGAATGCGTCGGCGTCCCGTCGAGGTGATAGTAGAGCTCCTTGACGTCCTCGCCGTGGTTGCCCTCGCCGTTGGCCAGCCCGAACAGGCGCTCCTTCAGGATCGGGTCCCGCCCGTTCCAGAGCGCGAGCGACAGGCACCAGAGCCCCTGGTCGTCGCTGAACCCGGCGATCCCGTCCTCGCCCCAGCGATAGGCTCGGCGGCGCGCGTGGTCGTGCGGGAACGAGCGCCACGCGTCGCCGCCGGCGCTGTAGTCCTCCCGCACGGTGCCCCATTGCCGGTCCGAGAGGTACGGCCCCCACCGGCGCCAGGCCGCGGTCGCGCCCGCGTCGCCGAACAGCCGGCGCCCTTCCTCGGTCCCGGTGATCCGCTTGCCGGTCATCCGTCGCGTCCCCAGGATCGGACTTCGCGGAGGCGGAGCGGCGCGTGGCGGGGAATGGCGGATACACGACGGTCTCGACGCGGATCGCCTACGAGAACCGGTGGACGCGGGTGCGGGAGGACATCATCCGGCGACCGGACGGTTCGCCCGGTCTCTACGGCGTGGTCGAGCGGAACGATTTCGTGGTCGTGTTCGCGCTCGACGCGGCCGAGCGGGTGATCCTGGTCGAGCAGTTCCGCTATCCCGTCGGCCGGCGCCTGCTCGAGCTGCCGATGGGGATGTGGGAGGACCGGCCCGACATGCCGCCGGAAGCGGTCGCGGCCGGCGAGCTTCGGGAGGAGACCGGGCTCGTCGCCGCCGAGTGGACGAGGGCCGGCACCGTGTTCCAGGGCGCCGGCTTCTCGACGCAGCAAGGACACGTGTTCCTCGCGCGCGGGCTGACCCGGGGCGACGCGCGGCGTGAACTCTCCGAGCAGGACATGACGACGCTCACCGTGCCGCTCGCCTCGTTCGTCGCGATGATCGGCGATGGCGGCATCGTCGATGCGATGACGATCGCCGCCTTCGGGCTCCTCGCCGCCAAGGGCCTGCTGCCCGTGCCCTGAGGGTTCGGGAACGCTCAAGAGACGGTCGTCCGCCAGGATCCGACGGCGGCGAGCACGGCCTCGGCCATCATCGCCGTGCCGCGGTCGGCCACCCCGTCGACGCGGGCCGGGCGCCAGCGCCTCTGGAAGGCCGTTGCACGGACGGGCGCGGGGAATGGCGGGTAGCCGATCGCGTCCAGCGTCGCATCGAGCATGGCGTCATCGGCCGCCGCGGGATCGAGCGCATCGATCCCGTCATCCGCCGGCCAGACCCCGATCCCGCGCGAGGCGAGGGCCCGCCACGGGAACAGCTCGCCCGGATCCTGCTTGCGGTCCGGTGCGACGTCGCTGTGGCCGACCACGTTCGGCGCCGGCACGGGATGTCGTTCCAGCACCGCGAGGCAGAGCGCCTCGACGGCGGCCATCTGAGGCCGCGGGAACGGCCGGTAGCCCCACTCGTGGCCCGGGTTCACGATCTCGATCCCGATCGAGCGGTCGTTCAGGTCGTGCACGCCGCGCCAGCCCGACACGCCGGCATGGGCCGCCCGGAGTGCTTCCGGCACCAGGCGGAACACGGTCCCGTCCTCGTCCACCACGTAGTGCGAGGAGACCCCGGCCGCCTCGTCGCGGAGCCGGTCGAGGGCCGCCGCGGCCCCTCTCATCCCGGTGTAGTGGAGGACGAGGAAGTCGATCGGCGCGCCCGCGGGACGCGCACGTCGGTTCGGGCTCGGCCGCTCGACCGGCGCCACCGCCTCTCAGAGCCCCCGTTCCCGCTTGATCCGGTCCCAGGCGGCGTTGATGCGTGCCACGCGGTCGGCGGCCTGGCCGATCGCGCCGGCACCCGCGCCGCGCGAGGCGAGGCTGTCCGGATGGTTCTCCCGCATCAGCCGGCGCCAGACGAGCCGCACCTCCTCGTCGCTCGTGCCGCGCCGGAGGCCGAGCACGGCGTAGGGGTCGGGCTCGTCGGCCGACCGGCGCGCGCCGCCGTCGCGGAGCTGCTCGTAGCCGCGCCGGCCGAGACCGAACGCCTCGGCGGTCCTGAGCAGGAAGCGCTCCTCGTCCTCGTTCAGGCGTCCGTCGGCGCGCGCGACCCCGAGCAGCGCCAGCATCGCCTCCTCCAGGCGGTGCGGCTCGTCGGCGAACGCCGTTCCCATCTGCTTCGCGTAGTCCTCGGGGCCGTCGCTGCTGTCGCGCGCCTGATCGAACAGCCGTCCGACTTCCCGCATCTGCTCGGGCGGCATCCGGAACTGGCGCTTGAACCCGTCGATCTCGGCGCGCCGCACCGGCCCGTCGCATTTCGCGAGCTTGGCGGACAGCACGATGATCCCGATCGCGAAGGTCTGCTCCTTGCGTCCCAGCATCGAGGCGACGTTCGCCGCGAGCTTGGCCACGTTCGGTCCCTGCGGGATCGCGTTCAGCCTGGCGCCGACGCCGGGCAGCGAGCCGCGATCCGCCGCGTGGCCGAGGGCGGCGCCGACCATCGCGCCGACCGGACCGCCCATCGCGAAGCCGGTCACGCCGCCGAACAGCTTGCCCCAGTAGCTCATAGGCAGGAGTGTAGCATCCCCCGGGCGGCGGTCGAGGACGCGTCAGGATGCGATCCGCACCCGCCAGTCCGCCAGGACGTCGCCGAGCGTCCGCTCCCAGGCCATCGTCGGCCGCCACCCGAGGCGCGCGCGGATCGCGGCACTGTCGCCGGCGGCAACCGCGATATCGCTCGGGCGGAGACGCGCCGCCTCGGGCATGATCGCGGCGTCCATCCCGGACAGCGACAGCATCGCGGCGAGCACGTCGCCGATGCGACGCGGCTGGCCGGACGCGACGTTGAACACCGCGCCTGCGGGCAGCCCCGGCGCCGCCGCGAGCACCATTGCATAGGCGCGGCAGGCGTCGCGCACGTCGAGGTAGTCCCGCGCGGCCTCAAGGTTGCCGACCCGGAGCACGCGTTCCTGCCGACCCGCCTCGATCAGCGCGATCTGTCGTGCGAAGGCGGCCAGCGCGAACGCGTCGTCCTGTCCGGGGCCGGCCTGGTTGAAGAGGCGGAGACGGATCGCGTGCAGGCCGTTCGACGCCGCCATCGCGCCGAGCGCGAGATCGGCCGCCGCCTTGGTCGCGCCATAGGTGTTGAGCGGTGCGAGCGGCGCCGCCTCGCCGAGCGCGGCGCCGGCGCGGAACGACGCGCCGTAGGCGTCCGCCGACGAGCCGAACACCAGCGCACAGGCCGGCGCCTCGGCGAGCAGGGCGCGCGCCAGATTGAGCGTCCCGTCGAGATTGACGCGCCAGGCCCGCTCCGGCTCGGCCTGCGCCGTCACGACGGCGGCGATCGCCGCCAGGTGCAGCGCCGCCTCCGGGCGGACCGCACGAACGCGATCCCGCACCGCGGTCGCGTCGGTCACGTCGCAGTCAAGCGATGCGATCTCGGCTCCCGGGAGCAGCTCGGCGAAGGCCGGGCCGAGATGCCGGCCGACGAAGCCGGCGAGCCCGGTCACCAGGATCCGCGCGGGCGGCCGGGCCGGCTCGGCGCCCAATGTCAGGAGGCGCGCGCGCGATGACGCGCGAGGTCGGCCTCGACCATCTCGACGATCATGTCCTCGAGCGGGATCCGCGGCGCCCAGCCGAGCACGCGCCGCGCCTTGCCGCTGTCGCCGAGCAGGATATCGACCTCGGCGGGACGCATGAGGTCCGGACGACTCGTCACGTGGTCCTCGTAGTTCAGCCCGGCCGCCCGGAAGGCGAGCTCGCAGAACGTGCGGATGGCGGTGGTCCGGCCGGTGCTGACCACGTAGTCGTCGGGCTGCTCCTGCTGCAGCATCAGCCACATCGCCTCGACGTAGTCCCTGGCGTGTCCCCAGTCCCGGCTCGCCTCGAGATTGCCGAGCTCGAGCGAGCGCGCGCGGCCGAGCCTGATCCGCGCCACCCCGTCGGTGATCTTGCGGGTCACGAACTCGATGCCGCGGAGCGGACTCTCGTGGTTGAACAGGATGCCCGACGAGGCATGCAGGCCGAAGCTCTCGCGGTAGTTCACCGTCATCACGTGGGCGTAGAGCTTGGCCGCGGCATAGGGCGAGCGGGGATAGAAGGGGGTCCGTTCGTTCTGCACGGCCTGCTGGATCTTGCCGTACATCTCGGACGATGACGCCTGGTAGAAGCGGGCGTGCGGACGCAGCGTGCGCACCGCCTCCAGCATGTTGACGGCGCCGATCCCGGTCGCCTGGCCGGTGAGGATCGGCTGTTGCCAGGAAGCGGCGACGAAGCTCTGCGCGGCGAGATTGTAGACCTCGTCGGGTTCGGCCCGCTCGACGACGCGGAAGAGGCTGGACAGATCGAGAAGATCGCCGTCCACCAGCTCGACACGGTCGAGCACGCCGATCCAGCGCAGACGTTCCGAGACCTGCTCGGCGGACGCCGACCGGCGGGCGAGACCGACGACGCGATAGCCCCGTTCGAGCAGGAACGACGCGAGATAGGCGCCGTCCTGCCCGGTGATTCCGGTGATGAGTGCTGTCGGCATGACGATCCCGGCAATGGCGCGTCCCGGACCAGAGCACGTTCATCGACGCGGAGAGCCTCTGCATCCGACGGAACGACGTCGCTCCGTCGGACCATCTTCTAGCAGGCCGCTGAAGAAGTCGGAACAGGCGGGGCTTTGCCCCGCGCCCCACCAGGAGCCTGGGGCTCTTGGACCTCCATCCGTCTCAAAACATAGGGGATCTAAACGCCCGGCGTTTGGCAGCGCCCGGGGGAGAGCGCCGGGAGGACCGCTCAGACCGTCCCGCGCGGGCGACGCGGCAGGGCAGCCGCCCGGCCCGGACGCTCCGAGCAGACGGTGTGGGCGAGTTCGAGAAGGCGAACCGCGCTCCGGGGAAGACCCGCGCGGTCGGCGCGCTCGGCCAGATCGAGAAGCTGGTGCGACAGCATCAGGGGGCTGACCGGGCCGGACGGCTGGAACGAGACAAGGTCGGACATCAAGGGTTCTCCCGTCGGTGGAACCATCCTGGTTCTGTCTTGATGCTAGACCGGAACGATTTCCGAGTCGTTAACGGGTTGCGACGTTCCCGCCTCGACGCCCCGTCCGCGATCGTGCCGCAGCGCCTCCACGCGGAGGCAGGACGCGAGCGGCCTCGACGGATCGCGCCCGGCGTCGAGCCCGGTGACGAGCCCGCTCAGCGTCTCGCCGCGGTCGCGCGCGATCCGTTCGAGCGCCGCCCAGAAATCCGGCTCGAGCGCGACGCTCGTCCGATGTCCCGCGAGCGAAAGGCTCCGCTTCGTCAGATGCCGGGTCACGCCGCGCGCGCGGTCCCGGCCTCGAGCCGGCCGACCGCCCAGGACGCCGCCTCGGCGATCACGGGGTCGGGGTCGGCGCGGAGGCGCTCGGCCGCCGGAAGCAGCGACCGGTCGCCGGAATTGCCGATCGCGATCAGCACGTTCCGCACGAAGCGGTCGCGCCCGATGCGCTTCACCGCCGACGCCGAGAACATCGCGCGGAACGCGGCGTCGTCGAGGGCTGCGAGCTCGCCGAGTGCCGGCGCGCGGAGATCGGCCCGCGCCGCGAGCCTGGCCTCCCTGCCGGACTGGGCGAACCGGTTCCAGGGACACGCCGCGAGGCAATCGTCGCAGCCGTAGATCCGGTTGCCCATCCGCTCCCGGAGCGCGTGCGGGATCGGACCCGCATGCTCGATGGTGAGATAGGAGATGCAGCGCGTCGCATCGAGCTGGTAGGGCGCGGGAAACGCGTCCGTCGGGCAGGCGGCGAGGCAGCGGGCGCAGCTTCCGCAGGCGCCGGCCCGCCGGACCGAGGCGGGAAGCGGCAGCGTGGTCAGGATCTCGCCGAGGAACAGCCAGGACCCGTGGTCGCGGGAGACGAGGTTCGTGTGCTTGCCCTGCCACCCCAGCCCGGCCGCCTCGGCGAGCGGCTTCTCCATCACGGGTGCCGTGTCGACGAACACCTTCACCCCGACGTCCGGCGGTCCGAGGTCGCGCCGCGCGAGCGAGACCACGAAGCCCGCGAGAAGCTTGAGCTTGCCCTTGACGACGTCGTGGTAGTCGCGGCCCTGCGCGTAGACCGAGATCGCGCCGCGTTCGGGCTGTTTCAGCACCGCGCCCGGATCGTGCGCCGGCGCATAGGACAGCCCGAGCGCGATCACCGTCGCGGCCTCGGGCCAGAGCGCGCGCGGGTCGCCGCGCTCGTCGGCGCGCGCCGCCATCCAGTCCATCGTCCCGTGCCGGCCGGCCGCCAGGAAGGCGGCGAGCCGCTCGCGGGTCTCGGGCCCGAGCCGGGCGGGCGCGAAGCCGATCGCCTCGAAGCCGAGGGAGAACGCCCGCTCGGCGATCAGGGAGGCGAGGCGGGCACCGTCCTCAGCCACGGCCGCGATACGGCGGCACGTCCTGCGCCGGGATCCAGACGCCATCGGGCGGCGTCCCGGTCTGCCAGAACACGTCGATCGGGATGCCGCCGCGCGGATACCAGTAGGCGCCGATCCGGAGCCAGCGCGGCGACACCCTCTCGACCACGCGGAGCGCGATCGCCACCGAGCAGTCCTCGTGGAAGGCGCCGTGATTGCGGAACGAGCCGAGATAGAGCTTGAGCGACTTGCTCTCGACGAGGAAGCCGTCGGGAACGTAGTCGATCACCAGATGGGCGAAATCCGGCTGTCCGGTGACCGGGCAGAGCGAGGTGAACTCGGGCGCCGTGAACCGCGCGACGTAGAGACGCCCGGGGTGGGGGTTCGGCACGCGGTCCAGGACCGCCTCGTCCGGCGAAGCCGGCGCCCTGACCTCGCGGCCGAGTTGCGTGAGACCGGACGGATCGGGTTCGGGCAAGTCGCTCACTCCTCGGCGCCCCCGGCGCCGTCTCCGAGCCTGGCCAGCACCGCGTCGGCGTGCGGCGCCAGCCGGCCCGCGGCGATCGCCTCGCGGAGCCCGCGCATCAGCCGCGCATAATAGGTCAGGTTGTGCGCCGTGAGCAGCACCGGACCGAGCATCTCGGCGCTCCGGAACAGGTGGTGGAGGTAGGCGCGCGCGTGCCGCGTGCAAGCGAGGCACGGGCAGCCCTCCTCGAGCGGTGCCGGATCGGCGGCGTGCCGCGCGTTGCGGAGATTGAGGGTGCCGTCCGGCACGAAGGCGCGCGCCGTCCGCCCGGCCCGGGTCGGCATCACGCAGTCGAACATGTCGATCCCGCGCCGCACCGCGCCCACGATGTCGGCCGGCGTGCCGACCCCCATCAGGTAGCGCGGCGCCCCCGCCGGCAGGTGCGGCACCGTCGCGTCGAGCGTCGCGAACATCAGCGACTGTCCCTCGCCGACCGCGAGGCCGCCGATCGCGTAGCCCTCGAAGCCGATCGCCTGCAGGGACGCGGCACTCTCCCGCCGCAGCGCCGGCTCGACGCCGCCCTGCACGATGCCGAACTGCCCGTAGCCGGGACGCGGCACGAAGGCCTCGCGCGAGCGCGCCGCCCAGCGCATCGAGAGCCGCATCGAGGCGGCGACCGCGTCGGCCGTCGCCGGATGGGGCGTGCACTCGTCGAACGCCATCGTGATGGTGGCGTCGAGCGCGTGCTGGATCGTGGTGGCGCGCTCGGGCGTCAGGCGGTGCGCCGTGCCGTCGACGTGGGAGCGGAACGTCACCCCGTCGGCGTCCAGCGTCCGCATCGCGGCGAGCGACATCACCTGGAAGCCGCCGCTGTCGGTCAGGATCGGCCCCGGCCAGTCCATGAACCGGTGCAGACCGCCGAGGGCGGCGACACGCTCGGCGCCGGGCCGCAGCATGAGATGGTAGGTGTTGGCGAGCACCACCGAGGCGCCGGTCGCCCGAACCGCGTCCGCCGTCATCGCCTTGACGGTCCCGGCGGTGCCGACCGGCATGAAGACCGGCGTCGCGACCGTACCGTGCGCGGTCCGGAGCGTGCCTGCCCGCGCTTCGCCGTCCCGGGCCTCGACGCGGAAGCCGAATGGCGCCTCCGTCACGCCGCCGCCCGCGTGAACAGGCACGCGTCGCCGTAGGAATAGAACCGGTAGCGGCTTCGGACCGCATGCGCGTAGGCGCGACGCACCGGCCCGATCCCGGCGAAGGCCGAGACCAGCATCAGCAGCGTCGAGCGCGGCAGATGGAAGTTCGTCAGCAGCATGTCCGCGGTCCGGACACGGTCGGGCGGCCGGATGAACAGCGTGGTCTCCCCCCGGAACGACCGCACCGTGCCGGCCGCATCGGCGGCGCTCTCGAGCACCCGGAGCGTGGTGGTGCCCACCGCGACCACCCGGCCGCCCCGCGACCTGGCCGCGGCGATCGCGTCGGCCGTCTCCGCCGCGACCTCGCCCCGCTCGGCATGCATCGCGTGGTCCTCGATCCGCTCGGCGCGGACCGGAAGAAAGGTGCCGGCGCCGACATGGAGCGTCACCGCGGCCCGCCCGATCCCGCGCGCCGACAGCCTCGCGAGCAGCTCCGGCGTGAAATGGAGCCCGGCGGTCGGCGCCGCGACGGCGCCTTCGCGGGCGGCGAACGCCGTCTGGTAGTCCTCGCGGTCGGCCGCGGTCGGGCCGGCCTCCCGCCTGATGTAGGGCGGCAGGGCCAGCCGTCCCGCCGAGGCGAGGGCCGCCTCGAAGGCCGCGTCCTGCCGGTCGAAGCGGAGCTGGACCGCGCCCTGCCCGTCGACGCGCTCGACGGCGGCGCCGAGCACCGTCGCCCCGTCCCGCTCCACCGCGATCCGGTCGCCGGCGCGAAGCCGGCGCGCGTTCCGCGCGAGCGCGCGCCAGGTCCCGTCCGGTTGCGGGGCGTCGAGCGTGATGCCGACGCGCGCCGCGGACTCCTTCCCTCGGGCGGCCCGTCGACGAACCGCGTCGAGCTGCGCCGGGATGACCTTGGTGTCGTTGACGACGAGGAGGTCGCCCGGCGCGAGGAGATCGGGAAGGTCACGCACATGGCGGTCGAGCAGCGCGCCGCCGGCACCCGGTTCCGCCGCCAGCAACCGCGCCGCGTCGCGAGGCCGGGCGGGACCCTGGGCGATCAGTTCGGCGGGAAGGGCGAAATCGAACTCGGTCGCAAGCATGGCGGGGTGGTAGCGGGACGCGCCCCGGCTTGCGAGAGCCGATCCTCCACGATCAATTCGGCGGGACGGCTGCGATCGCGCCGTGTGGTGCGCCGGCAGGGTGCTAGCGTCGATCCCGGTGTCAACCGCCCCGGCGCCGCGAACTCGCCCGGGGCGGCTGCCGCGACCGATGCAGGGAAGCCCGATGACGCTCGCAGAGACCGCCGAACCCGTAGCCGCAACCGCCCGGCCGCTTCCGCTGCCGGCCGCGAGGAGGCTCGATCGGCACGATCTCCTCGCCTCGCTGGCCGCCGGCTGGGCCGATTTCAGGGCGGCCCCGACACAGCTCGCCTTCCTCTGCGCGATCTACCCGATCGTGGCGCTCCTGCTCGCCCGAGCGGCGGCCGGCGGCGCGCTGCTTCCGCTGCTCTATCCCGCCGCGTCCGGCTTCGCCCTGGTCGGTCCCGTGGCCGCCATCGGACTGTTCGAGATCAGCCGGCGGCGTGAACGCGGGGATCCGGTCCATGCCCGCGACGCGTTCGGCGTGCTCCGGGAGCCCGGCTTCGCCTCGGTCGCGGTGCTGGGCATCGCGCTTCTCCTGCTGTTCGTCCTCTGGCTCGCCTGCGCGGAGGCCCTGTTCGCCGCGACGCTGGGCGACGCCGACTTCTCCGGTCCGGCCGCGTTCTTCGCCGCCGTGTTCGGGACCGGAAGCGGGTGGCTGCTGATCGTGGCCGGCAATGCCGCGGGCCTCGTGTTCGCCTCCGTGGTGCTGGCGACCGCCACCTTCTCGATCCCGATGGCGATCGACCGCGCGACCCCGCCGCTCGCGTCGATCCGGACCTCGATCGGAGTGACCAGACGCAATCCCGCCGTCGTGATGGCGTGGGGGCTGATCGTGGCCGTGATCCTGCTCGCGGCCTCGCTGCCCGCCTTCACCGGGCTCGCCGTCGCGCTGCCGGTTCTCGGGCACGCGACCTGGCATCTCTACCGGCGCGCGGTCGCCTCCGGAGACACCCGGGGCGACGCCGGCTGGTGACGGTCAGCGAAGGGCCGAGAACCGCGTCGACTGGAGGAAGCTGTTCTCGAAGGAGGCGACGATCGGGCCGTCCCGCTCGCTCTCGCTGCGACCGGCCTGCCAGTCCGGATCGGCCTGGAATGCGGACCATTTCGTCTCGCGCTCGGCCATCGTCTCCCAGGCGAGCAGGTAGACGAGGTCCGTGCTCGGGCCGCCCACCACGTAGGTCCAGAACCCCGCCTGGCGGATCCCGTGCCGTTCGAAGATCGGCAGCGTCACGGTCTCGAACCGGCGGAGCAGATCGGGCAGCCGTCCCGGCACCGCATGGTAAATGCGCTTCTCGTAGATCATGATGTCCCCCTCGTCTCCGATCCGGCCGCGTCGGCTCCCGCCGTCGTCGGGCGTCAACGCGGCAGCCTCGGGCGGGTGCCCTGGCGCGCGAGGTCACCTCGAACCGTCACGTTCCGGAGGAATGCTTGCCGGCTGTCATCGACATCCGCCGTGCCGAACACGGCCTCAGGTCCCGCATCGCCGGCCTGTATGCCCTGATCGCCGCCTTCAACGTCGTCGCCTGGATCGCCGCCTTCGTCGCCTTCCACCATCGACCGCTGCTGCTCGGTACGGGGCTCCTCGCCTACGGGTTCGGTCTCCGCCATGCGGTGGACGCGGACCACATCGCCGCGATCGACAACGTCACCCGCAAGCTCCTGCAGGAGGAACGCCGTCCGGTCTCGATCGGCTTCTTCTTCGCGCTCGGACACTCGACCGTGGTCCTGATCGTGGCCGCCCTGCTGGCCGCGACATCCGGCGCGCTCCGAAGCAGGTTCGGCGGCATGGCGGCGGTCGGCAATCTCCTCGGCACGCTGATGTCGGCGAGCGTCCTGTTCATGCTCGCCGGTATCAATCTCGTCATCCTGCGCGACGTCTGGCGCAGCTTCCGCCGGCTCCGGGAGGGCTCGGGTTTCGACGCGGCGGATCTCGACAGGCTCCTCGCCGGACCCGGCGTTTTCGCCCGCCTGTTCCGTCCGGTGTTCCACGTCGTCTCGCGAAGCTGGCACATGTTCCCGGTCGGCTTCCTGTTCGGGCTCGGCTTCGACACCGCCACCGAGATCGGCCTGCTCGGCCTCTCGGCGACGGAAGCGGCGAAGGGCCTGTCGGTCTGGTCGGTGCTCGTGTTTCCGGCGCTGTTCGCCGCCGGGATGACCCTCGTGGACACGACGGACGGCGTGCTGATGCTGGGCGCCTACGAATGGGCGTTCGTCCGCCCGATCCGGAGGGTCTACTACAACCTCACCATCACCCTGGTGTCGGTGATCGTCGCCCTGCTGGTCGGCGGCATCGAGGCATTCGGCCTGATCGGCGAGGAACTGTCGCTCAAGGGCGGGGTCTGGCGCCTGCTCGACGTGCTGAACAGCCATTTCGACATGCTCGGCTTCGTGGTGATCGGCGTCTTCGTCGCGAGCTGGGTGGTGTCGGCGGCGGTGTACCGGCTGAAAGGCTATGACCGGCTCGACGTCGCCGGTCCGGCGGGCTGACGGGCCGGCGCTCCGGATCGGGCGACGCGCTCAGCCGTCGTCGACGCCGTGGGCCATGATCGCGCGGTAGGCCATCTGGTCCTCGTGCAGCCGGTGGAACACCCGGTATTTGGCATCGTGGAAGCCGCGCGCCCGCCGATCGGGCTCGATCACGCGACCGGGCGACGTCATCGCCGACATCGCGTCGCGCATCCCGCCCGCGTCGCCCGAGGCGACCCGGCCGAGAATGGCGGCGCCGAGCAGCACCGCGTCCTCTTCGCGCGGCAGGACGACGCGGCAACCCGTCGCGTCGGCATGCTCTCGGAGGAAGACCGGGTTCTTGGTGCCGCCGCCCGAGGCCAGGATCGTATCGATCGCGTAGCCGCTCGCGTTCAGGGTCTCGACGATGTGCCGGGTGCCGTAGGCGACCGCCTGCACGGTGGCGAGATAGAGGCGCGCGAGATCGTCGGCCCCGGCGGCGAGCGGAAGGCCGGTGATCGTCCCCTTGAGCGAGCTGTCCGCGCGCGGCGACCGGTTGCCGAGGAAGTCCGGATCGACGTGCAGCCCCGCCGCGACGGCGGCCGGAACCGCGGACCCCGCGGCCAGGGCGGCCAGCCGCTCGTTGAGCGTCTCGTAGACGCTGCGCCCCGAGGCGGCGAGATCGGCATGGGCGGCATGGGTGCGGATGACATGGTCGATCAGGCTTCCGGTGGCGGACTGCCCCCCCTCGTTGAGCCAGCGATCGGGAACCATCGCGGCATAGTAGGGACCCCAGACCCCGGACACGAACCGCGGCTCGACGGAGACCGCCATGTGGCAGGACGACGTTCCGCCGACCAGCGCCACGCGGCGGTCGAGCGCGAGATCGTCGGGCGCCGCGCCGCCGTCGAGCGCGACCCCGATCGTGCCGATGCCGCCCGCGTGGGCGTCGATCGCGGAGGTGCCGACCGGGGTTCCGGCCGGCAGCCCGAACTCGGCCGCCGCCCGCGCGTCGAGGCCTCGTCCGACCGGCGCTCCGATCGGCAGCACCTCCTGCCCGATCCGGGCGAATTCCTCGTCGGCGAGGTCGCCGAGCCCGATCGCACGGAAATAGGTCTCGTCCCAGCGGTTCTCGTGACCGAGATACGTCCATTTGCAGACCAGCGAGCAGAGCGAGCGGGACTCCGCTCCCGTGGCGCGCCAGGTCAGGAAGTCGGGCAGATCGAAGAAATGCCCGGCCCGCGACCAGGTCGCCGGCAGGCTCTCCTTCAGCCAGAGCAGCTTCGGCGTCTCCATCTCGAGCGAGATCCGGCCGCCGACGTGACGGAGCACCGGATGGTTCGTCTCGTTGATCCGCCTCGCCTGCTCGTCGGCCCGGTGATCCATCCAGACCACCACGTTCCACGCATCGTCGCCCGCCGGGCCGACCGCGACGGGGCCGCCCGCCTCGTCGAGGACGACCAGCGAGCACGTCGCGTCGAACCCGATCCCCCTCACCTCGACCGGGCCGCTCTCGGCCAGCGCCGCCCGCACCGACCGGACCACCGCGTCCCAGATGTCGTCCGACGACTGCTCGACATGGCCGGGAGCGGGCCGGTTCATCCGGATCGGCACCGCGTGCTTGCCGAGCGCCCGCCCGTCGGCGGTGAACACGCCGGCGCGCGCGCTGCCGGTGCCGACGTCGACGCCGATGAATGCGGCGGTCCCGGAGCGCGCGGCCATGCCTCTAGAGATCCAGGCTGAGCGGCACGATCACCAGGTCGCGGATCACCACGTTCCGGGGCCGCGTCACCATGAACAGGACCGCGTCCGCGACCTCCTTCGGCTCCATCACGCTCCCGGTGGCGATCGCGTCGTCGAGCTTCGCCTTCGGCCAGTCGTCGAGCAGCGCGGTCACCACCGGCCCTGGCGCCACGCCGCCGACGCGGATCCCGTGCTTCATCACCTGCCGGCGCACGGTATGGATGAAGGCCTGCACGGCGTGCTTCGACGCGGTGTAGATCGGCTCCCAGACCACCGGGACGAGACCGGCGATCGAGCTCGTCATGACGATGTCGCCGGTCCTGCGCTCCACCATGTGCGGCAGCACCGCGCGAACCGAGCGGAAGGCCGCGTTGATGTTGAGATTGAGCATGCGGTCCCAGGCGTCGGGATCGCCGTCCGCCACCTCGCCGCCGACATAGGATCCGGCGTTCGCGTGGAAGATGTCGAGCTGGCCGGCCGCGGCGAGGATCTGCGGCATCATCCCCTCGACGCTCCCCGGGTCGGTCAGGTTGACCACCAGCGGGATCGCGCGCGGCCCGAGCTCCGCGCACAGATCCCGCAGCTTGTCCTCGGCGCGATCGATCAGCACGACGCGGGCGCCGGCGGCGAGAAACGCCTTCGCGCATTCGAGACCGATCCCGGACGCGGCGCCGGTGACGGCCGCGACCTTGTCCGACAGGTCCTGGGTCATCGCGGTTTCCTTTCGCTCTCCGGCGGTCGGGGGATCAGGCCCGACCGTGCGAGACGCGCGACCGGCGGGCGAGGCTGTCGACGATGACCGCGACCGCGAGCACGCCGCCGGTGATCATGTAACGGAGCGACGACGACAGATCGAGGAGCGTCAGCCCGTTGGAGATCGCCTGGATCACGATGATCCCGAGCAGCGCCGAGTAGGCGCTGCCGCGGCCGCCGAACAGGCTGGTGCCGCCGATCACCGCGGCGGCGATCGCGTCGAGGTTGACGTCGCCGGTTCCGGCCTGCTGGCTCGCCGAGGCGAGACGCGCCGACGCGAGCACGCCGCCCACCGCAGCGAAGATCGAGCAGAGCATGAAGACGCTCGTGTACACCGCGCGAACGTTGATGCCGGCCCGGCGGGCCGCCTCGCGATTGCCACCGACCGCGGTGACCGAGCGTCCCCATTGCGTGCGGGTCAGCGCGTAGTTCAGCAGCAGCACGAGGGCGACGAAGAAGCCGAGCATCCACGGCACGCCGCG
>CAXUBX010000049.1:0-24718 GCA_964249405.1 uncultured Acetobacteraceae bacterium | reverse complement strand
GCATCGCCAGCGAACGCGGCACCATCTCTACACGCCGCCTCGGTTACTGGCTCAAGGGCAAGGCAGGCCGGATCGTCGACGGGAACAAGATCGTGCGTGCCGCAGACGCGCACGACAACCTAGCCCGTTGGGCAGTGAAGCAGGCTGCGCGGGGGTGATGGGGGACATGGGGGACATGATTTGGCCCGGATACGTAAACTGTCACGATACGATACCGGAATGTGACAGTTCTCCCGCGTTGGATAAAACATCACCCCCATCACCCCCATCACCCCCACTAGGCTGAGTGGCAGCATCTTTAGGGGCTCCTACAAATCCTCTCTTCATCGCCAGCACGAACTGTCCATCCGGTCGGGAGCGCCCTCTCGGACCCGCTCAGCCAGGCCCGCACGCGTCCACGAAGATCCCACGTGAGCCCGCACGCGTTTGGAAAGGTGGTGGCTGGCGAGCCCTCGTAAAACCCTCGGTTCGTGCGCCAAGCGCAACGGACTTAAAGCGCGGTCGTTTTGGTCGGATTTCACATGAAGTGTGGGCTGGAGCGTGTGTCAGGAGGCCTGAAACGCGGCTATTGGGAGCCTTTCCCCTGCGCAAGCCACCGACTGCAGGACGGAAATAGTCTCCGTCGAACTCAAAGGCTGTAGCTCACGCCCTCGTGATGGGACATCATTCAGGACCGTCGCGAACCAGTCAAAACTAGCGCGGACTATAATGAACTCTAGTAGGACCAGCACGAGGCTAATCGTTCACTGGCGCCGTGACTGGCCCGTCTCTATATTGTTCGCATGAACGAGCAATCTTCACGCTCTCGACGTACTGAATTACTCCACCTTCGGCTTACACCTGACGTGATTGCGCGCCTTGACCTGCTCGCCGACAAGCTCGGCACGACGCGGGCAACGGCGGCTTTCAAGCAGCTGAACTGGGCGCTCCCGCCTGTCGAGGAGCGTGCAGCGTGAGCAGCAGCATGTGCCCACGCGTCTTCGATCAGCGCGCAAAGATGCCGATCAAGGCCGCAAACAAGCTCCGCCTGCAGCGCGAGCGTCGCATTGGTCTCTGGAATGGTGCGCCCGCCGTCTCCTGCCGGCGGTCGAAGCCCGTGGGCGCGGGTCGGGAAGTCGCTCTCCCGACCCGTGTTCCCACTGAGGAGCGCCGCTGATGCTTGTCCGGCAGACATTCGTGCCTTCCGCGCTCGCCTCGACGACGTCCGGCCTGGTCCTCAGCGCGACCGCCAACGCCCCCGCTGGCGGCGTCGGCTCGATCCCGCTGACGCTGGCACCGGGCAACAGCCCCACGGCAGGCACGGCCGCGATCTTGGTGGTGAACCAAGGCCCGCAACGGGTGTCGTGTCGGTGGTGGCTGGCAGCCAACGGGCAAGCGACGCCGCATCTCGAGGATTTCGGCGTCGGGTCCGGTCAGTCGGTCGCGATAGCGGTCCCGGCTTTCGGGCCCGATACGCTGGTGTTCTACTCGCCGGGCAACGGGGCATCCGTCGGGATCATCAACGGGCACCTCGTCGCGACGGTGGATGTCGGCTCGGTCGACGTCATGCCGGCGGCCGTCGGCTCTTGAGCGCGACCCTCCTCAACAACATCGAGGCGGCGATCGGCGGCATCGCTCGGGGTTTTGCGTCAGCTCCGGTGCAGATCGGCTTGGTGACGTTGACCGGCGTCGAGGTGCCTTCGGAATTGGTCGTCGCGGGCCAGCAGCAAACGGTCATCCACCGGCTGCCGGGCGGCGACCGGGTCATCAACTCGTTCGGGGTCGACCCCGCTCCGATCACCCTTGCCGGCATGTTCACCGGACCCGATACGGCCTCGCGTTATCAAGCCCTCGAGGCCATGCGGCTTGCCGGCGCTCCGGTGCAGCTTCTGGCGGCCGGGCTGGCCCTGCAGGCGGTCGTGGTGGGGTTCCGCTACACGATCCGGGAGCGGGGCGCGGTGGTGCCCTACGAGATCACCGTCGAGATCGTCCCGCAGCTCGCCAGCGCGTTGTCGACGGCCGGCACGTCGGTCCTGTCCGGCCTGATCGGCTCCGACGCCGCATCGGCCCTGACCAGCGTCACGAGCACGATTGGCGATGCGTCGTCCTACGTGGCAGGGCTTACCGCGCAGGCCACCGCCATCCTCGGCGATGCGGTTCCGGTTGCATCTCTGGTGGGCGCTGGCGGGCCTCTGGCGGCCGTTTCCAGCGGCCTCACGGCGGCCTCGGCCCTCTCTGGCGCGGGAACGGGCCTAGCCGGCTCTCCGGCCGCCTTGAGCGGCTTCGTGACGGCCATGCAGGGTGCCGGGTCAGGGCTGATGACGACGATCGCCGGAGCGGACGCGTCGATCACCGGGATTGGTGGCAGCGCCGCGAACGGCGTCTGCTCGGACGCGGCGTCGCTTCAGGAGGTTACGGCGCAGGCCGGCGTCCTGGCCGGTGCGACTGAGGCCGGGGGCTTCGTCAACCGCGCACTCGCGGGGGCGTCGACCACGGGCGTTGCGGCCCCGGTGGTTCACTCGTGAGGGCCGCGGATCGCATTCGGGCGAACCCGGCGGAGCTGGCGGCGGTTGCGGCCGATCCCGTGATGCTGGACGCGGCTCACCGGATCGACGCGGCGTTGCTGCCGATCGCGCACGACGTGCCTCAGGGACGGTTCGTGGTGCTGCTCTGCGTGCTGATCGCGAACACGATCAGGGCCAATCCGCAACTCGATCCCGAGGAGAGCATCGCGGAGGTCGGCGCGCTGGTCCGGGCGTACCTGGAAGTCACTCAACTCGCGGCGGCTCCGGTGCCGTCGGCGCCGAACTAGGAGCGCGCGATGCCTGACGTGTACGCGGTCGGCGTCCGGATCGCTCTCTCAAGCAATGCCAGCCAAGTACTGGGGGTGCTCGGCAAGGACTTGCTTGGGATCGACGTGCGAGCGAAAGGCGCCGAGGCTTCGTTGGGGCGGGTCAAGGCGGCTGCGATCGGCCTCGGCACGGTCGTGGGTGGCTCGGCGATCATCGGCGGGATGGTGAAGCTCGTCGAGCACGCCAAGGAGTTCGTGCATCAGCAATCGGTGATGGCGCAGGCGGGTGTCGCGCAAGTCGACATCGCGAACGCCACCGCGGCGGCCTGGAAGACGGCCGGCGACGTCATCGGCTCAAGCGCGACGAAGAACTTGGCGCTGATCGGTGACCTCCGGGATAGTCTTGGATCGATGCCGGAAGCGATCTCGGCAGCTCCCGCCATGGCACGGCTGGGCGTCGTTCTGCAGAACCTTACCGGTCAGGATCAGGAAAAGGCTGGATACGCCGCGGCGCGGTTCCTCGAGCAGCGTGGATCGCTCGTCAACCCGAAGACGGGTCAGATCGACGCCAACCTCATGGAGCGGAACGCCAACCTGATCGAGGCGATCACTGCGGGGACGCGCGGTCGGGTTGGTCCGGATCAGCTTCTGGCGTTCCAGAGCTATGCGCGGCTTGCGGGCGCTCAGCTGTCCGACCAGGGCCTGATCAACATGGCGCCGGTCATTGCGGCGGCCAAATCTGCCAGCACGGTCGGCACCCAGCTTTCGTCGCTCGAGAACCAGCTTATCGGCGGCGTGATGACCAACGCTTCCGCGCACTGGCTGGAGCATCTTGGGGTCGTCAATCCCAAACGGACTCACGAGATGCGTGGCGGTCGGATGCAGTTAGATGCCGGCGCACTGATCGATGAGGAGACCTTGCGACGCGATCCTCGCGAATGGATCAAGAAGTACATCGGTGGCGGTCTTCTCCGGGAGGGGTTCAGCACTCCCGACAGCCAAGCCGGAGCGGTGCTGCAAAGCCATCTGCGGCAGACCGTCACGGGGCTGATCGGGGAGATCCTGCGGTCCTACGCCTCGTTCTCGAAGGGCTCTCGCCTCATCGACATCGCGGCTGGCACGAACCAATACGACACCGCGCAAGCTACCGACCCGACCACCAAGATGGCAGCCTTCAGCACGGCCTGGTCGAACCTGCTGACGGCGCTCGGGGCGCCCATCGTCAACGACGCGACAGGGCTGATCGGCAAGCTGACCACGGCCCTTACGGGGCTGACCAAGTGGGCGAGCACACATCAGAAGCTGGTCGGCGAGATTGAGGACGTAACGGCAGCGCTCGCTGGGCTGGGCGTAGTCGGCGGCAGTCTGTCGCTTGCGACAGCGGCCTTTCGCCCGTTCACGATCGGCCTGAAGGCCCTGACAACGGTCCTGGTCGGGTCGGAGGTCGTTGCCGCGGCCGGGACGCTGACTGGGCTCGCGGCAGGTCTGAGTGCGCTCGGCGCCGTCCTGTTCGGTTTCCCCAAAGCCATTCACGCGCTCGAGGACGCGCTTGGTTTCGGGGACTACGACAATCGCCCGTTCAAGGACCGGTTCAAGCCACCGTCGGCGCTGCCGCCTTTACCTCAGCCCTCGTTCCAGCCTCGCGCGGTGCCGGGCGACACCAACTTGGCCCATCGGTTCCGGCCGACCGCATATGAGACGGGCGGAGGTGCCCAGCAACCTCGTCTCACTTCGACGGGCTACGACGTCGGGAGCGACGGCCTCACGCTGCACGTCAGCATGCCGGTCTATCTCGATGGCAACCAGATCGCGACACACACGGAACAGAAGATCGTGCGGCGCATGACCCCGAGCGCGATGCCGGGCACGACAACTTGGGATCCTCGAGCCCTTCCGACGCCTCCTGGATTGGTAACGGCATGACCGACATGACGCCTGAACAGCGAACGGCCGCCCTCCGGGAGGGTGCACGTCAGATGGGCCTGATCGACCTCGATCTCGTGTTGCTGGCGCAGGAGAGCGTCCCGGTCAGCGTCGCGCTCAAGGAGCTTCAGCTCAAGTATCCCGCCGCCTTCAAGCCACCATTCGACGCGCGCACCGCGCCCCGTGCGGAGGTCGACGCCAGGTGGCGGGAAATGCAGCAGGCTAACAGTCCTGCCGCGCGACGAAACGCCGAGATCGCCGATGCGATCACGCAAGCCGGGGATGTGCGGAACATGCCAGACACGGAATACAAAGCCCTTTGCCGAAAGATTGGTCTTCGATGAACGCAGCCCTTGATCGGTCGCTCGAGCAGCGCGTCAATGATGCTTACCAGAAAGCGCGAGGTCGCGAAGGCGTGCCGTTACATCGCATCGAAGCCACCTACATGGCGCTTCGGCACCGGCTCGCCGAGATCACGGGGAACCCGGGCCTCGCTCTCGCACCGAGCGATCCGAGATACATTCAGGATCCTGCTGGCGAGCGCCGGAAAGCCCTCGAGGCGGCGCTTGCCGAGTTTGAGAAGTGGATTGGCTTGCCGTCGTTGCAGATCCCGGCTGCCGTCGCCGCGTTGGCCGGGCCGGCTCCGGCCCCTGACCATCACGCAGCGGCTCGTGCGCGCCTGGTGGACTTCCGCCGTCGTGGGATCAGCATTTCGACCGACGCGGAAGGGCGTCTGACGGTGCTGCCGGCCGCCAAGCTGACCGACGAGGACAAGCGGGTCCTCGCGACCACGAAGCAGTATCTCGCGGCCGAGCTGATGCGCGACGTGTTCGTGGTCTGACGTGGTTCCGGGCACGACAAGCAAGCGTCCGGTCAGGCGCAAGTGTCAGGTTTGTCGGCACGATCTCGTCGCGACGATCGACGATCATCTCAGTGTCCCTCGCGTCAACGTGGCCGGTGTCGCCCGGCATTTTGGCATCCCCTACAAGGCCATGCAGCGGCACCGGGACGATTGCCTACCGGCGCGTCGGCCGATCGAAGTTCAGCAATCGGTCGAGATCCCGGAGCCGGCGGCGGAGGACGTTGCCGGGCAGGTTAGCTACCTGATTTCACGATCGCGGCAGCTGCTCGATCGAGCGGAGAGGGCCGGCAGTGTCCGGGACGTGGCGGCCGCGATGCGGGAGTGTCGCGGCAACATCGAGACGATGGCGAAGCTGGCCCGCGAGATCGACCAGGCGGCCCGGGTCAACGTGTTCGCGTCGCCGTCTTGGCTGAAGGTGCAGGGCCGCATCGTGGCCGCGCTGGACGATCATCCTGACGCCCAGATGGCCGTCCTGAGGGCGCTCGAGACGCCGGGCACACTGCTGATTGAATGACCGAGGACGAGATCAGCGCGGAGCTGCGCCAAGCTCTTGATCCGGTGGTGTTCGCGGTCGAGCGGCTGGGGATCACGCCTGACGCATGGCAGGAACGGGTGCTCCGGGCTCGCGAGCGCCAGGTGCTGATGAACTGCTCGCGCCAGGTCGGGAAGTCGACCGTGACGGCGATTGCGGCTCTCCATACGGCGCTGTTCCGTCCCCGGTCCCTGACCCTGATCTTCTCGAAGACCAAGCGGCAGTCGGGCGAGCTGCTGGACAAGGTCTACACGTTCATCGACCGGATGGAGCGCCCCCCGGGTCTCGACAAAGACAACGACGGCGAGGCCCGACTGAAGAACGGCAGCCGGATCATGTCGCTACCCGGCGACGGCACGAACAGCCGATCTTTCTCGGCGCCCGACCTGCTGATCGAGGACGAGGCGGCTTTCTGTTCCGATGACCTCTTCGCGTCGGTGCTGCCGATGCTGCTGACCACCAACGGGCGGCTTTGGCTGTTGTCCAGCCCGAACGGCAAGCGTGGGCATTTTTACGAGCTCTGGTCGTCCGATGACACGGCTTGGCACCGCGAGCGCATCACCGTGTACGACAGCCCCCGGATCTCAGAGGCGAGCGCCCACAAGCTACAGCGCCAGATCGGCCCGCACCGGTTTCGGCAGGAGTGCCTCTGCATCTTCACCGAAGCCGAGACGGCCTATTTCTCCGACGCGACGATCGAGCGCGCCTTCTCGCACGACGTTCCCCTTCTCCCGCTGAGGATCGGTCCCGGTGTTCCAGTCGCTCACGCCTAAGGTCGTTGAAGCCTTTCAGGAGACCGCCGAAGGTCCGCCGCTCTGCTACGTGGTCGGCGTCGACCTGGGGAAGAGCCAGGACTTCACGGCGCTGGCGGTCAATCAGGTGTCGGAGTTTGAGATCCGGTCCTACGAGCGGACGGCCTTCGAACCCGCTCCCGGCTCGGTCGTGAAGCGGGAGAAGACGGTGCTGCATCGCATCCGGAACGTGGCGCGCCTTCCGGCCGGGACGTCCTACCCGGACATCTTCCGGATCGTGCGCGACGTGATGGGGCAGCTCCAGGCGACGCGGCGGGGCAATCAGCTCGTGGTCGACGCAACGGGCGTCGGACGGCCGGTCGTGGACGCAATGCAGGAAGCCGGGATGCGGCCGATCGCCGTCACGATCACGGGCGGCCGAGACGTCAATGAGGTCTCCGCCAAGGAGTTCACGGTGCCGAAGCGGCTACTGGCGTCGACCCTGGACATCGCCTTCCACCAGGACCGGCTTCAGATCACCCGCGACGCCCCGCACTCCGACGTGCTCCGGGGCGAGCTCGCGACGTTCTCGAGCAAGATCAGCGTGAATGGCACCGAAACGTTCGAGCACTGGCGGGAGAGCCAGCACGATGACCTTGTCCTGGCGGTCGCGATGGCGGTGTGGCGGGGGGAGAACCTGCCGGTCGAGGCGCAATGGGTGCCGTTCAGCATCCATCGGCGGTGAGGAAGGAGGAGCATCACGTAAAGACAGCATGCAGATTCTTGAAGTCGACGTTAGGCGCCTGTATGCCGCCTGCAGTCGGCGAAAACTCTCAGAACGGAGTAGACTGCTTTCCCGCAGCACCGCCAAGATCCGCGAAACCAGCCGTCACTGCGCATGCTCTGAACGAGTTTAAAGCCTTAGTACTGCCGTCCAGAGACACTGTCTCGTGTGTCTTGGTTCCAAAAAGCAGGTCAGCAGACGACGCCTTGTCCATGGCGTCGAAGAGTGCCTTTGCGTCAGCTGGGTCGACATCTCCGGCCAGCATGTCGGGTTGAACAGCAGTCATCGAAACCGTTTTGGAGGCGTCTCCAATCGAAATCTTAAGATCGCCGGTAGTGCCTGTCGCAAGCGACCAACTTGAGTTTGTTGTTCTGACCTCGATGTCATCCTTATCAGCTCGAAAGATCAGACGACCGCCATTGCTTGCTGCAATACAAACGTCCGAGTGGATATCGTCTTCTGAGTGGTGTGCGGCGGCCCAGTTGCCGCTAGACTCGTCGAACTGGATCCCTCCGGTCTGAGCCCAGGCAATGGAATTGCCACACATCAAGAGAGAAGCTGCCAACACCAGCTGACGGACGCTTTTCATAGTTCCGCACTCGCGCACCAACCGGTCGTTACGGGATCATACCGCCAAGATATAATCAAGGCTGCCCAGCTGGCTTGCTCAGGTATCCGGTTTTCGACAGCCACTCCCTCAGGATTCGATCTGTCAGATTGGACACGGACCGCCCATCCGCGGCAGCTGCCCTCTCGAGTGCAGCCTTCAGCTCTGGATCCAATCGCATGCTGGTCGGCGTTTGCCGGGCCATGACTACCTTTGCGCTACAAATCGCTTGACGAGGCGAGGCGGTAGCTAGATGGTAGTCGTGCGGCGCTACCAACGCAACAACAAGCGGCCGAACGGAGTGCAGCAACACCCCGCCCGGCCTAACCCTAGTCCTGCGGAGACAGGCCCATGGCTGCCAATGAACCTACCACGCCGCCCCCCTCGAGGGCGACCGACCCCGCGCGTCCCGACGCCGAACTGATCGCGCTCTGCCACGAGATCGCGGACCTGAACCAAGCGGTGGAGCCCCTGATGGAGGGCGAAGACGCCGCTCCCGTCGAAGCGAATTACGCGCGCTGGGAACAGCTTTCGACGCGCGCCGCCCTCATCCCGGCCGAAACGGTGGCCGGCCTGCGAGCCCGCCTCCGCGCCATCGGGCCGGGGATCCTGACCGAGATGCCGCGTCTGGCATCGGAGCCGGGCAGCCTGCGGGCGCAGCTGGTGTCGGCGGCGGATGACCTTTGCCGGTTCGCGGTCGGGCACATGCCGGCGGAGGGAGAGCTTCTTGCCACCGTGGCAAGACTTCCTGACGCCGAGCTGGTCGCGATCGGCCGCGAGGCCGAGCCGATCATCATCGAGACGCGGCGGCGCGAGGCGGCCTACTGGGCCGGTGACGGGGAGATCGACACCCTCGAGTTCTACGACCGGCTGGACGCTCTTTATGATCGTGCCATCCGGCTTCCTGCCATCACCATGGAGGGTGCCCGAACGAAGCTGCTTTTCGTCCGCCACGAGATGTTCGCCACGACCGGGAACCGTGGCGTGATCGATCCCGAAAAGCATCTGAACGCCGACGATCGGATGACCTGGTCGCTCTGCGACGATCTGCTCGGGCCAGTGTTCGCGACCGAAGGAGACGCGGCATGAGCGCCCGTCGCCCCCGCGCCCCCGCGCCGAAGCCGTTCGTCGCACCGATCGTGCCTCCGCGAGAGAAGACGCCGGAGGAGGAGGCGGAGAGCCGCGAGGTCCTGCGACGCCTGGAGGAGCTGCACCGCTTGGTGGTGCAGAATAACCTCAGGACCGCTGTGGCGCTCGCCCAGCAGGCGCTGGCGGGCCACGGTCCGCTGATCGATCACTTCTGCAACCTCGGACGCGACTACGCGCACCTGCTCGAGCAGAAGCCAAAAGGCGGTGGTGGAGCGACCACCCGCCTGAAGGTCATCGACGGAGGTGCGGCATGAGCGCCCCCGCCGAAACCCCGGTCCTGAGGCTCGGCCGGCGGATCGCTAATGCCGAGCAGCAAATGCGAGATCACGACCAAGGCGGCAAGGATTTCGGCAACATGCCGGCCGACTGCGCGAGCCGGATCAACGGCGCGGCGTGCGAGGAGTACTACGCTCTGGCCGGCATTACCTGCGACCTGCCCGCCGAGACGCTGACCGACGCCCTGGTTCAGCTCGGTGCCGCCGCGACGCTGATGGAAAGCCTCATGGCCTGCGACAACGGGCTGACCCGCGACCCGGAGCTTGCCGGCGACTGCGCCCGGATCGAACGGGCGATTGCCGGCGCAATCCGGGTGCTGCTCGAGGTGCCCGGCGCGGTCGTCGACGGGCTCGATCGGGAAGACTTGGCAGCATGGCCGAAGAACAAATGGCCGGGCGAGCTGCCGCCGGTCAGGGTCGGCGAGCCGGTGGTCCGACGGTGTGTGCCGCGGATGGATGAGGGCGGGTCATGACCCGCCGCCCTTTCGTCTGGCCTGATCCACGGCCCTGGCTCGAGAAGCTGCGACCCGAGCTTTATCCGCCCAAGAAGGCGGAGCCGCCGCGGGAGTCGGACCCGCCGCCAGCACCTAAGAAGTAGGCTGGCCCGCTACCTGCATGGGCGCGAACGCCGTGCATTGGCGCACGGTGTCGTTTCCTTTGAATCAACTTGAGAGCGCCCGGTCGGCCGACTTGGCGCTCTCCTTCTGTCAGGGGCACTCGACTCGGCCAGTTCCGTTCTGCTTCTGTTCTCGCGTGCCGAGCAACCCACCCATCCTCGATATGCCCCTATGGACGCTTGGAGGCGCTTGGATCCGGGTTCGATGCTCGTGCGGCCGCTCTGCGGACCTGCCGACGCGAATCCTGGGAGATCAGCACGCAGAGGAGCTCGTGAGCGGCTTCCTCGCGCGGCTCCGGTGCAAGGCCTGCGGAGGCAAGCCGGCCCAGGTGTTCTATGCCGATCGGGCGGACACGTTCGTGCGGGGTGGCGCCGGGGAAGGACGGCGGATCTGGCTGGTGCGAGAAAATCCGCGTCATCCAGCATCATCCAGCGAGCGAAAATGAAGTGTGGGCCGTCGGAGGTCCCGCTAAGCTCTCGGCGAAAATACAAAGCAGAAACAATGGCTTACGGGCCGCCTGGCGGAGGGGATGGGATTCGAACCCACGGTAGTGGTTGACCCACTACAACGGTTTAGCAAACCGCCGCCTTCAGCCACTCGGCCACCCCTCCGCCGAGAGATGCGAAACGACACGGCGTTTGCCCTTCGGCTTCTAGGGCGAGGCGGGAACGGCGTCAAACCTCCGGGTCGCCGCCGACCACCCCCGGGCGCTCCCGGGCGTTCGCGGGGCGCTCAGGCCAGCGCCCGGCGCAGCGCCTCGTTGACGAGCGCCGGGTTGCCCTTGCCGCCCATGGTCTTCATCACCTGGCCGACGAAGAAGCCGAACAGCTTGTCCTTGCCGCCCCTGTACTCGGCGAGCTTCTCCGGACTGGCCGCGAGGACGGCGGCGACGGCGGCGTCGATCGCGGCGGTGTCGGTCACCTGGCGGAGCCCTTTCCGCTCGACCACGGACCCGGCCGTCTCGCCGGTCGCCACCATCTCCTCGAAGACCTCCTTCGCGATCTTCCCGTTGATCGTCTGGTCGGCCACCAGATCGAGCAGGCCGCCGAGCGCCAAGGAGGACACCGGGCTCGCGGCGATGTCGCGGCCGGCCTTGTTCAGCACCGAGAACAGGTCGCCGATGACCCAGTTCGCGGCGAGCCGCGGGTCGCGGCCGCGCGCCACCTCCTCGTAGAAGGACGCGACCGCCGCGTCGGCGACCAGCACGCCGGCATCGTACGCCGGCAGGCCGTAGTCGCGGACGAAGCGGGCGCGCTTGGCGTCGGGGAGCTCCGGGAGCGTCGCCTCGAGCCCCGCGATCCACTCGGGATCGAGCACCAGCGGCAGCAGGTCCGGATCGGGGAAGTAACGATAGTCGTGCGCGTCCTCCTTCGAGCGGAGCGAGCGGGTCTCGCCGCGCGCCGGATCGAACAATCGGGTTTCCTGGTCGACCGTGCCGCCGCCTTCCCAGACCGCGATCTGCCGGCGCGCCTCGATCTCGATCGCCTGCATCACGAAGCGGACCGAGTTCACGTTCTTGATCTCGCAGCGGGTGCGGAACGGCTCGCCGTGCCGGCGCACCGAGACGTTCACGTCGGCGCGGAGCGAGCCCTCCTCCATGTTGCCGTCGCAGGTCCCGAGATAGCGGAGGATGGTGCGGAGCTTGCGCACGTAGGCGCCGGCCTCCTCGGCGCTCCGCATGTCGGGCTCGCTCACGATCTCCATCAGCGCGACCCCGGCGCGGTTGAGGTCGATGAAGGACCGTGCCGGATCCTGGTCGTGCAGCGACTTGCCCGCGTCCTGCTCCAGATGAAGCCGCGTCACCCCGATGGTGCGGGTCGACCCGTCGGCGAGCTCGATCTCGATCGCGCCGGCGCCGACGATCGGGTGGGCGAACTGGCTGATCTGATAGCCGGACGGGAGATCGGCGTAGAAGTAGTTCTTCCGGTCGAACCGGCTGACCGGGTTGATGCGGGCGCGGAGGCCGAGGCCCGTGCGGACCGCCTGGGCCACGCATTCGCGGTTGATCACCGGCAGCATGCCCGGGAAGGCGGCGTCGACGAAGCTCACCTGGGTGTTCGGCTCGGCGCCGAACGCGGTCGCGGCACCGGAGAACAGCTTGGCGCGGCTGACCACCTGGGCATGCACCTCGAGGCCGATCACCAGCTCCCAGGGCCCGGTCTCGCCCTCGATCGTCGCGGCGGCCGGGGTCATGCGTGGAGGTCCGGAACGGCATCGAACGAGGCGGCGCGCTCGATCGCCTGGCCGACCGTGATGATCGTCTCCTCGTCGAACGGCCGCCCGATCACCTGCAGGCCGAGCGGCAGGCCCTGGGCGTCGAGCCCGGCCGGAACCGACAGCGCGGGGACGCCCGCCATGCTCGCCGGCACGGTGAAGACGTCGTTGAGATACATCGTGAGCGGGTCGTCCATCTTCTCGCCTTGGGCGAAGGCCGCGGTGGGCGCGGTCGGCGTCAGCAGCGCGTCGACGTCGCGGAAGACGTCGTTGAAGTCGCGGAGGATCAGCGCGCGGACCTTCTGCGCGCGGAGATAGTAGGCGTCGTAGTAGCCGGACGAGAGCACGTGAGTGCCGATCAGGATCCGGCGCTTCACCTCGGGCCCGAAGCCGCCCGCCCGCGTGTTGGCGTAGAGCGTCGCCAGATCCTCGCCCGGCTCGCGCATCGTGAAGCGCACGCCGTCGTAGCGGGCGAGGTTCGACGAGCACTCCGCGGGCGCCACGATGTAGTAGGTCGCGAGGCCGTGGCGGGTGTGCGGCAGCGACACGTCGACGATGGTGGCCCCGGCCTCGCGGAGCCATTCGACGCCGTCCGACCACAGTCGTTCGACGTCGTCCGGCATGCCCGCGAGGCGGTACTCGCGGGGAATGCCGATCCTGAGCCCCCGCACGGTGCGCCGGCAGGCGGCGGCGAAGTCCGGGACCGGGAGGTCGGCACTGGTGCTGTCGCGCTCGTCGTGGCCGGCCATCGAGCCGAGCAGGATCGCGCAATCCTCGACGGTGCGCGCGAGCGGCCCCGCCTGGTCGAGCGAGGAGGCGAAGGCGACGATGCCGAACCGCGAGCACCGGCCATAGGTCGGCTTGATGCCGGCGATGCCGCAGAACGAGGCCGGCTGGCGGATCGAGCCGCCGGTGTCGGTCGCGGTCGCGGCGAGCGCGAGACGGGCGGCGACCGCGGCCGCCGAGCCGCCCGAGGAGCCGCCGGGCACCAGGCGGGTGAAGCCGGAGCTCGCGGTCGCCTCCTCGTTCGCGCCGCGCCGGCGCCAGGGATTGGTGACCGGCCCGAAGGCGGAATTCATGTTCGACGAGCCCATCGCGAACTCGTCGAGATTGGTCTTGCCGAGGAACACCGCGCCGTCGGCGAGAAGCCGCGCGGTGATCGTCGACGAGTAGGGCGGCACGAATTCGCGGAGCATCCGGCTCGCGGCGGTGGTCCGGACGCCCTCGGTGCAGAACAGGTCCTTGATCGCGATCGGCAGGCCGGTGAGCGGCCCGTGCTCGCCGCGTCCGAGCGCGGCGTCGGCGCGGTCGGCGGCCTCGCGGGCGAGCTCGGGGGTCACGGTGATGAAGCTGTTCAGCGTCCCGTCGAGCCGATCGATCGCCTCGAGATGGGCGTCCGCGAGCTCGCGCGCGCCGATCGCGCGACGCCGGAGCGCGTCCCGGGCCGCGGCGAGGGTCAGGCCGGTCGGGCTCATTCCACGACCTTCGGCACCGCGAAGAAGCCGCGCGCCTGGTCGGGCGCGTTCGCGAGGAGGGCGTCGCGGCGGTCCGGCTCGGTCACCACGTCGTCGCGCATCGCGAGCGCCATCTGGCGGGGGCCGGTGAGCGGTTCGATGCCCTCGACGTCGATCTCGTCGAGCTGCTCCGCCCAGCCGATGATCGCGCCGAGCTCGCGCGCGAGCGCCGCCACTTCGGCGTCGTCGACGCGGATGCGGGCGAGATGGGCGATACGTCGAATGGTCGCGGCATCGAGCGACATCGTCGGCCTCGGGACAATGGTTGGGGCAGGATCAAGGGCCCCGGGTGTCCCGGACCTCGCCGCGTCTGGCCCCGGACGGGTCGACGGGACCATAAAGCGCGCCATGGCACTCATCAACCTGACCGAGCTCGCAGGAAAGGTCGGCCGCGGCGAGCGTCTCCTCGGCATCGACCCGGGGCGGCAGCGCATCGGGCTCGCGCTGTCCGACGTCGGGCTGGCCGTCGCCTCCCCGTTCGGGACGATCCCCCGCGGCAAGCTCGCGCGGACCGTCGAGGTGATCGCCGGGGTGCGGCGCACGGAACGGGTCGGCGGCCTGGTGATCGGGCTGCCGCTGTCGATGGACGGGACGTTCGGACCTGCCGCGCAGGCGGCGCGCGACTGGGGGCGCGACCTGTCGGAGGCGGTCGGGCTGCCGGCGGTCATGTGGGACGAGCGGCTGTCGTCCGAAGCGGTGAACCGCTTCCTGGTCGCGGACGCGGATCTCGGCCGGAAGAAGCGGGCGGCGGCCGTCGATCGGGCCAGCGCCGCGTGGATCCTCCAGGGCGCGCTCGATACGCTCCGCGCGCACCGGTTCGAGGCGTGACGGCGTCGGACGACCCGCTCCGGACCAGGCTTCGGGCGGAGACCGCGGGGGCGCATCGCCGGCTGGAGGAGGCGCTCGATCTTCCCGCGCGGCTGACGGACCGGGAGGCGGCGGCGCGGATCCTGTCGCGGTTCCGCGGCTTCTTCGCCGAGCTCGAGCCTGCGCTCGACCGGGCGCTCGGGACGACGGTGATGACAGGGCGCCATCGATTGCCGGACCTCGACGCCGATCTCGCCGCGCTCGGCCTGTCGGGCGAGGCGATCCGCCGGCTGCCGGCGAGCCCGGACGCCGGATCGGCGATGACGCGCGAGGCCGCTCTCGGCGCGCTCTACGTCGTCGAGGGCGCCAGACTCGGCGGGCGCGTGATCGGGCGTGCGGTCCGCGCGGCCCCGTGGCGGCCGCCCGGCTTCTCGCGCTTCTGGGTCGACCAGCCGGACCTTGCCGGTCACTGGGCCGGCGTGCTCGGGCTGCTGGCGCGCGAACCCGAAGGGGACGCGTTGATCGACGGGGCGAACCTGGCCTTCCGCCGGCTGACGGACTGGCTGGAGTCGGGCGGGACGCTCCGGTCGGACGACCGCCGGTGTCTGATCTCCCCGAGTTCGAAGACGCGCTCGCCGGGCGGGTGATGGCGATGACCCCGGGCGAGTTGACGAACCCGGTCAGCTCCCGGTCGCGTGCTCCGGCTTGCCCTTCCGCCTGGTGTGGGCGAACTCCTCCAGCTGTCGTTCGCTCATGGTTGCCTCCATGCTCCTGGCCGGACCCTTGAGCTTCGACTTGGGCTGGTCGCCGCGCTTCGCGCTGAGCGCCGCGCCGGCAGCTTTCTGTTGAGCGGCGGACTTCGCGGGCATTCTGCGTCTCCTTTTCGAGAGCCGATCAACGCGTCGCTTACCACGTCGTCCCGATCAGCATCCGGCGCGGATCGAGGCGGCGACCAGTGGCCTCCGGCACTGCCCCGGGACCGGGGCGACCTCCCGCGACTGGGCGGGCGGGAAACCGGGCCTGTTTCTCGGATCGACGGGGTTGCGCGAAATCCGGGCTTTTCATAGAGATCCCGCCACGGAACTTGGGTTCCGGGCGCGTAGCTCAGCGGGAGAGCACTACCTTGACACGGTAGGGGTCACAGGTTCAATCCCTGTCGCGCCCACCATTCATCCTGCATTATCAATGCCTTCTCCTTGGTTCTTGTTGCGAGCCGGGACCGGTCGGGACCGCGAGGCGATGTCGCTCTCGACCGTGCGGGGCGCCGGGCCGACAATGGGGCCGATGGACGTCCCGCTTCCCTTCGAGATCGCGCACGACCCTGGCGTCGTCCGGCTGCTGCATCCGGACGCCGGCGCGGCGTCGACGGGGCTGGTGCTGGCGTCGCCGCACTCGGGGCGGGACTACCCGGAGGATTTCGTGGCGGCGTCGAGGCTGGACACCCGCACGCTGCGGCAGAGCGAGGACAGTCTCGTCGACGAGCTGTTCGCCGGGGCGCCGAGCCTCGGAGTGCCGCTGCTCGCGGCGACGTTCCCCCGCGTGTTCTGCGACGTGAACCGGGAGCGGTGGGAGCTCGATCCCGAGATGTTCGCCGATCGCCTGCCGCCCTGGTGCAACACCACCAGCCCGCGGATCGTCGCCGGACACGGCACGATCGCGAAGATCGCCGGAGGCGGCGAGCGGATCCACCGGCGGAAGCTTCGCTTCGCGGAGGCCTGCGCGCGCATCGAAGCGTGCTGGGAGCCCTACCACCGGGCCCTGGGCGGGCTGCTCGAGGCCACGCGGGCGCGCGAGGGAGCGTGCCTCTTGATCGACTGCCACTCGATGCCGCAGGAGCGGATCGCGGCACCGGCCGATTTCGTCCTGGGCGACAACCACGGGGCGTCCTGCGCGCCGCACATCGTCGGCTTCGTCGAGGCGCTGCTGCGGGCCGAGGGGTATCACGTGCGACGCAACGAGCCTTACGCCGGCGGCTTCGTCACCCGGACCTACGGACGGCCGGCTTCGGGGGTGCATGTCCTGCAGCTGGAGATCTCGCGCGCGCTCTACCTCGACGAGCGCGACCGGGAGAAGGGTCCCGGCTTCGAGACGCTCCGGACCAGGCTGGACGTGCTGGTCGCCACGGTGGCGCGGAGCGCGGACCTGATCCGGCGCGCCGCGTCGTGACCTGACGAAGGTCGCGACCAAAAAAAAGGCGGCGCCGAAGCACCGCCAAGTTTAGGGAGGAAACGTCCAAGATGCGCCGCGGCCGAAGCGACGGCGCAGAACAGACCATACGGATGGCCGGACCGTTCGTCAACGTCTTTTTGCGCTGCACAACGGCATTCCGACGGATCCGTCGTTCACGAGATGGTAAGCGGGTCGGGCCACTCTCGACGGCATGCGAGTCCTGACCGTCCTGACAGGGGCCCTGCTGGCCGTCATTCTCCTGCCACTCGACCCCGCGTCCGCCATGACCGCGGGCGCGGCGCTCTCGTCGACCGATCGCGTGCTGTGCGACATGGCGACCAGCCAGGCCGAGCGTGAGACCGGCGTTCCGGACCAGCTGCTGACCGCGATCAGCCGGGTCGAGACGGGTCAGCGCGACCCCGAGACGGGTCGGACGCGCGCCTGGCCATGGACGATCGATGTCGAGGGCCAGGGTCACCTCTACCCGACGAAGCAGGACGCGATCGATGCGGTGCGCTCCTATCAGGCGGCGGGCGCGCGCTCGATCGATGTCGGGTGCATGCAGGTGAACCTCCTGCAGCACCCCGACGCCTTCGGGTCGCTCTCGGACGCGTTCGATCCGGCGACGAACGCGCTGTGGGCGGCCCGCTTCCTCTCCGGCCTGTTCCGACAGACCGGAAGCTGGCCGCACGCCGCGGCCGCCTACCACTCGCAGACGCCGGACATCGGGGCCGACTACCAGGAGCAGGTGCTCCGGATGTGGGCGGAAGGCGACGGGAGCCCGGACGATCCGCGATCGCGGACGGCGGGTGATCCCGGCGGGCGCCGGGGCGGCGGCAATCGGGAGGTCGCCTCGGGCGGCGCCGCGGGCGCCGGATCCATCGGCGGCTTCTCTCCGTTCGGGGCCGATCGCAGTCCGGTGATCGCGGCGCGCTACAACTCCGGCGGTCCGGCCGCGGCCAGCACGGGCCGCAGCCTGACGATGTATCGGGCGATGCCGATCGCGATGTCGGGCCGGCCACTGTTTCCGAGCCGCTTCTGAAGCACGTCCGGTTCCGAGGGAGTTGATAAAGGACGGGACGCCGTTCATATCGCGGCCGTCGAGGCGAGCCGGAGGCAGGCGGATGGGCGAGACGGTCGGCGAGCACGCGGGGGGCGCGGAGGAGACGAGAAGCTTCGGCACCGAGGTCGGACGTCTGCTCGATCTAGTCGTGCATTCGCTCTACTCGAACCGCGAGATCTTCCTTCGCGAGCTGGTGGCCAACGCGGCCGACGCGACCGACCGCCGGCGCTTCGAGGCCCTGACCAACCCGGCGCTGACCCTTCCCGACGGCGCGAAGGTGCGGATCGTGCCCGACAAGGAGGCGCGCACCGTCACGATCACCGACGACGGCGTCGGGATGAGCCGGGACGAGCTCGTGGAGAACCTCGGAACGATCGCGCGGTCCGGCACCCGCGCCTTCGGGGAGGGTCTGGCCGCGGCGTCGCCGGACGAGCGCCCGAGCCTGATCGGCCAGTTCGGCGTCGGCTTCTATTCCGCCTTCATGGTGGCCGATCGCGTGGTGGTGGTGTCACGCAAGGCGGGAGGCGACGAAGCCTGGAGCTGGACCTCCGACGGCAAGGGGACCTACACGCTCGCGCCCGCGACGCGGGACGCGCCCGGAACCGAGATCACGCTGCACATCCGCGACGACGCGTCGGAGTTCCTGGAGCCGTACCGGCTCGAGACGATCGTCCGCACCTGGGCCGACCACATCACGCTTCCGGTCACCATCCTCCGCGACGGCAGCGAGGTGGCCGCGAACGAGGGAACGGCACTCTGGCGGAAGCCGAAGTCGGAGATCACGGCCGAGCAGACCCGGGAATTCTACCACCACGTCGCGCACGCGTTCGACGAGCCCAGGGCGACGATCCACTGGCGGGCGGAGGGCGCGCTCGAATTCGTGGCCATGCTGTTCATCCCCGGCTCGAAGCCGTTCGAGCCGATGGAGCAGGAGCGGACCAGCAAGGTGCGGCTGCATGTCCGGCGCATGTTCATCACCGACGAGGCGGAGCTGCTGCCGCCCTTCCTGCGCTTCGTGAAGGGCGTCGTCGACACCGAGGACCTGCCGCTGAACGTGTCCCGGGAGATGCTGCAGACGACGCCGACGCTGGCCCGGATCCGCAAGGCGGTGACCGGCAAGGTGCTCGGCGAGCTGAAGTCGCGCGCCAAGGACGCCGGATCCTACGCGACGTTCTGGCAGGATTTCGGCCCGGTCCTGAAAGAGGGGATCTGGGAGGACGCGGAGCACCGGACGGAGGCGGCATCGCTCGCCCGGTTCCGCTCGTCGGCCGGCGAGGACTGGGTCTCGCTCGGCGACTATGTCGGGCGGATGCGGGACGGGCAGCAGGCGATCTACTACCTGACGGGCGAGGGGGAGACGGCTCTCCGCGCGTCGCCGCAGCTCGAAGGGTTTCGCGCCCGCGGGATCGAGGTCCTGCTGCTCGCCGACCCCGTCGACGCGTTCTGGCCCGACCGGCTGCACGCCTTCGAAGGCAAGACGCTGAAGAGTGTCACCCAGGGCGTCGAGGACCTCGCGGCGATCGCTCCCACCGACGCGCCGGAGGGCGAGCCGGTCGCGGTCGAGGGCCTGGTGGCGGCGCTGAAGTCGGCGCTCGGCGACCGGATCGCCGATGCTCGGGCGACCGACAGGCTGGTGGACAGCGCGGTCGTGCTCTCGGCGTCGAGCGCCGGCCCCGACCTGCAGCTCCAGCGCCTGCTCCGCCGCAGCGGCCAGGCGATGCCGCCGACGCCGCCGATCCTCGAGCTGAACCCGCGCCATCCGCTGATCCGCGCGCTGGGCGAGCGGAGCGACCGTGGGGAGGACATGGCCGAGGCGGCGCACCTTCTGCTCGATCTCGCCAGGATCCAGGACGGCGAGGCGCCGCTGGATGCGTCGGCCTTCTCGCGACGGCTCGGCAGCGTGATCACCGCGGCCTTCGGGCAAGCCGGGCCCGGCTGACACGGTGCGGATCCGGCTCGGCGCCGGCGACGTGCTCGGCGTGATCGACGTCCAGAGGACGTTCATGCCGGGCGGCGAACTGCCGGTGCCGGACGGGGAGGCGGTGCTCGGGCCGATCAACCGTCTGCTCGCCCTGCCCTTCCATCGCAGCGTCGCGACCCAGGACTGGCACCCGGCCGACCACCACTCGTTCGCCCGGCTCCACCCGGGTCGGACACCGTTCGACGTGGTCGACACGCCGCACGGGAAGCAGACGCTCTGGCCCGACCACGCCGTCCAGGGAACAGCGAACGCAGCCCTGCATCCCGATCTCGACCGCGACCGGATCGCCCTCGTCATCCGCAAGGGCACGCGAAAGGAGGTCGATTCCTACTCCGCCTTCCGGGAGAACGACGGCACGACCTCGACCGGGCTCGCCGGCGCACTCCGGGAGCTTGGCACGCGCCGGATCTTCCTGGTCGGCCTCGCGCTCGATTTCTGCGTCGGCTGGTCGGCGGAGCACGCCGTCGCGCTCGGTTTCGAGACGTTCGTGGTCGAGGATGCAACCCGGGCGATCGCGAGCCCGACCGGGCCCGGTCAGACCACGCTCGACGCGGCGCGGGCCCGGTTCGCCGCGAACGGGGTCACGATCATCCGCGAGGCGGATCTCGGCTGATCGATCAGGCGGGCGAGTCCGGTTCCGGCCTCCGCGGACGGAAGCAGTTCTCCGGCCCCGGGAAGCGGCCCGCTCTCACGTCGGCCGCGTAGGCGGTGACGGCGTCGGTCACCTGATCGCCGAGTTCCGCGTAGCGGCGTACGAAGCGGGGCCGGAAGGCATCGAACAGCCCGAGAAGATCCTCGCTGACGAGGATCTGGCCATCGCAGGCCGGCGACGCGCCGATCCCGATCGTGGGCGCGGCAAGCTGTTCGGTGATCCGGCGGGCCACCGGCTCGACGGTTCCCTCGACCACCACCGCGAAGGCGCCGGCCTCGGCGATCGCGTGCGCATCCGCCTCGACGCGGGAGGCGTCGTCGTCGTCGCGCCCGGTCGCCCGGAACCCGCCGGCCACGTTCACCGACTGCGGCATCAGGCCGACATGGCCGCAGACCGGAACGCCGCGCCCGACCAGGAAGCGGACGGTGTCCGCCATCGCGACGCCGCCTTCGAGCTTGACCGCCGAGGCCCCGGTCTCGCCGAGCACGCGGGCGGCGCTCCGGAACGCCTGCTCGGGGCTCTCCTGATAGGAGCCGAAGGGGAGATCGACGACGATGCAGGCATGGCTGGTGGACCGGACGACCGCCGCGCCGTGCGCGATCATCATCTCGAGCGTCACGCCGAGCGTGCTCGGGAGGCCGTAGACGACCATGCCGAGGCTGTCGCCGACCAGGATCATGTCGACGAGCGGATCGAGCCGGCGTGCCATCGGCGCCGTGTAGGCGGTCAGGCTGACGATCCGTCCGGCGCCCTTCCGGCCGTGAAGGTCCGGCACGCCGATACGCGTGCCGGACCCTTGGGTGCTCATGCGGGCCGTCCGCGCCGTCAGGACGCCTTGTGCTTCTTGCCGGTGCCGGCGAGATGGTAGCCGCCCTGCATCGCCGTCTTCTCGCACGCGAAGAACCCGTGCTTCGACTTGCCGAAGTAGCGCGAGTCGCTGGTGTGGAGCGCCTTCGAGCGCGGGCTCGCCCAGACCACCGTGTCGCTCCCGCAGGCGGAGGAGGCGGCAGCCTGCGTCGGGTAATGCGTGACGCCGCCCGTTCCGGACATCAATGACATCGTGGCGGGGGTTCGCGCGGGCGAGGCGGCGGTCGTGGTCTGGGCGACAGCGAGCGATGGGATCGCCGCGAGGGAAAGACCGAGGCAGAGCTGGCGCATCGTGAGGTTCATGGGCCGGAGATCCTGAGCTTCGCGACACGAGGAGGGTCCTCCGCCGCCGGGTTTGCACGAGCGGGATAATCGTCTCTCGCCGGGTTGCCAACTCGGGCCGGCATCATCGGTGCGGCCTGCCAGGCCGTCGCCCGGTTCAGGCTTGCGCGCCAGGGCGCTCTTTCATAGGTAGTTCGAACGGATGGGTGCGTAGCTCAGCGGGAGAGCATCGCCTTCACACGGCGGGGGTCACAGGTTCAATCCCTGTCGCACCCACCATCCGGCGGTGTCGGCATGGGCTAACGATTGCGGAGTCGAAATCGCCGCGGGCGTTATGTCATTTTCGGCTCGACAGCGCGAGGGAAACCATGCACTGGTCGTAGCGTTATAACAATAACGTTGCGGAGACGCCGATGATCCTCGCTTCCCATGTCGCAACCTCGCCGCTCGGGGCCTGCCTGCAGGCCCTGGCCCGTTCCTTCCGGCAGGCCGCGACGCCGGTCTCCAACCGTTGGCAGGCGTTCTCGGACCTCGGGTTCGACGATGCCGAGGCCGGCCGCCCGGCGGTCCCGCCGAACGCGCCCGCCGAGGCGCGATCAGCGTATCTGGAAGGCTACGAAGAGAGCGAGCTTCTCAACCGGGCCTGGTAGGCGCCCGCGGGCCTGCGCCCTCAGAAGCCGAACATGTGGTCGAGCGAGAAGCCGCCCGCGTCGTCCATCTGGCCGTGATAGCCGAACAGGCGGCAGGTGGTGTCCCGGATCAGAACGTAGCCGGCCTCGCCGGCGTCCTGGATCGCCTGCGGGCTGAAATGGTCGGTCGGGAAGCAGAGTGCCGAGCCGGAGCAGGCGATCGAGAGCGGGGCTTCGGCGACCGCGACGCCGTCCTCGCGATGCAGCTGCAGCGTCGTGTCGGACCGCTCGTGCCACGGGGCCGAGGCAGGATAGATCAAGGCGGCGAAGGAGCGACGCCCGGCATGGCCGAGCTTCAGGAACAGCCGCGTCGAGAGGCCGGGCGGCGGTCCGGCATAGGATTGCGGCTCGCCCCGGTACGTCATCAGCGTGTTGAAGACGTGGGCGCCGAAGCTGGTCTCCGCGACGTGACCGTTGCGTCGATCCTCGAAGCGGATGATGGCGTGCATCCAGCCGTCCGCCTCGCCGCCGTCCCGGAAGTCGTAGACGAGGTCGCCGTGACCGCCCTCCGGCCCGACGAGGTCGGCGAAGTCGTCGAGCCCTGACGCGAGGTCGAACTGCCGCGGCAGGCAGCCGAGGAAGCGTTCGCCCACCTTCCGTCCGTCGGCCGCGAACACGTCGAGGCGCAACGGCAGGCTCCGAAGGCCTTCGGACATCGGGGTCGGCTGGACGATGGTGCGGAACCGGCCGGGTGGCAGGATCGGGAACGGCAGCAGGTAGCCGCGACCGAGCGACGGATGGAGCGCCGGGATGTTCGGGTCGGCGCGGAGATCGGCGCGTTCCACGTTCATGTGCGCGATCCGGGTCCGGCCGTCGCGGCGGATCTCGTAGCGGGGCCGGACCACGTGGCGGCCGCAGCGGAGCTCGAGCTGGGCCGGCCAGGCGAGATCGGGAAGCAGCGTCTTGACGTCGAGGGCGACGCTCTCGAACGGCCCGATGGTCCGCTCGAGCGGCACGGCCTCCTCGGCGCCCATCCGGAGAAGGGTGACCGCACCGGACGGGATCGGCGCGGCGTGGCTGTTCTGCAGCCACAGGACGACGGTCTCGTCCTCCCGCGGTGCGGGCAGCCCGGCATAGCGGTCGGCGGGCCAGGCGTTGGCGTCGTGGGTCACGGAAAGCGAACGCTCGCGCCCGTCACCCTCGACGTCGAGCGCGTATTTCACCACGTCATGCCCGGCGACGCCGATCGCATGGATGAAGAGCTGGCCCTCGAACTCCGGCAGGCCGAAGCGGGCGCGGACGGTCCGGCTGTCGAGCACGATGCCGCCGCCGCCGTCCCGGACCGGCTCGTCCCACTCGGCGAGCACCGAACCGGACGCATCGAACAGTCGCAGCCACAGCCGGACGGGTCCGGCGCCGTAGCTCGCCCAGTAGTTGGCCGTGACGAGCCGCGTCGAGAGCCCGCCCCTCTCGCGGAAGAAGGCGAAATTGGTCGCGAAGTTGAGCCGGTCGAGATAGGCGCGTCTTCCGGTCAGCAGCCCCTCCGGAATCCGGATCTCGTCCAGCGTCAGGATCTCGGTGCCGTCGGGCACGAGGTGGCGGATCCGCGAGACGACCCGGCCGGCGTCGAAGGCGGCGACCAGAAGCCGGCTCTCGCGGCGGCCCGCGAGGTCGGTCAGGGGCACGGCCGCGAGACCGAGCACCGTGCGGCCGACCGCTTCGGCGTCCTGCACGAGCAGCGCCGCGGGACGGGGCAGCGCCGGGGCGAGCGAGAACAGCGCCGTCGCGACGTCGTCGGGATCGAACAGGGCGTAGCCCGCACCGGCCAGCCGGGAAGCGAGCGACGCGAGCCGTTCGGCGGCGAGCGGGTGGGCCAGCGCCTTGTAGAGCACGTTGCCGCCCTGTCGCGCGTCGAAGGTCCTGATGTCCAGCATGGGTCGACGATCTCCGAGGACGCGGCGAACGGCTTCTAGAGCATCATCGGGTCGAACGGAATCGTGCGATCGATGGTGGATCAGACGCGGGGTTTCACCCCGCACCCCACCAGGCGCTGGGCGCCTGGACCCCCGAAACGTTCATTGATTGCGGGTCTGGGCGCGCCGGGCCCAGCGGAGTTTGAGGCGGAGCCTCAAGGTCTTTCGTCGCTTCTTCAGCAGCGGCTCGCGCGACGCCCTCGCGAACCTGGGCAACCGGTGTCGGCCCGCGAGCGGGAACCGGCGACCGGCCAGGCGGCGCGCTCTAGCAACCGAGACGGCGCCTGGTGTCGTGCGCGGCTTCGGCGGTGTCGTCG
>CAXUBX010000048.1:11900-24877 GCA_964249405.1 uncultured Acetobacteraceae bacterium | reverse complement strand
GCGCCTGGTGGGGTGCGGGGTGAAACCCCGCGTTCCGGTTTCAGGAGTTGAACGGCGACAGCACCGGCCGCACGACGAGCGGTGGCCAGTGACGCCGCCCGGCGAAGGCGAAGGTCAGCCGGACCAGGGCGGGCGGCAGGTTGGACCGCCAGGTCGCCATCCACTGCCGGCTCGTGCCGTCCCAGTAGGAGAAGGTCACGGCGCCGAGGCCGGTCGCGAGCGTGATCTCGTCGGGCCGCGTTCCGGACACGGCCAGCGCGACCGCATGGTAGTGCGGCAGCAGCTCCATCACGAGATGGCCGTCCTTCAGCTCGATCTTCACGTCGGCGAGCGAGGTCGCCGGATCGCCGATGCGGACCGGAAGCGTGGTGGTGAAGGCGAGCGCGTGGGCGCCGCCCACGACCGTCGCGTCGTCGCTCGACGCCGAGGGTGCGATCGCGGCGATCGCGGCGGCGAGCACCCGATCGGTGCTGTCGAGATCGTTGCTCCGGGCGATCACGTTCGCCTGCGTTCGGTAGGCCCGGAGGCCGAACCGCACGCCTTCGGCGAGACCCGCGATCAGGAAGCCGAACACGACGAGCGCCGCCAGGACCTCGATCAGCGTGAAGCCCGCGTCGGACGGCGCGCGCCTCACGTCGACGGCGCGCCGAGGGCGGCGCGCTTGGTGTCGAGCTGGACGACACGCTTCCGGCTGCCCTCGGACCAGTCGATCGAGACCGCGACGTCGTACAGCGTGATCGCGCTCGCGCGCACGGTGGCGCCGCTCTGGTCGCGCACCACCCGCAGGTGCCAGTGGTAGCCTTCGCCGTCGTCGCCCTGGAAGTCTCCGGCCTCGGGGGGCCACGGGATCCCGGCGAGATGCGAGCGGGCCCGGGCCAGGGCGTCGGCGTAGCGCCCGGCCTCGCTCGCGTTGGTCAGCCCGTCCACGGAGGCGGAGACCAGGATCGACAGCGCGAGGGCGGCGATCACGAAGGCGACCAGCACTTCGAGCAGGGTGAACCCCCCTTCCCGCCCGGGACGCGGCTCAGGGCGCATCGTCGGCCGATCCGGATCGCACGGGCGCGACGGTGATGCGCCCGGTCAGCCACGCGACGCGGACCGCGATCCGGCCCGCTTCGTTGCCGACGAGGATGCCGCCGCCGTCGGCACTTCCGTCGGGGCGGAAGGCCAGACGGCTCGTCACTGCGGTCGGATGGTCGTCCGCCGTCAGCATGGCGAGCGAGATGCCCGGCGAGGTCGCGAGCGACGCGCGCGAGCCGATCCGCAGCCCGACCGGGTCGGCCTCGAGCCCGATGGTGACGTCGTGGCCGGACGCGATCGCCAGCCCGCGCGCCTCGCCGAGCCGGTCCGCGATGGTCGCCGCCTCGGAGCGCAGCGTGAAGGAAGGCGAGCGGGACGGTCCGTGGGCGGCCACCAGGATGTAGACGACGGCCAGGATCGCGACGACGCAGAGCACCTCGATCAGGGTGAAGCCGGCGTCCGGCCGCCTATTGCTGCGCAAGGTTGTTCAGGCTCAGCATCGCGAGAAGCAGCGAACTGACGATGCCGGCGATCACGCCGCCCATGACGATCGTGATGCCGGGCGTCAGCAGCGAGACGAGGCGCTGGGTGTTGATGCGGGTCCGCTCCTCGTGGATCTCGGCCGCCCGGAGCGCCATGTTGCCGAGCTGCGCGGTCTCCTCGCCGAGACGGAGGAGATAGATGGTCCGCTGCGGAAACACGCCCGAGGCCCCGAGCGGTCCGGACAGCCCGCCGCCCCCCTTGGCGACGACCGTCGCCCGCTCGATCGCCTCCATCGCGACCCGGTTCGTCACCGCGTCCCGCGCGATCCCGAGTGCGGCGATCAGCGACACGCCGTTCAGCACCAGGGTTCCGAGCGTGCGGCAGAGCTGCGCCGCCATGATGTCGCGCGTCAGCGCCCCGGTGATCGGGACGCGGAGCAGCAGCCGGTCGAGCACGAGGCGTGGCTGCGGCCGCCGCCAGGCCTCGCGGAGCGCGAAGCCGCCGGCCACCACCAGCAGCAGCAGGAAGATCCCGTAGGTGCCGAGGAAGGCGCCGGCATCGATCAGGAACTGCGTGGACGCCGGGAGTGCGACCCCGTTCTGCTGGAACAGCGGCACGAATTCGGGAAGCACGTGGGTGAGCAGCAGCACCACCGACGCGATCGCGGCGACCAGCAGGATGGTCGGATAGATCAGCGCCGAGCGGACGGTGGCGCGGAGCGAGCGCTGGCGCTCCATCAGCGTCGCGAGGCGCTCCAGGGTGTCGGGCAGCGTGCCGCCCGCCTCGCCGGCCCGCACCAGGCCGACATAGAGGCGCGAGAACACGCGCGGGTGCTCGGCGAGGGCCGCCGCGAGCGGCGCGCCGTCGCGGACCCGATCGCGGACCGCCTCGAGCACGCGCTTGGTCTTCGCCGAGGCCGAGATCTCGGTCAGGAACCGGAGCGACCGGTCGAGATCCTGGCCGGCGCCCAGCATGGTCGCGAGCTCGCGGGTGATCGTGGTGACCTGCTCGGCCCCGAGGCCGCCGCCGCCGCCGATCTCGATCGAGAGGAAGCGCGCGACGCCGCCCGAGCGCTCCGGCTCGACCCGCATCGGGATCTGCTTCTGGCGCCGCAGCACCGCGATGGCGGCCTGTTCGTCGGTCGCCTCGATCACGGTTCGGGTGGTCTCGCCGGCGGCATTCAGCGCCACCGCCCGGAAGCGGGCCATCAGGCGTCGGCGCGGATCGAGCGCACCACTTCCTCGACGGTCGTGTCGCCGGCGAGCGCCGCGTCGAGGCCGGCATCGAACATGGTCCGCATCCCGGCGCCGACCGCGGCGCGCTCGATCTCGGAATGGTCGGAGCGGGCGAAGATCAGGCGCTCCACCTCGTCGTCCGGCTGGAGGTATTCCGCGATCGCCTGCCGCCCCGCGAAGCCGGTGTGCCGGCAGTGCGGGCAGCCCACCGGATGCCAGAGCCGCGGGGCACCGGGCAGGTTGAGGGCGGAGGCGCGGCGCGCGAGGTCGAAGCGCGCGGCGATGTCGGGGGCGGCCTCGTCGACCCGGCGGCAATGCCGGCAGAGGCGGCGGACCAGCCGCTGGGCCAGCACGCCACGGAGCACCGCGGTCATCAGGTAGTCCTCGAGGCCCATGTCGCGGAGGCGGGTGATGGTGGCGGCGGCCGAGTTGGTGTGCACCGTGGACAGCACGAGATGCCCGGTCAGCGCCGCCTGCACGGCGATCTGCGCGGTCTCCAGGTCGCGGATCTCGCCGACCATGATCACGTCGGGATCCTGGCGGAGGATCGAGCGCAGCAGCGACGCGAAGTCGAGGCCGATCTGCGGCTTGACCTGGACCTGGTTGACGCCCCGGAGCTGGTATTCGACCGGGTCCTCGATGGTGACGATCTTGCGCTCGACCGAGTTGAGGCCGAGCAGACCGGTGTAGAGCGTCGTGGTCTTGCCCGACCCCGTCGGTCCGGTGACCAGAACGATCCCGTTCGGCAGGTTGAGCGATGCGGTGAACTGGCGGACCAGCGGCTTCGCCATGCCGAGCCGGTCGTAGTCGAAGGCGACGGAGGACCGGTCGAGCACGCGGAGCACCACCGTCTCGCCCCAGAGCGAGGGGATGGTGGACACCCGGAAATCGACCTCCTGGCCGCGCACGGCGAGCTTGATCCGGCCGTCCTGCGGCAGCCGGCGCTCGGCGATGTCGAGGCGCGACATGATCTTGATCCGCGACGTGATCGCGGCGGCGAGCCGCGACGGCGGGCTGTCGGCCTCGTGCAGGACGCCGTCGTAGCGGTAGCGGACCCTGACCCCGTCCTCGAAGGGCTCGATGTGGATGTCGGACGCGTGGGTCTCGACCGCGCGCGCGATGATCCCGTTGACGAGCCGGATCACCGGCGCCTCGGAGGCGAGGTCCTTCAGACGCTCGGTGTCCTCCTCGAACGGTGCGTCGGCGCTGTCGAGCGTCTCGGTCTCGGCCGCGCCGGCCTCCTCGGAGGGGTAGAGCCGGTCGAGCGCCGCTTCGAGCTCGATCGGGATCGCGACCGCGACCGCGACCGCGCAGCCGGCGGCCGCGGCGACCGCGCCCGGCGTGAACGGGTCGATCGGGTCGGCGAGTGCCAGCGTGAGCATGCCGCCGTCCGGCGCGTTCTCGTCGAAGCGGACCGGGAGGGCGCGGGCGGAACGAAGGAAGCGGGGCGCCAGGATGTCCGGCAGGACCGGCGCCTCGGGATAGTCCGGCGGTCCCAGGACGGGGGCGGCGAGAAGGTCGGCGTAGGCGGCCGCGATGTCGCGTTCGGAGACCAGGCCGAGCTGGACGAGCACCGTGTCGAGACGCCCGCCATTCTCCTCGGCGACCCGCCGGCCGCGTTCGACCGTGCGGGGATCACACCTGCCGGACGCGACGAGCGCCTCGATCAGGCGATCGACGGTCTCGGGCAGGGTGAGCCGGGCTGTCGCGTGTCCGAACGGTTCGTCATAAGGCGCCATGAAGCCACTCCGGCGGGCAGGACGGGAAGGGAGGCCAGCCGCGTGATCCCTCCGCCTGTCGCACTCCTGATCCTAGCACCTTTCGTCGGATCCTTCGTGGGAGTCCTGATCCGCCGGATCCCGCGCGGTGAGGGAGTCGTCCGGCCGAGGTCGCACTGCGAAAGCTGCGGACACGTGCTCGGGATCCGGGAGCTGGTGCCGATCGTCAGCTTCCTCGCACTCCGCGGCCGATGCGCGTCCTGCGGCGCGCCGATCGCCCGTGACCACCTCGTGATCGAGGTGGCCGCCCTCCTGCCGCCGGTCGCCGTCCTCGCGATCGATCCGGGCGCGCCGTTCGCGCTCGCGCTCGCCGGCAGCGTGCTCGGCTGGGTGCTGATGGCGCTCGCAATCATCGACTGGCGAAGCTGGCGCCTTCCCGACCTGCTGACGCTGCCGCTCCTGGTCGCCGCCCTCGCGTGGACGGCCTGGTGGATGCCGGACGCGATCGCCGACCATGCGCTCGCCGCCGCCCTCGGCTGGGGCGGACTGGCCGGCCTCGGGTGGGCCTACCGCAGGCTGCGCGGGCGGTCCGGGCTCGGGCTCGGCGATGCCAAGCTGCTCGGCGCGGGTGGGGCGGCCGTGGGCCTCGGCGCACTCGGCCCGTGTCTCCTCCTCGCCGCGCTGCTCGGCCTCGCGGTCGCGGCCGTCCGGCTCGGACGGAGCGCGCGCGCGACGAGTGCCGTGCCGTTCGGCCCCGCCCTGGCGGCGGCGATCTTCGTGACCTGGCTCGCCGTGCAGGACTGAGACGACGTCATCGCGGGCCGGGACACGGGACGTCCGACGCGAGGGGCCGCCCACCGAACCAGCGGTCGAGATAGTATTCGTGGCCGTATCGCGACCAGACGTCCCAGGGCAGGCAGGACGGGCGGCCCGACAGCGCGCGGACCAGCCTCGCCTCGAGACCCGCGTCCTGCGGCCAGTCGAGAAAGCGCCCGGTATGCACGCGCCCGAGGAAGGCGATCCCGAGCACGAGGCACACCACGCCGGAGAAGAGGCGTCCCCGGAGCGACACCCCGGCCCCGAGATCGTGGCCCACCGCCACGAGCGCCGAACCCCAGAGCGGAAGGCTCGGCACCAGCAGGCGCGCCGTGGGCAGCTGCTTTCCCCACAGGAGGGCGCCGGCCTCGATCGCGGCGAGTTCGCCGGCGGTGGCGAACAGCAGGAAGCGGGACCGCGAGGACAGGTGACGGCGGCCCCTCGCGAGAACGATCGCGAGGCCGGCGAGCACGAGGGCCGCGATCGGCCGCGCGTCGCGATCGGCCACGAACATGCGCGCGACCCCCGCGGCCATCGCGCCGAACGGTCCCTCCGCGCTGCCGAACACCGGCACCCCGGGCCGGGTCTCCCGCAGCAGGATGGCGAGCGGCACGAGGGCGAGCACGGCGGCGATCACGGAAGGCGCGACCCAGCCCTGCCGCGCGCCCGCTTCGCCGCGGAGCGCGAGGGCGGTCCTCGCCAGGATCAGGCCGGCGAGGATCGTGACGTCCGAGGCGACGGCGAGGCTCGCGAGGAGGGTCACGGCCAGAAGCGGCCCCCAGGAGCGGTCCCAGTCGCGCGCGAACACGTTGCGGGCCAACCCCCATTGGAGGAGACCGGCCGCGATCCCGTAGCCCCGCGCGAGCGCGAAATGCTCGATCAGGTAGGGGTTCAGGACCAGCAGGGCGAAGGCGAGGGTCCGGGCCGAGACGGACCGGACGACGATCAGGACGCCGCGGAGATAGAGGAGACCGGCGAGGACGTCCGGCAACCGGATCGCGAACACCGAGGAACCGGCGATCGTGGTCGCGACATGGACCGCGATCGAGTTCAGCACGTGGTTGTTCGCGTAGTCGAGGCGGAGGAAGCCGAACGGGGTCCGCCCGTAGTGGAGAAAGGTCCAGGCCTCGTCCCAGGTGATGTCGGCCGATGCCGCCTTCGTCACGATGTACAGGAAGACCAGGGCGAGTGCGACGAGGAGCAGGGGCTCGCGGCCGGGACGGTTCACGGGGCCGGTGGCTGGGATCCGGGAGCCTGTCCGGCGAGGATCCTGGTCGCGCGATCGATCGTCTCGATCATCGTCTCGGCGGCCCGGCGCACCGCGGGATCGTCGCTCGATGCGAGCAGCCGGTCGGCGGTGAGCAGGGCGGGGCTCAGGACCCCGCGGAGATCGTGGCGCAGCCGGCTCAGCTTGTCGGCGTCGATCGGCCCCGGGGCGGGCTGCGGCAGGGCCGCGGACGGTGCCGACGCGGGGGTGGACGGCTGCGCGGCGATCGCGGCCGTGACCCCGCCGACCACCGCGGCGACGGCGAGCGAAGCGCCGATCCCGAGCCCGGCCGCGAACACGATGCCGAACACGAGCGCGGTCACGCAGGCGACCCCCAGGCCGAGAAGACCACGTCGCCATTCCGTGCGCATCGAGAGCGTCCCTTTCTCCAGGCCCCGTGATCCTAGCAGCCGCACGGGCCGAGGCGGAGTGGGGACAGGGACCAAGGCGCCGGTTCGCTTGACCCGGACGAAGCCGTGCCCCTATAAGCCGCGCTCCGAGCGGTTGCCCCTGCCGGGGTGGCTGCGGCTGCGCTCGTGCGGCCACAAGTCTCGCATCGAACCTCCGGGAGAGCGCCGACGTGAAGCGCACCTATCAACCCTCGAAGCTCGTCCGAAAGCGTCGGCACGGCTTCCGCGCGCGAATGGCGACCCCCGGCGGCCGGAAAGTTCTCGCGAACCGTCGCGCCAAGGGCCGCAAGCGCCTGTCCGCCTGACGCGGTCCCGTTGACCGGGACATGCCGTCCCATGCCGGCAAACCAGGAGGCGCGCCCGCCAGTGTCGCGTCTCAGATCACGGGCCGAGTTCCTCCGCGCCGGCGCCAGGGGTCGGAAGGCCGCGATGCCCGGGCTCGTGCTCCAGGTGTTCCCGCGCCATGACGGCAGCGACGACACCCGCGTCGGCTTCACGGTCACCAAGAAGGTCGGCAACGCGGTGGTCCGGAACCTCGTGCGCCGCCGCCTGCGGGAGGTCGCGCGTCTCGCCTTCCGCGAGGCGGCGCCGAAGGGAACCGACCTCGTGCTGATCGGCCGGGCGGGAACGATCCGCCGTCCCTTCACCGATCTCGGGCGCGACCTCCTCGCGGCCCTCGAGCGCACGGGAGCGCAGCCGTCTCGCGATCGGGAATCGTGACCCCACGCGGGCTGGCGAGCCTCCCGATCCACGCCTATCGATGGACGCTGAAGCCGCTGATCGGGCTCGACTGCCGCTTCGTGCCGTCCTGCTCCGAATACGCGCTGGAGGCGATCGCGACCCACGGGGCGGGGCGGGGCGTCCTCATCGCCGGGCGCCGGATCGCGCGCTGTCATCCCTGGTGCGAGGGCGGGCACGATCCCGTGCCGCCCGCACCCCGTGCCAACCCCTCGTAAGCGGCCGTCGTCCCGATGGAACAGAAGCGCCTGTTGCTCGCGGTCGCGATCTCGATCGCGATCCTGTTCGTCTTCCAGGTCCTGGTCCCGCAGCCGCACAAGAAGCCGGTGCAGGCGGTCTCGGCCGCATCGACGCGCGCGACCCCGCCTGCCGAAGCGCCGGGTGCCGCCGGCAGCCTGACCTTCCCGGGCACCGAGCCCGCGGCGATCTCCAAGCCCACGCCGGCGCCGCGCCTGCCGGTCGAGGCGCCGCGCGTCTCAGGAAGCATCGACCTTCGCGGCGCACGCTTCGACGATCTCGTGCTCCGCGACTACCACGAGACGGTCAATCCGAAGAGCCCGCTCGTCCGCGTCCTCGAGCCGGAAGGCAACCGGCAGCCGAACGGCATCCAGCTCGGCTGGGCCTCCGGCGGCGGCCCGGGCGCGGTCGCGGTGCCGGGCAGCGGGACGCTCTGGCACACCGACGCCACCGCGCTCTCGCCGGGCCATCCGGCGACGCTCACCTGGGACAACGGCGCCGGACTGGCCTTCGCGATCACGATCTCGATCGACGACAACTACATGTTCACGGTCCGGCAATCGGTCCGGAACGGGACCGGCAAGCCGGTCGACCTCTATCCCTGGGCGCGCGTCACGCGCGGCTACACGCCCGTGGTCGCGGGATCCTACCTGATCCACGAAGGTCCGATCGGCGTGTTCGACGGACGACTGGACGAACTCGGCTACAAGGCGACCCGGAACGGAAGCGCCGACCATGACGGCACCGCGTCGACGGAGGAGAGCACCGGAGGCTGGGGCGGCATCACGGACAAGTACTGGCTGTCGGCGGTGATCCCGCCGCAGGACGAGGCGATCACCGCGTCCTACCGCTACGTCGCGGGCAGCGGCGACGCCGACCAGGCCGGGACCTATCAGGTGGACACGCTGGCGAGGACGCCGCTCGTCACGGCACCCGGCGCCGAGGCCACGCTCACCAGCCACGTCTTCGCGGGCGCGAAGGAGGTGCATCTCCTCGATGCCTACATGGGGTCGCTCCATATTCCCCACTTCGACAAGGCCGTCGACTTCGGCTGGTTCTATTTCCTGACCAAGCCGATCTTCTTCGTGCTCGACTGGCTCAACAGCCAGCTCGGAAACTTCGGGCTCGCGATCCTGACGTTCACGCTGTTCGTCAAGGCGCTGTTCTTTCCGCTGGCGACCAAGTCCTATCGCTCGATGAGCAAGATGCGGCTGCTGCAACCGCGGATGCAGGAGATCCGGGCGCGCCACAAGGACGATCCGGCGGCGATGCAGCGCGAGACGATGGTCCTCTACAAGACCGAGGGGGTCAATCCGGCGAGCGGATGCCTGCCGATGGTGATCCAGATCCCGGTCTTCTTCTGTCTCTACAAGGTCCTCTACGTCACGATCGAGATGCGGCAGGCGCCGTTCTTCGGATGGATCCACGACCTCTCGGCCCCCGACCCGACGAACGTCTTCAACCTGTTCGGCCTGCTCCCGTTCGACCCCGCCCACGTGCTGCCGATGCTGCAGCTCGGGGTCTGGCCGCTCGTGCTGATGGGGACGATGTTCCTCCAGCAGCGGCTCAACCCGCCGCCGCCCGACCCGGCGCAGCAACGCATCTTCCAGCTGATGCCGATCGTCTTCACCTTCATGATGGCGCGCTTTCCGGCCGGGCTGGTGATCTACTATTGCTGGAACAACCTGCTCACCTGCGCCCAGCAATGGATGATCATGCGACATACCTCGCTGAAGCCGCGAGCCGGAAGCCGCCAGCCGAAGGCGGCGCGAACCTGAGCGGGTCGGCAGCACGCGCAGCGGTCCTCGACGCGGACGAAGCGGCCTCGATCGAGGCGGGCCGTCTGCTGTTCGCGCAGGATTGCCGCTTCTTCCACGCGGCGCAGGACCTGGTCGACCTGCCGGACGCGCGCGGTCCCGAAATCGCGTTCGCGGGACGCTCGAACGTCGGCAAATCCTCGCTGATCAATGCCCTGACCTCGCGACGGGGTCTCGCCCGCGCCTCCAACACGCCGGGCCGCACGCGGCAGCTCAACTTCTTCGATCTCGGCGGCCGCCTCGTGCTGGTCGACATGCCCGGCTACGGCTACGCCGAGGCCGGGCATGCCATCAAACGGGACTGGCAGGGGCTGATGCTCGACTACCTGCGAGGGCGGCCGAACCTCATGCGCGTCCTGCTGCTGCTCGACGCGCGCATCCCGCTGAAGGAGAGCGACCGCACCGTGATGGGCCTGCTCGATCAGGCGGCGGTCACGTTCCAGCTCGTGCTCACCAAGGCCGATGCCGTCGGTCCGGCGGCGCTGGAGGCGAGGATCGACGACATGGCGAGGGTCGCGCGCGCGCACGCCGCCGCGTACCCGATGGTCGCCGTCACCAGCAGCGACCGTGGCGACGGGATCGCCCCGCTCCGGGCCTCGGTCGCGAGCCTCGCCGTTCCGCGTCCATCGGCCGCCGGCGGGGAGGGTTGATCCCATGAGCCCCACCGAGGACGAGCTCGCCACCGCCCGGGATCAGGCCGAGATCCTTGCGCGTGCCCTGCCTTTCCTCCAGCGCTACACGGGCGACACGATCGTCGTGAAGTACGGTGGCCACGCGATGACCCCGGGGCCGCTGTCGGACGCCTTCGGCCACGACGTCGCCCTGCTCAAGCAGGTCGGCATCAACCCGATCGTGGTGCACGGCGGCGGCCCGCAGATCGACGGGATGCTGAAGCGTCTGCAGATCCGGTCGTCCTTCGTCGACGGGCTGCGCGTCACCGACGGGGCGATGGTCGAGGTCGTCGAGATGGTTCTTGCCGGTACCGTCAACAAACAGGTCGCCTCCCTGATCAACCGCGCGGGTGCGATGGCGGTCGGGCTGTCGGGACGGGATGGCGGGCTGATCAGGGCGAGGAAGCTCCGCCGCACCACACGCGACCCGGACAGCAACATCGAGCGCGTGCTCGATCTCGGCTTCGTCGGCGAGCCGGCCCGGATCGACGCGCGCGTCCTGCATGCGCTGACCGGTTCCGGCCTGATCCCGGTGATCGCGCCGGTCGGCGACGGCGAGGACGGGCAGATCTACAACATCAACGCCGACACCGTGGCGGGCGCGATCGCCGGCGCGGTCGGCGCGACCAGGCTGCTGATGCTGACCGACGTGCCGGGCGTCCTCGACGAGGAGAAGCGCCTGATCGCCGAGCTGACCGCCGCCGACGCACGCGCGCTGATCGCGCGAGGAACGATCTCGGGCGGGATGATCCCGAAGGTCGAGACCTGCCTCGCCGCACTCGAGGCCGGCGCGCGGGCGGCCGTGATCCTGGATGGGCGCGTGCCGCACGCCTGCCTGCTGGAGCTGTTCACCACCGCCGGTCCGGGAACGCTGATCTCCGGCTGATCGCGTTCCTCCGGCCCGGGGCGACCGCCCGGGGCGAACACGATGGTTCCCGGGTCGGGAACTTCCGATCGGCCTGGTCCGATTTCATCGTGGTCGGCGCCGCGTCCGGACCGCGCGGCGCCTGCGGCGGCCCTGGGTGACCGACAGACCCGACGGCGCGGCCGGCGTCGCTGCGAACGGAGATCGAAATGCGCAACCCAGTCGAGCTCATCAAGGGCGTTGCCGACGGCGGCGGAAAGAGCGGTCCGAAGCCGGAGGTCGCCTACTGGCATCTCTGGACCGACCGGAGCGGCGTCAGTCACCAGAAGCAATGCGCGCTGACCTCGTTCGAGCTGAAGGGCGTCGGCGACGCCGAGCCGCAGTGGAACAACAAGCACGACAAGGTCGCCTCGACCGTGGTGTTCACCGTCCAGCCGGTGGGCTGGATCGGAGACTGGCACGAGAACCCGGCGCCGCAGTGGATCGTGGTGCTCTCCGGGCGCTGGTGGATCGAGAGCATGGACGGAACCCGCATCGAGCAGGGTCCCGGCGAGTTCTCGTTCGGCGAGGACCAGGGCTGCAGCAGGAGCGAGGACGGGAGGAAGGGCCACCGCTCCGGGACGATCGGGGACGAACCCGCGGTCCTGATGACGGTGCAGCTGCACGTCGATCCGAACAACGAGCCGTGTCACCTCCGGTGAGCGGCGAGACGTCCCTGCTGCCCGGGCGCCTGCTGCGCCGGAGCGGACCTCCGGCGCCGTTCCCCGGGTTCCGCGGCGTGCAGATCGACGATCCGCGCCTCGCCGAGGTGCTGGCCCCCGACGCGGGGCTTCTCCGTCTGTACGAGGGGACGCTCCACGCGGAGGGGCCGGTCTGGCAGGAGGCGGAGGCCTGCCTCTACTGGTCGGATGTCCCGAACCGCCGCCTCCTCCGCTGGCAGCCCGACGGGGAGGTGACGGTCGCGATCGACGGCACCTTCTTCATGAACGGGAACGCGATCGACGCCGACGGCAGACTGGTCCACTGCGAGCACGGCCGGCGCTGCATCAGCCGCTCGGGCGACGCCGACGGTCCCGAGCCGATCGTCACGCATTTCGAGGGACGTCGGCTGAACTCGCCGAACGACGTCACGGTGGCGGCCGACGGGGCGATCTGGTTCACCGATCCGACCTTCGGACTGCTGATGCCGAGCCAGGGCAGCCTCGTCGAACCCGAGCTCGACCACCGAAGCGTCTACCGCTTCGATCCGCGGACCGGCGCGCTCGGCCGGATGGCGGATTTCGAGCAGCCCAACGGCCTGTTCTTCTCCCCGGACGGACGGACGCTGTACGTCTCGGACACCGCGCTCTCGCTCGACGAGATCCCGGGACCCGAGACCGGAAGCACGCACGAGATCCAGGCGTTCGACGTCGCCGCCGGCGGCGCGCTGTCGAACCGGCGACTGTTCTGCCGCACCGATCACGGATATCCGGACGGCTTCGCCGTGGACGCACGCGGCTGGGTGTGGACCACGGCCGGCGACGGCATCCATGTGTTCGCGCCGGACCGGACGCGGCTCGGCTTCATCCCCGTCCCGACCGTCTGCTCGAACTGCGCGTTCGGCGGCCGGACCATGCAGAGGCTGTTCATCGCGGCCACCGGCGACCTTCTGGCGATCGATCTCGCGGGCGGGTGGTCGCCCTGACGACGGCGCTTTCCGC
>CAXUBX010000048.1:1350-11800 GCA_964249405.1 uncultured Acetobacteraceae bacterium | reverse complement strand
GCGCGGCGGCGTCGGGCCGCGTCGCGTGGACGCCGAGGATGCGGGCGGTCGCGAAGGTGAGATCGGGGCGGTTCATCGTGTAGAAGTGGAACTCGTCGACGCCGTTCGCCTGCAGCAGGCGAACCTGCTCGGCCGCGACCACGGCGCCGACCAGCCGGCGCGTACCCTCGTCGGCCTCCAGCCCGTCGAACAGCGTGACGAGCCAGTGCGGGATGGTGGCGCCGCAGCTCTCGATGAAGCGCCGGGCCTTGAGGCCGTCGATCGGCAGGATCCCCGGGACGATCGGCGCCGAGATGCCCGCCGCGAGCGCCCGGTCCAGCAGACGCAGGTAGTGCTCGGTCTCGAAGAACAGCTGGGTGATGGCGCGGGTCGCTCCGGCATCGAGCTTCCGCTTCAGGTTGTCGAGATCAGCCTCGGGACTGACCGCTTCCGGGTGGATCTCGGGGTAGGCGGCGACCGAGATCTCGAAGGGCGCGAGCCGACGGAGTCCGGCGACCAGCTCGGCGGCGTTCCCGTAGCCTTCGGCATGCGGCGCGAAGCCGGCGCCGCGATCCGACGCGTCGCCACGAAGGGCCACGATGTGGCGCACGCCCATGTCCCAGTAGCGACGGGCGATGTCGTCGACCGCGCCTCGCGACAGGCCGACACAGGTCAGATGGGCCGCCGGCCGCAGCGTGGTCTCGCGAAGGATGCGCCCGACCGTCGCCTCGGTTCGCGCCTGGGTGGAACCGCCCGCCCCGTACGTCACGGACACGAAATCCGGCCGCAGCGTCTCGAGCCGGCGCACCGCCGCCCAGAGCTGCGCCTCGAGCGCCTCGGTCCGTGGCGGGAAGAACTCGAACGAGAGCGCAGGCGTGTTCTTCGGGCTCGGAAGCCCGGCGATCCTCGGTCCGGTGAGCCAGCGCTCGAGGGTCGGAAGATCGCGGACGTCCCGCTCCGCCCCGGCGGGCACCTTCGTGCTGTGGTTCAAGGGCGCGGTCCGATCCTCGAGCATGTCCGGCCGGTTCCGGCCGACGATCAGGTGTGACGATCAGGGTGTATCGCGACGGACACGCGGACGCCAACAACGCCTCCGGCCGTCCCGGGCGACCGTTGCCTCGTCGGCGGCGCATGGTAGGAACGTTGCCCGCCCGTCCACGCGGGACGGGGCACGAGGGGGTTTCATGCGCGCCGATCGAATGTTCCTTCCGGCTTCGAGACGCGTTGCCATCGCCGCCGCGATCGCCCTGGCGACGCTCTCCGGCTGCGCGAAAGTACCGCCCGCCTCCGACCCTGCCGCGCTCGCCGACTATCGGGCGACGAACGACCCGCTCGAGCCGACCAACCGCTTCTTCTACAACGTCAGCGTCAACGACATCGACCCCTACACGCTGAAGCCGGTCGCCCAGGCCTACGTGTACGTCGTCCCGAGGCCGGTCCGGGCCGGCATCCACAACATGCTCGTCGACTACGGCCAGCCCGTGACGTTCCTGAACGGCGTGCTCGAGGGCAAGCCGCGCCGCGCGGGCGACAGTTTCGTGCGCTTCATGGTCAACACCACGGTCGGGGTCGGCGGCTTCTTCGACGTCGCGAACGCGCTCGGCTACAAGCAGAACGACAGCAGCGGCGAGCTCACCCTCGCGTACTGGGGCCTTCCCTCCGGTCCCTACCTGTTCCTGCCGATCGTCGGACCGTCGAGCCCCCGCGATGCGACCGGGCAGTACGCGCTCGATACCGCGCTCTCCCCGTTCACCTATGTCCCGCGAGGGTATGGGCTGCTCACCCTGAACTGGGCCGTCTACGGGGTCGGGATCGTCGATGGACGCGCCCTCGTGCTGCATGACCTCGATCAGCTGCAGAAGACCGCCCTCGATCCTTACGCGAGCATCCGGAGCGCCTATCGCCAGCAGCGGCAATCCCAGCTGAAGGCGCTCGAGGCCGACAACCGTTCGACGCCGCCCGACTGGTATGCGCGTTGATCGGCGGCGTCGGACGGGGTAAGGGCGGCACATGATCGCCCCGCTCCGCCGCACTCTCCTCGTTCTCGCGTCCTCGCTGACGATCGCGCTGACATGCGGCCTCGCCCGGGCGCAGACCTCCGGGGCCGCAGGCTTCGTCCGGACGCTCGGTGGCCAACTCGTCGCGATCGTCAATGCGCCGGGATCGCCGGCCTCCAAGCGAGGCGAGCTCCAGCCGGTGCTCGATCAGAACGTCGCGGTCGACCAGATCGCCGTGTTCTGTCTCGGCCGCTTCTCGCGCATGGCCACGCCCGCCCAGCTCGACGAGTACAAGACGCTCTTCCATTCCGTCCTGCTGAACTCGATCGTCGGCAATCTCGGCGACTATCACGGGGTCCGGTTCACGGTCGGCGGCGCGACGTCGGCCCCGGACGGGACGCATGTCGAGACGACGATCTACCGTCCCGGCGAGGCGCCGGCCCCTGTCGAGTGGGTCATCGCCGACCAGGGCGGCAGTCCGAAGGTGATCGACGTGGTGGCCGAGGGCACGAGCCTCCGCCTGACCCAGCGCGGCGACTACACGAGCTACCTGACGCGCCACAACGGCGACTTCGCCGCCCTGCTCGCCGCGTTGAGGCGCCAGGTCGCGCGCGACGCCGCCTGACGTTCCGACGCCATTCAAGGCGCTTCGGCGGTCGCCGACTCGCGCCATAGATCGATGCCGCCCTCGGTCGCATGAAGGTCGATGGTGCGGAGCTCGCTCTCCGAGAAGTCGAGGTTCTTCAAGGCATCGAGGCTGTCATCCAGCTGTTCGACGGAACGCGCGCCGATCAGGGCCGACGTCACGCGCGGATCCCTCAGCGTCCAGGCGATCGCCATCTGCGCCAGGGTCTGGCCGCGTCGTCCGGCGAGCGCGTCGAGTTCGCGAACCTTGTCGAGGACCTCGCTCGTCAGCAGGTCGCGGGAGAACGAGCCGGCACCCCGGCCCGCCCGCGTCTCGGCGGGAACGCCTCGGAGGTAACGCTTCGTGAGAAGGCCCTGTGCGAGGGGCGAGAACGCGATGCAGCCGACGCCGAGCTCGTCCAGGGTCGCCAGGAGCTCGTCCTCGATCCAGCGATTGACCATCGAGTAGGACGGTTGGTGGATCAGCAGCGGCGTCCCGAGCTCCTTCAGGATCCGGTGCGCCCGCCGCGTCATCGCGGGTGAGTAGGACGACACCCCGACGTAGAGCGCCTTGCCGGAGCGGACGGCGTGGTCGAGCGCCCCCATCGTCTCCTCGAGCGGCGTCGTGGTGTCGATCCGGTGCGAGTAGAAGATGTCCACGTGGTCGAGACCCATGCGGCGGAGGCTCTCGTCCAGGCTGGTGAGAAGGTATTTCCGGGAGCCGCCGTCGCCGTAGGGACCGGGCCACATGTCCCAGCCGGCCTTCGTCGAGATCACGAGCTCGCGTCGGTGGCTGCCGAAATCGGCATGCAGGATGCGGCCGAAATTCTCCTCGGCGGACCCGTAGGGCGGGCCGTAGTTGTTCGCGAGATCGAAATGCGTGACGCCGCGGTCGAAGGCCCGGCGAATCACGGCCCGGCCGGTCTCGAAGACGTCGGTGCCGCCGAAATTGTGCCACAGGCCGAGCGAGATCGGCGGGAGGTCGAGGCCGCTCCGACCGCAGCGCCGGAACCGGGCGTGCTCGTAGCGGGCGGGATCGGGCTGGTGGATCATCCGGTGGTCTCCATGGGTTCGGCTTGGTGCCGAACGGATGGATCAGCCGGGCGTTCGCCGCCCGGTCAGCGTCTCGTGCCCTCGATGTGGGCGGCGACCTCGTCGAAGGGCATGGGTCGGCCGAACAGGAAGCCCTGGAACAGGTGGCATCCTTCGGCCCGGAGGCGGTCGCGCTCGCTCTCGCGTTCGACGCCTTCGGCGACGATCTCGAGATCGAGCGCGCGGGCCATCGCGATCGCGGCGCGCACGATGGCGAGGCTCCAGGGCGTGCCGTCGCCGGTGACGTAGGCGCGGTCGATCTTGAGCTTGTCGAACGGAAAGGCGTTCAGCGCGCGCGGGGTCGCGTGTCCGGTGCCGAAATCGTCGACCGCGATCCGGATCCCGCGCTTGCGGAGCTGGCGGACCGTATCGAGGCTCTCGACGTCGTCCTGGAGGAGGATCGATTCCGTGATCTCGAGCTCCAGCCGCTCGGGGTCGAGGCCGGAGGAAGCGAGTGCCACCTCGACGGCGGTCCTGAGGTCGCGGTGGCGGATCTGGATCGCCGAGACGTTGACGGCGATGCGGATGTCGCGCGGCCAGGTCGCGGCGGCGCGGCAGGCCTCGACCAGCACCCAGCGGCCGATCGGCACGATCAGGCCGGTCTGCTCGGCGAGCGGGACGAAATCGAGCGGCGAGACGATGCCGCGCACCGGATGATGCCAGCGGATCAGCGCCTCGAAGGCCTCGATCCGGCCATTCCTCACGTCGACCACCGGCTGGAACTCCAGCGCGAACTGGCTGTCGCGGAGCGCTTCCCGGAGCTCGACCTTGAGCGCCTGGGCGGCGCGGAGGACCTCGTCCATGCCGGGCTCGAACAGGCGCCAGGTGCCCCCGCCCTCGCCTTTCGCGCGGCTGAGCGCGAGGTCGGCGTTGCGAAGCAGTTCGTCGGGGCTGGTGCCGTCGCGCGGGGAGAGGGTGATGCCGATGCTGGCGTTGATCGGGACCGCGTGGCCCTCCACGCGGACCGGGATGCGCAGCGCGTTGATGATGCGGTCGGCGCAGCGGACGGCGACGCCGGGCTCGGTGGTCTCGTCGAGGAGGATGACGAACTCGTCGGCACCGACGCGCGCGAGCATGTCGGTCTGGCGGACGCAGGAGACGAGGCAGTCGGCGATCCGGCGGAGGATGGTGTTGCCGGCCGGGTAGCCGAGCATGTCGTTGGCGGCCTTGAAGTCGTCGAGGTCGATCGCGAGCAGGGCGAAGCTGGCGGGATCCGCGCCGACGCGGCGGTCGAGCTCGACCGAGAGGGCGGCGCGGTTGAGCAGCCCGGTGAGCCCGTCGCGGAAGGCGAGGTTCTCGAGACGGATGCGGTCGCGGCGGAGCCGGGTGACGTTCTGGCTGGTGCCGTACCAGGCATCGACCTCGCCGGCCTCGTTGCGGTGCGGCCAGGCATAGAGGCGATACCAGCCGTTGCCGCCCTTGATGCCTCGGCAGCGGACCTCGCGGTCGAACACGCGGCCGACCCGGGAGGCGGACGCCCAGTCGGCGAGCGTCGCCTCGCGCTCGTCCGGATGCACGATGGTGGCGAGGGTCTGGTCGACGGAGCGGCCGACCAGCGATCCGGTGAGACGCGCGAGGCGGGCGCTGAGGGCGACGATCTGCCCGTTCCGGTCGGCGATCCAGGGCCGGTTCGGGCTGGAGGTCATGCCGAGCTGGAGATGGCGGTTCCGGGTCTCCAGCAACGTCGCGCGCCTCGACTGGTCGACCAGGCGGCCGGCGATCGTGGCGAGATCGGACAGCAGGTCGAGCTCGCCCGGGGACAGCGCGCGCGGCCGCTCGGCATAGACGCAGAGAACGCCGCGATCTCCGGAGGCGCTCTCCTCGGCGGACGGCAGCGGCAGGGCGACGCAGGTGGAGACCGGCGGTGCGGCGTCATGGACCACCACCGGGCGGCGGGTGCGGGAGGCCGCCTCGATGCAGGTCGCCGGCAGTCCGTCGGGAAGACCGGCGCCGCGGCCGGCATCGGGCGTGGACCGCCCGACCACGGCGAGTTCCTGGTCGCGCGACACCGCGAGGACGGCGGCCGCCATGCCGGTCGCGGTGGCGGCGGTCCGGCAGATCCGGTCGAACGGACCACGATCGGCCGGCACGGCCACGGGCGGGGGGCGCGTCCGTGTCCGGGCGACACGGGCGACGTCCGAAGGTTCGGCGGTCCTGGCCGGCGACGGGTCGCCGCGGAGGGTCGCCTCGATCTGGTCGCGTGTCACGGTTGCCAGGCTAACGCTCGGATTTCGGGTTGTCTGTCATGTAACATACAGGCGTGTTCTTGTTATTGAGAGCAGGAAATCGTAACGTTTTCGTACGGCTGCAAAACATTCGCACGAGGCGGCCTCGAGGCCCGGGCGATCGATCACGACGATCTGTCCGGGAGTGTAGCGGATCAGCCCCGCCGCCTGGATCAGGCGGGCGGCGACGGTGACGCTCGGGCGGTGCACGCCGAGCATCCGGGCCAGGGCATCCTGGGTGACCGGCACGGCGGGACCGTCGAGACGCTCGTCCGCGGAGAGCAGCCAGCGGGCGAGACGCTGCTCCAGCGCGTGGCGGGCGTTGCAGGCGGCGGTCTGCATGAACTGGCTGTCGAGGGCGGCCGCGAAGCGGAGCACCAGGTCGCGGAGCGGGTCGAACGCGGCGAGGGCGTCGAGGAAGGCGCGGCGTTCGATGCGGAGGGCGGAGCCCGGGACGTGCACGGCCGCGTTGGCGAAGCTGGATTCCGCGCCGATGACGAGGGCGCTGCCGAGCATGCCCTCGCGGCCGACCAGGGCGACCTCGACCTCCGTGCCGTCGGCGAGCTCGACGAGGATGGAGATGAGACCCTGCTCGATGAAGAACACCGCCTCGATCGGCGCGCCCGCGCGATGCACGACCTGCATCGGCTGCAGCGGCACGCGGACGAACGAGGGTGCCAGTGCCGCGAGGATGCCGCCCGGAAGCGACCCGAGGAGCCGGTTCCCGGCGTGGAGCGTCTCGGGGGGCACGGCCGACACGTCAGCTTCGGGCGCGGGCGGCGGGGAGGAACCGGTCGTGGGACGCGGTGGCGACGTCGCGATCAGGCCGCGAGGATCGCGGCGAGGAGGCCGGGAAAGGCGGCGTCGACCGCCTCGCGGCGAAGTCTGTTGAAGTGGGTCGGACCGTCCGGGCGCACGTCGAGGAGACCCGCCTCGCGAAGCACGCGGAAATGGTGGGACATGGTGGATTTCGGGCGCCCGCCGTCGAGGGCGGCGCAGCTCCGCTCGCCGTCGCGGTCGAGCATGCGAACGATGTCGAGGCGGGTCGGGTCGGCGAGGGCGGCGAGCACCGAGGAGAGAAGAGGCGGCCCGGCCGCGGCCGAAGGCGGGATCGGGGGTTGGCGCATGGTCGTCCGGTTGCTCGTCGGGGTGGGGCGTGGTTGGGAACGGTGTTGGGCTCGGTCACGGATCGGGTTTGCCGGGAAGAAAATGTTCCGTGGGCGGAGTGCGGATCGACGGCGCCCGGGATGGGTCGGAGCCGGCCAGGACGGCGAGGTCGACGGGTGATGTTCGGCCACTCCTTGCGACACCGCCTTGGTCCTACGTGGCGGCGGACGGATCGGATGTTTCGGATGCGGCATGGGCTTCGACCCTGCGGCATCGGGGCAACAGTCGACGGTCCCGTCGCGGCGTTCACTCGCCTTCCCGCATGGCGAGGATCACGGCACGACCGATCAGGACGGTGGGGAGGAGCTGGCCGATCGCGGCCTCCAGCGTGCAGAGGCTGCGGGCGATCGGGTTGACCGGGACGATGTCGCCGTAACCGACCGAGGTCAGTGTCACGAAGGAGAGATAGTCGCAGGCGGCGCGGAAGGTGGCTTGGTTCCGCGGATCGGGGAGGTGGATGTAGGCGCCCGGCGCGACCTCGCCGATGATGCGGTGGAGGAAGCCGAACAGGAGGCCGAGGTTGAGGTAGAGCACCACGGCGCCGCGGATCCGGTGGCCGGTGAAGCGGCCGGGGCGGAACACGGCGAACGCGACCACGAGGCTCAGGACCGCGAAGGTGACGAGGGCCAGCACGTTGACGGCGACGTCGAGCGCGATCGACGGCCCCGAATGGAGCGCGCGGGCGAGGAAGCCGACGGAGGTCAGCAGGAAAGTCCCGATCCCGACCGCGAGCGTCCAGCGGCCGCGGGCCATGACGATGGTGATCGACATGAAGACGAGGAGCAGGAGGGCGCTGAGGCTGGGGGGGAGCGGCAGGCCGGCGGCGTTGGCGGGGACGACGCCGAAGATGGTGAAGAGCTGGACCACGAGGAGCAGGGTCAGGCTGTGGTCGCGCCAGCGGTCACGGGCACGGTTGAGGCGGGAGATCGGGTCGGGCTCGGCGAGCGGGGCGAGGAGCGGCGGCAGGTCGGACATCGCGTGAGCGTGCCATGGGTCCCGCGCGGCGCCTACGACGTGTTCCGGCCGGCCGTGCCGTGGCGTCCGCGGTCGCGATGACGAGGCGACATGGACCTGGACGTCGCCCTCGAAACGGAAGCTCTCGCGGGGACCGTTCGGCATGGCAGGAACAAAACAGGTACGAGGGAGCGGAGTCGAGTCCTGTTTCAGGAGCGTGCGAGCGATCGGTCGCGTCCATCCCCGCAACTTCCGGCGACGCCTCGTGCCGACGCCCCTCCCCTCCGGCGACCTCACGCGCAAGTGACGGAAACCGGGCTTTGGCGGAAACGGAGGCTTCGGAAGCCGATAGGGGACGAGCTTCATCCAGGGTACGCGCCCGCGAGCCTCGCCCCGCCGCCGGCCTGCAAACTCCCGGCCGGCCTGGTTCTTGATCCGTCATGGCAACCAATCCGTCCGCCGAGCCGCGCTGATGGCGCAACGTCCGATCTGGCGCGGGCATCTGCGGCTGGCCCTCGTGTCGTGTCCGGTCGCGCTCTACAGCGCCCGTCACGACCGCGGCACGATCCGGTTCAACATGATCAATCCGAAGACCGGCAACCGCATCAGGATGGTCAGCGTCGACGCCGGGACGGACGAGGAGATCTCGCGCGGCGAGACCGTCAAGGGCTACGAATATTCGAAGGGTCGCTACGTCATCATCACGGATGACGACATGGACAAGGTGAAGGTCGAGAGCTCGTCCACGATGGCGATCGAGAAGTTCGTCGACGCCGCCTCGATCGATCCGATCTACTACGACGCGAGCTATTTCCTGGCGCCCGACGGGAAGAGCGCGGACGACGTCTACGCCGTCGTCCGCGAGGCGGTCGTGCGGACCGGTCGGGTGGCGCTGACCCGGATCGTGATCTCGCAACGCGAGCGCACCGTCGCCATCCGGCCGATCGGCGGCGGTCTCGTCGCGCACACGCTGAACGAGCAGCGGGACCTGAACGAGGCGAAGACGCTGTTCGACACCGTCCAGGGACTGAAGGTCGACCCGGAGATGGTCAAGCTCGCGGTCCAGCTCGTCGATCGTCAGACCGGAACGTACGATCCGTCCGATCTGGAGGACCGATACGAGACGCGTCTGCGGGAGATGCTCGAGGCCAAGGTGAACGGCGAGACGGTGGACGGCGTCGAGGTCGCGAGCCGCGCGCCGGACAACGTCGTCGACATCATGGCGGCGCTCAGGCAGAGCCTCGGCCTGGGCCAGTCCGCCGCCGGGCCGCCGAAGACGCCGGCGGTGCGGAAGGGCAAGACGGCGAAGCCGGGGAACGTCCGGGAGCAGGCTGCCTTCAAGCTCCCGATCGCAGGGGGCAAGACGCGAGCCGGCCAGCCGGGTGCGGGCCAGACCGGTACGGGTCAGATCGGCGCGAGCCGGACGAGGTCCGACACGCCGGAGACGGCACCCGGGAAACCGGCGGCGGCCAGCCGGCGAAAGGCCTCGTAGCGGCGATCCCGCCGAGGCCGGCCGTGGCGTGAGCGTCAGGATGCTGCCGCCGCGTGCTGCGCGGTCCGTCGTCCGTGATCCTCGGCCCGGAAGGATTGAGTGATGCGCGCAGCGCCCTACCCGCCCGACGAGATGCCACCTGATGTCCGGACCCTGCACGATGACATGGCGGCGCTGGTGGACCGGAACCTCGAGGGTTTCGTGTCGCGGCGGGAGGACGGCGCGCTCGTCGGCCCGTTCCCGCCGATGCTGCGCTTCCCGCAGTTCGGCCACCCGTCCTGGGCCTTCACGAAGGCGCTGATCGAGAATGCCAAGCTGCCGAAAACGGTGCGCGAGGTGGCGATCCTCGTCACCGGCGCCGCCTGCAACGCCCGCTACGAACTCTACGCGCACGAGCGCGTCGCCGACGCCGCAGGCCTGTCGCGGGCGAAGGTCGCGACGATCGCCGCCGGCCAGCGGCCGGCCGACCTGACCGAGCAGGAGCAATCGGCCTACGACGTCGCGTCCGTGCTCGCGGGCGGCCGCAGCCTGCCGGAAAGCACCTACCGCCGCGCGCTCGACGCGTTCGGGGAGGAGCAGACGGCCGAGCTGATCTATCTCGTCGGCGGCTACTGCCTCGTCTCGCTGCTCCTGAACGCGTTCGACATGTCCGTTCCCGGTCGCGAGGAGGGCCTGCCGCATGGGTAGCGCGAGGTGGACGCGACGATGACCGAACCGAAGCCGTTCACCGAGAAGACGCGGGACGGAAAGGCGGTCCCGATCGCCTTCCCGGCCGTGGAGGTCACGGAGCGGCGCTGATCTCCGGCGCCGCGCCTGTCGGCTCGGACGAGCGGCCAAGGGGGGAGAAATGGCCGGAGACACACCCGGGAGACGCGCCATGCTGAGCGGTTCGTGCCATTGCGGTTCGGTCCGCTGGGTGC
>CAXUBX010000048.1:0-1250 GCA_964249405.1 uncultured Acetobacteraceae bacterium | reverse complement strand
GGGAGACGCGCCATGCTGAGCGGTTCGTGCCATTGCGGTTCGGTCCGCTGGGTGCTCGAGGGCGATCCGGGGCGCGCCACCGCCTGCAACTGCACGCTCTGTCGCCGCTACGGCGGGCTCTGGGCGTACGACTACGAGGGCGAGCGGATCCGCGTCGAGGGACCCACCAGCGTCTATGTTCGCGCCGACGAGCCCTCGCCCGCCCTCGAGATCCATTTCTGCACGCGCTGCGGTTGCGTGCTGTGCTGGCGCGGCCTGGCGCTCTCGCCCGACGGCCGCCGCCGGATCGCGGTCAATCTCCGGCTCGCATCACCCGACGCGGTCGCCGACATCCCGATCCGGGCGTTCGACGGGCTCGACGCGTTCAGCGAACGGCCGGACGATGGGCGCTGCGTCCGCGATCTCTGGGCCTGAGGCCGGACCGGGACCGGCGGCGGTCAGGAGGCGATGGCGGGTTCGGCCTCTTCGGGGGTGGGCGCGGGGGCCTGGTCCTCGGCGTCCTTGAGGATCGCGGTGAGGCGCTCGGCGGTCGCGGCTTCGTCGTTGCCGTCGAGCAGCGCGATCTCCGCGACGAGGCGCTCGAAGGCGGCGGCGAACAGCTGGCGCTCGCTGAAGCTGCCGCGGTCGGAGACGGCGTGCGGGCGGAGATCGCGGACGACCTCGGCGACACGGCGGATCTGACCGGAGCTGATGCGGGCCTGGATCTCGAGCGCGCGGCGGGCCCAGAGGCCCTTCGAGACGCGGCGGCGGCCGGCGATGATGGCGATCGCCTCGTCGACGCGCTCGCGGGTCGCGATGCGGCGGAGGCCGGCGATGCGGGCCTTGGCCTTCGGGATGCGAAGGGTCATGCGGTTGGCGGCGAACGAAACCTGGATGATCTCGACGGCGTGGCCGGCGATCTGCTCGGTTCCGATCCGCTCGATGCGCCCGACGCCGTGGGCGGCGTAGACGACGGCCTCGCCGGCCTGGAACGGGCGCTCGTCGCAGGCCGCCTCCTTCTGGCGGGCAGTCAGCCGGATCGCCTCGTCGGCCATGGCGTCGGTGACGTGACGCCGGTCCGGATTGTGGAACATCGACATGGCGGATCCGATCGGAAAGGCGCGATCGGCCGCCGCTGTCAGGTCGGCGGAGATCGGCGGCGGTGCGGGGGTCGGGCCGGCGCGTGGGGTGCCCGGGAGGAGGGCATTGTGGAGGGCTTGGAGAGGCCTGGAATCGGTCGCGGGATCCGTCGCTCCGGCTCGGTTATAAGA
>CAXUBX010000047.1:0-27405 GCA_964249405.1 uncultured Acetobacteraceae bacterium | reverse complement strand
CGAACCGAAGATCGGGCCTGGTCGACCCTCCGGACTAGCGGGCAAGGGCCGGCCCTCGTCCGCTCGGGCGACGTCCCCCGCGTCCGCTCGGACGACTTCCCCCGCGTCCGCTCGGACGACGACGAGCCGGCGCCCGACAGCCCCGACGTGCCCGAGCCCCAGGGGCCCGACCAGACCGAGCCCGACAGCAACCGGACGCTCAACTCTCCGATCAACGAGCTGGAAAGCCGCCTGTTCGATCAGCGCAAGGTGCTGATCTTCGGCCCGATCAACGACAAGATCGCGCGCGACGTGACGGGACGCCTCCTGGCGCTCGCCGGCGCGTCCGACAAGCCGATCGATGTCTACGTCAACTCGCCCGGCGGTCATGTCGAGAGCGGCGACACCATCCACGACATGATCCGCTTCGTCGACGCGATCGCGCCGGTGCGGATGGTCGGCACCGGCTGGGTCGCGAGCGCGGGCGCGCTGATCTACGTGGCGGGACGCCGCGAGCGGCGGTTCTGCCTGCCCAACACCCGGTTCCTGCTGCATCAGCCGATGGGTGGCGTCCGGGGCCCGGCGGTCGACATCGACATCGAGGCGCGCGAGATCATCAAGATGCGCGAGCGGTTGAACCGGCTGTTCGCCCGCGAGACCGGGCAGACCTACGAGAAGGTCGCGAAGGACACCGACCGCAACTACTGGCTCGGCGCCGACGAGGCGATCGAGTACGGGCTGGTGTCGCGGATCGTGGAGAGTGCGGCCGAGCTGCAGGCCCTGTAGCGGTCAGCCGCCGAGCAGGTCGGCGAGGGACACCGGGCGGAAATCGCGCGCGTCGACGCCGACGTCGAACTGGCGCGGGAGCGGCTTCAGCCGGCCGTGGCTGTGGCCGTGCAGGTTGAGCGCGCCCCTGGCCTGATCGGGCCAGGTCCGGAGCGCGTAGTGGCAGAGGGTGAGACGCCGCCCGGCGAGCTCCAGCCGCACGAGGTCGTGGACCGAGGTCCAGACGGGGAGCGACGCGACGGCCTCGCTGTCGTTGTTTCCACGGACCAGGTGCTTGGCGCCGTTGAGGCCGTCGAGGAGGCGGGCGACGGCATCCGTCTTCGGGCCGACCGCGACGTCGCCGAGATGCCAGACCTCGTCGTCCGGCCGGACGGTCCGGTTCCAGCGCGCGATCATCGCCTCGTCCGCCGCGCCGGTGCTCTCGAAGGGCCGTCGGTAGAGCGCCCGGGCGCCGCCGTGGCCCCAATGGGTGTCGGCGGTGAAGAACACGGCCATCGCCATCCTCGCGCGTCGCTATACCTGTTCCGCCGGGGCGAGGCCGAGGGCCTGGTGGTCGAAGAGACGGCGGTAGATGCCGTCCCCGTCGCGCAGCAGCGCCGCATGCGGGCCGTCCTCGACGACGCGGCCGTGCTGGAACACCAGGATCCGGTCGAGTGCGCGGACCGTCGACAGGCGGTGGGCGACCACCAGCACAGTCCGACCCTTCATCAGGCGCGACACCGCCTCCTGGATCAGGAGCTCGGTCGAGGAATCGAGGCTCGACGTCGCCTCGTCGAGCACGAGGATGCGCGCATCCGACAAAAAGGCGCGCGCGATCGCGACACGCTGGCGCTCGCCGCCGGACAGCTTGACCCCCCGCTCGCCGACCAGCGTCGCGTAGCCCCTGGGCAACCGCTCGATGAAGACCGACGCGTGGGCGAGGCGCGCCGCCTCCTCGATCTCGGCCGCGGTCGCGGACGGCCGTGCGTAGGCGATGTTCTCGGCCAGCGTGCGATGGAAGAGGATCGGCTCCTGCGGCACGATCGCGATCTGCCGTCTGAGGCTGGCCTGGGCGACGGACGCGATGTCCTGGCCGTCGATCAGGATCCGGCCGGCCTCGACGTCGTGGAGACGCTGCACGAGCTTCACGAAGGACGTCTTCCCCGAACCGGACGGGCCGACCAGACCGACCCGTTCGCCGGGCCGGATGCGGAGATCGAACCCGTCGAACAGCACCGAGCCGGCGCCGGCGTAGCGGAAGCGGACCCGCTCGAACGCGATCGCGCCGGCGGTGACGCGGAGCGGCTTCGCGCCCGCACGATCGCTGACGCCGAGAGGTTCGTCGTGGAGGGCCACCAGCTCTTCCGCCTCGTTCACCGAGCGCTGGACGTTGCTGATGTGCTGACCGACATCCCGGAGATAGCCCTGGACCAGGAAGATCGTGGTCAGGATGTAGGCGACGTCGCCGGGGGTCGCGCGACCCTGCGCCCAGAGGCGGATCGCGTCGCCCACCACCAGCGTGCGCAGCACGAGCAGGGCGGCGCCCTGGGTGTTGCCGCTGTTGGTCGCCCGGATCCAGGTCCGCCGCGTCCGCCGCGCCCAGCGTCCGAGCACCGCGGCGAGCCCGGCGTCCTCGCGCTCCTCGGAGCCGAACGCCTTGACGACCGGACTGCAGCTGATCGCGTCCGACAAGGTGCCCGATACGCGACTGTCCCAGCGGTTCGACAGCCGCGCGGACGGCGCCACGTAGCGGAGCGTGAGGTTGGCCGACAGCAGGACGTACGCGGCGGACGACACGCCGAGCAGCGCGCCGGCACCGGGGAACCGCCAGGCGAGCAGCGCCGTCGCCAGCGCCAGCACCAGAAAGGCCGGAAGCAGCAGCACGAGGAGCGTGTCGTTCAGGAGATCGACCGCCCACATGCCGCGCGTGATCCGGCGCACGATCGAGCCGGCGAAGCTGTTGGCGTGCCAATCCGTCGAGAAGCGCTGGACCCGCCAGAAGGCTTCCCGCGCGATCTCGGTCATGTTGAGCAGCGTCAGCGAGACGACGCCGAGAAAGGCGTAGCGCCGGCCGACCAGGGAGGCGAGCCCGAGCACGGTCATCGCGCCGAGCGTGACGATGGTGCCGCGCAGCGCGCCGCCGCTTCCCGCCGGCGTCGACACTTGGTCGACGAGGCGTCCGGACAGGATCGGCTGCAGCACGTCTGCCGTGGTCGCCACGACGATCGCGGCCACCACCTGCACGGCAAACCGCGCGTGGCGCCGCCAGCGCACGAACAGGAAGCGGAGCACGCCGAACACGGCGCTCGCGCTCGATGTCTTGTCGATCATGAAACGGGAACCTGGGAGCCGGGGGAAAGAAGGCCGCTTGCCCGAACCGGGCGACGGGACGAAACCTAACGGATCGCGGAAGATCCGGGTTTAGCCGCTCGGAGCGACGCGACCACGACGACGGCGATCGCGATGATCGCGGCGGAGAGCTGGGTGGTCATCATCTCTCCTCCCTCGGCATGAGACATCGAAGTGTTACACGCGGGCGGTCACGAACGCCAGCGGAAAGTCAAGACGGGAGCTGGGGGCGGAGCTGGGGATTGTCGAAGCGCGGCGAGCGAAGACGGGCGAGCGCCTCGGCGAGGGACGCGCCAACGGCGCGCTTCTCGGCCTCGCCGAGCACCTGAGCGATCTCGATCTCGGCGCCGCGGCGACGGAGAACGAGCCGCGGCACCCGGCCCGGATGCTCCTCCAACGCGACCGCGAGCCACGCGGCGGGGATCTCGCCGACGGTCACACGGCCCGCGGCGTCGCGCCTCGTCACCCGCACCGAACGCGCCGTGAGCCTGACGCACTCCTCCTGCCGCCCGGCGCGCGCATGCAACGTGAGAAGGACGGCCGCGAGCCCGATCTCCGCTCCGGAAAACCCGAGAACCGGCCAGGCCCCGAGCATCGCGAGCACCGCCCCGAGCGCGACCGACAGCGCCGACATTCCCAGCCCGACGGCGAGCGCCTGACGCCCGCTCAGGCTGCGGTGCGGCGTGATCACCGCCTCGAAGAGGACCGGCTCGGACGAGGGCATCGCGTCGGGTCTGTCCATGTCCGCACGATGAACGCCCTGCGCACATCTTTGCCAGCCCGCTCCGTCCGGCGCACAGACATGTCATGACCGACACGCCTGCACGCACCCGGAAGACCAAGGCACGACGGATGACCCTGGGCGAGGTCCGACGTTTCCTCGACGCGTTGGCGCGGGCTCGCCCGGACGCGGCGAGCGAGCTCCTGGCGCACGACGCCTACGAGCTCCTGGTCGCGGTCGTGCTCTCCGCCCAGGCGACCGACGCCTCGGTCAATCTCGCGACGAAGACCCTGTTCGCGGAGGCTCCCGATCCGGCGTCGATGGCGGCGCTCGGCGTCGACGGCGTGGCAGCGCATATCAGGCGGATCGGGCTTTGGCAGGGCAAGGCGCGGAACGTGGTCGCGCTGTCGCGGATCCTCGTCGAGCGGCATGGCGGATCGGTGCCGAACGACCGGGCGTCCCTGGAGGCGCTGCCGGGCGTCGGGCGGAAGACCGCGAACGTCGTGCTCAACGTGGCGTTCGGCGAAGCCACGATGGCGGTCGACACGCATATCTTCCGGCTCGGCAACCGAACCGGGATCGCGCCGGGCGGCACGGTGCGCGCCGTCGAGGACCAGCTGGTCCGGCGCATCCCGAAGGAGATGCTGCGACCGGCGCATCACTGGCTGATCCTGCACGGACGCTACGTGTGCAAGGCGCGACGCCCCGAGTGCTGGCATTGCGTCGGCGCCGAATGGTGCCGCTATGAAGCGAAAATTCTCGACCCTGCAAAGCAAGGAACACGACCGGCGATCAGAAACAGAAGGCTTGATGCTTCGTAATAACGTTGACGGACGGAACAGCGCCACGCAAGAGAGACGAAAGCATTGAAGCGATGAGATGATGCGGCAGATATGGTCGCTCCAATATCTGCGTGCGTTCGCTGCGGTCGGTGTCGTCGTCTACCACGCTCTCGCACCCTGGAACCTGTTTCCACTGGGTGCGGCAGGAGTCGACATCTTCTTCGTTCTGAGCGGCTTCCTGATGTTCACCCTGACCGCGCGGAGACCGATCGGGCCGGCGCGGTTCCTTCTCGACCGGGCGGCGCGCATCGCGCCGCTCTACTGGCTCGCGACGCTCGCAACCTTCGCGGCGTCGACGGCCAGCCGTGCCGGCATTCCTCTCGTCAGCCGGTCGCCGGTCCTGCTCCTGCAATCGCTGCTGTTCCTGCCGCGCGGCCCCTCGCCCGCCCCGGTCTACCCGACCCTGTTCGTCGGCTGGACGCTCGACTACGAGGTCTTCTTCTATCTCGTGTTCGCCGGCATGCTGACGCTCGGCGCCCGCCGCCGTCTTCCGGCGATGACGGCCTGCTTCGGCGCGCTGGTCCTGCTCGGCGCCCTGATCCACCCGCGCGATTGCACGCTCTCGACGTACGCCAACCCGATCATCCTCGAGTTCCTGGCAGGCGCCTGGATCGCCGCCTGCTTCGAGAGATCGGCACCGGGTCAGACGCTCGGGCGGGCGGTCGGACTCGCGCTCGTCTTCGCGGCGCCGGTGGTGCTGCATGACCTGCCGCGGTCCGGGTTCGCCCTCCTGGCGATCACGCTGGTGGGGTCGATGGTCGCGGTCGAACGGGCGGCGCTCATCCCGAAGCTTCCCGCTCTGCGCTTCGTCGGCGACGCCTCCTATTCGATCTACCTGTTCCATGTCCTGGCATTCACGCTCGCCGACTTCGTGCTGACCCATGGCGGGCGCCTGGTCCATGCCGTGGGCGGCACCCCCTTCCTGGTAGCCTGCCGCATCGCGTCCGGAATCGGGCTCGGCTGCCTCGTCCATCTGGGCGTCGAGCGGCCGCTGCTTCGCGGGACCCGCCGGCTGCTCTCCCGCACGGCCCGGATGCCGGTCAGGATCGCCGAGGTGTCCTGAGCTAACCCCGGAAATCCCAGGCCGACGCCGCGGCCTCGTCCTCGGGGCGCGCCTCGATCCAGCGCGAGCGCCCGTCACGACAATGCTCGCGCTTCCAGAACGGCGCCTTCGTCTTCAGCCAGTCGATGAGGAAGCGGGTCGCGTCGAGGGCCGCCGCCCGATGCGGCGCGCTCGCCACCACGAGGACGATCGGCTCGCCGGCCCGCAGGGTCCCGACGCGGTGGATCACGGTGCAGGCACCGAGTGAAAAGCGCCGCTCGGCCTCCTCGGCAATCGCGGCGAGACTGGCCTCCGTCATGCCCGGGTAGTGCTCGAGCCAGAGCGCCTCGACCGCATCCGGGCCGTCGCCGCCGCCCCGGACCACGCCGACGAAACAGCCGATCCCGCCGTCGGCGCCGCTCGCGGCCTGCGCGATCTCGGCACCGACGTCGAACGGCGCTTCCTGGATGGCGATCCGAGCCATCAGCCGCCGGTCATCGGCGGGAAGAACGCGATCTCGTCGCCGGGCCCGAGAAGCGAGCTCTCGCGGGCGAGACGCTGGTTGACCGCGCAGCGGACCGCCGTCGCACCGGCCAGGGCCTCGGCCTCCCGCCCTCCCCTGGCCCGCGCCCCGCCGGCCCCCCGGCCCGGCCCGGGCCCCCCCCCCCCCCCCGCCCCCCCCCCCCGCCCCGGCGCGCGCCGACGGTTGCGACCGTCTCGGGCAGCGCCACCGTCTCGTCGGCGCGACCGGCCCGGTCACGGAACGACGCGAGATAGAGGATGTGCACGGGCTCGGCCGCCGCCGTCGGGGGCGTGCTGGGCATCAGGGCCCTCCCTGCGACGGAGCCCCGGGGGCCGATTTCGGCGTCGGGATCACGTGCACGCCACCATCCGGCGCAATCACCGTGCTGGTCCCGTTGCCGTTCGGGATGATGATCGTGCTTGCCGCGTTGGGGTTGGCCTGCATCTCGAAACGCGTGCCGCCCGGAGGCGGTGGCAGGGATCCGCCGGCCGCGCTGCCGCCGCTTCCCTGTGGGTTCTGGCCCGCCGCCTGGGTCTGCTTCTCGACCTCGCCCAGCGTCGGGAAGGGTTGCGGCTTGCCCGGCCAGACATTTCCCGCCTCCGGCGTGAGCGGGGGTACGCTGGTGTCCCTGGCCTCGACCCGGAGCATCGTCTCGCTGGCGCCGGCGGGCATCGTGGGGTTCGAACCCGGCAACTCCAGCGTGTCGCTCTCGAATTGCCCGAGCCCCGAGCAACCGGCGAGCGGGATCAGCGCGATGGTCAGCTGCGCGAGACGACGCATGTTCGAGAGTTCCTTAAGCAAGCCCGCTGACCGTTCGGTCGACGCGGAGGCGGAATGTGCCGCGCCGGCGTGTTCCGCTCAAGCCGGGTCGGCTCGGGGAGGTCCCGCGCTCAGGACGGGCGCGCCTGTCCCGGCTGCGCGGAGGCGACGCCGACGTGGCGGAGCCCGGCCGTGAGATAGTCCCAGCCGGTGATCAGCGTGAGCGCGGCCGCGACCCAGAGCATCGCGGCGCCGAGGGCTGACGGGTGGAGCATCCGCAGGTGGAGCACGGCGGCGCCGTCGTCGCCGGCGAGCAGGAGGCCGAGCGCCACCATCTGCGCACCCGTCTTCCACTTCGCGAGCCGCGTCACCGGCAGCCCGACCCGCAGGCCCGCCAGGTATTCCCGAAGGCCGCTGACCAGGATCTCCCGGAGCAGGATCACGATCGCCGGGTAGAGCGACCACAGCGGCAGCCGGCCGGCGCCCGCGAGCACCATCAGCGAGGCGCCGACCAGCAGCTTGTCGGCGATCGGGTCGAGCATGCGGCCGAGATCGGAGAGCATGGCGCGCGAGCGCGCGATCTGCCCGTCGAGGTAGTCGGTGATCCCGGCCAGCACGAACACCAGCGTCGCCCCGAGATCGGCGTCCGGCCGGTGCCAGGCGACCAGGATCACCAGCACCGGAACCGCTCCGATCCGCGACAGGGTGAGCAGGTTCGGCAGATCGGTCAGCATCGGCGCAGCATACAGAGCGGGTCCAGCCCGGTCATCTTCCCTGATCCGGCCGCCATTCGGGATGGAAATGCCCGTAGACCCGGCGTGCGGTCTCGCGGGAGATGCCCGGCGCCTGCTCGAGATCGACGAGGCCGGCACCCCGCACGCCGCGGGCGGAGCCGAAATGGTTCAGCAGCGCGCGCTTCCGCCCGGGACCGATCCCGTCGATCTCGTCGAGCTCGCTCCTGACCAGCGCCTTGGAGCGCCCCGCGCGGTGCGTGGTGATCGCGAAGCGGTGCGCCTCGTCACGGATCCGCTGGAGATAGTAGAGAACGGGGTCGCGTGGTGGCAGCTGGAACGCCGGGCGATTCGCGGTGTGGAACCACTCGCGCCCGGCGTCCCGGTCGGGTCCCTTGGCGATGGCGACCAGTGCCACGTCGGTGACCCCGAGATCGTCGAGCACGGCGCGCGCCGCGGAATACTGGCCGAGCCCGCCGTCGATCAGCACCAAATCCGGCCATTCGGACGCGATGTCGGGCGCCGCCTCACCCGATGGCGAGAGCGTCTCGCGATCGCTCCCTTCGTCGCCGAGGGAGGCCGCACGGGCGCGGACCGCGCGACCGAACCGACGCTCCAGGACCTCGCGCATCATCGCGAAGTCGTCGCCCGGCGCGATCGGGCCGCGGATCGCGTATTTCCGGTAGGCGCTCTTCCGGAAGCCCTCCGGCCCCGAGACGACCATCACGCCATACGGGCTGGTCCCCGCCAGGTGGCTGTTGTCGTAGACCTCGATCCGCTCCGGCGTGGACGGAAGCTCGAACAGGGTCGACACGCCTTCGAGCAGTTTACGCTGGCCCGCGCTTTCGGCCAGCCGGCGCTCCAGCGCCTCGCGGGCGTTGGTCTCCGCATGCTCCACCACGGCGCGCTTCTCGCCCCGGACCGGCACCGCGATCTCCACCCGGCGTCCCGCCTTGATCGCGAGCGCGTCCGCGATCAGCGCGCCCTCCGCCGGCGCGTGGCTGAGCAGCAGCAGGCGCGGCGGCGTCTTGTCGTCGTAGAACTGGGCGACGAAGGCCGCGAGCACCTCGCCGTCCTCCTCGCCCCGCGTGTGCGACGGAAAGAACGCGCGGTTGCCGTTGTTCCGTCCGCCGCGCACGAAGAACACCTGCACGCAGCTCTGGCCCGCGATCTGATGGACCGCGATCACGTCGGCGTCGTCGAGCGAGGCGGGATTGACCACCCCGCCCCCCTGGACGTGGGTGAGGCCGCGGATCCGGTCGCGGAGCGACGCCGCGCGCTCGAACTCGAGCCGCTCGGCCGCCTCCTCCATCTCGGCCGCGAGTTCGCGCTGCACCGCGCCCGACCGGCCCGACAGGAACGCCTTCGCCTGCGCGACCAGTCTTCCGTAACCCTCGTCGTCGATCCGGCCGACGCAGGGGGCGGAACAACGCTTGATCTGGTGCAGCAGGCACGGGCGGGAGCGGTGCGCGAACACGGTGTCCGCGCACGACCGGAGCAGGAACACGCGCTGCATCGCGGTCACCGTCTGGTTCACCGCCCAGGCGGACGCGAACGGCCCCCAGTAGCTGCCGCGCCGCCCCTGCGCGCCGCGGTGCTTGGCGATCTGCGGGAACGCATGGTCCTCGGTGAGCATCAGCCACGGGTAGGATTTGTCGTCCCTGAGGACGATGTTGAAGCGCGGCTTCAGCCGCTTGATGAGGTTGGCCTCGAGGAGAAGCGCCTCGGCCTCCGTGTGGGTGGTGACGATCTCCATCGACACCGTCTCGGCGACCATCCGCCGTAGCCGCTCCGGAAGGCGCGCCGGCTGGGCGTAGGCGGCGACGCGCTTCTTCAGCGAGCGGGCCTTGCCGACGTAGAGCGCCTCGCCCCGGCGATCGAGCATCCGGTAGACGCCGGGGCCGAGCGGCATCGTGACGAGCGCGCGGGCGACCGCCTTCACACCGGGCGGCGCGTCCTCCGCGACGGACGGGATGACGAGATCGGACATGACGGCCTGATCGTGGGACCGGCGGCCGCGGCGCTCAAGGGTCCGATTATCCCCGACCCTTGTGGACAAGTCTGTGGGAACCCGGCCCGCAGTCGCTCACTTCCCGCGGAAAATCCGGCCTTCCCACGCCTTTGCCTCCTTTCGAGGCAGCACCGGCCAAGCCATTGATTCTGCACGGATAGAGCCGAAACGGGCTGTCATCGGTTGAACACAATCCCGCACGGCGTTGATTTCGAAGGGAGTCAATGCCGCCTGGTGGACAAATCAGCGCCGGCGCCGCTCGATCTCCACGCCGACCGCCTCGAGATCGTCGAAGACGTCGAGCTTCTCGACCCGGATCCGGGCGGCCAGGATGCGGATGTCGAAGAAGCAGGCGCCGGCGATCCGTTCCGCCAACGTCTCGACGAGCCGGACATGGCCGGCCGCCACCGTCCGGCGCACCGCGGTCGCCAGGCGTCCATAGTCCACGACCTCGCGAAGATTGTCGCGGACCGGCCCCGCCCCCTCCTCGACCAGCAACGCCACGTTCAACCGCACGCGCTGCGTCCTCCCCTGCTCGTCGGGGTTCACGCCGATCTCGGCGCCGAGAACCAGGTCGCGAAGGAACACGATCCGTCGCGCCGGGCCGGGCTCCCAGAGGATCACCGCTCGTTCACTCCTCCGGGCTCCCGCGCGCGCCGTCGGGCGCGGGATGCCACTGCAGGTGCTGGCCGCCGTCGGTCGCGATCATCTGGCCGGTGACCGAGGGAAGCGTGAGGAGCGCGAGCACGGCGCGCGCGACCTCGTCGGGATCGGTGCCGCGGCCGAGCGGCAGCGTCGCGCACTGGCGCCTGAACTGCGCCTCGGTCTGCCGGGGGCTCGGCATCGCGGGGCCAGGCCCGACCGCGTTGACCCGGATCCGCGGCGCGAGCGCCAGCGCCATGGACTGCGTCAGCGCCCACAGGCCGGCCTTGGCGACCGTATAGGAGACGAAATGCGGGGTCAGCGACCAGACGCGCTGGTCGAGGATGTTCACCACCGCGCCTTCGGCCTCGTCCGGAAGGGCGCGGGCGAAGGCCTGGGTGAGGACGAAGGGCGCCCGGAGATTGGGCTCCAGGTGGCGGTCCCAGCTCGCGCGGGTGGCGTCGTCCCATTCGTCGCGCTCGAAGACGCTGGCGTTGTTGACCAGGATCCCGAGCGTGCCGAGCGCCCCGGCGGCGCGCCCGACCAGCGCGGCCGCGTCCGCTTCCAGGGCGAGGTCGGCCCCCAGCACCACCGCCCCGACACCCTTGCGCCGGCAGGCCTCCGCCGTCGCCTCGGCCTCGCCGAGGCTCGCGCGGGCATGCACGGCGACCGCGACGCCGCTGTCGGCGAGCGCCAGGGCGATCGCCCGGCCGAGCCGCTTGGCGCCCCCGGTGACCAGGGCAGCGCGCGGGATCGCGGCCGGAAGGCTCAAGCCCGGATCCGGCTGGTCAGCGCCGCCCGCAGCGTGCCGTCGTCGAGCACGTCGAGCGCGCCCCCCATCGGGACGCCGTGCCCGACGCGGGTCACGGACGGCGGTGCCGGAAGGGCCGCCGAAGCGTCCGCCACCAGCTCGGCGAGCCAGTGCGCGGTGGTGGTGCCGTCGACCGTCGCGCCGAGCGCGAGGATGATCTCGCGGAGCCGCCCCGCGCCCAGGAGGGCCAGCAGCGGCGCGGTGTTCAGCTCCTCCGGCCCCCGCCCGTCGAGCGCCGAGAGCGTGCCGCCGAGGACGTGGTAGCGCCCGCGATGCACGCCGGCACGCTCCAGCGCCCAGAGATCGCCGACCCCCTCGACCACGCAGACGACCGCGTGCTCGCGCTCGGGGTCGGCGCAGATCGCGCACGGGTCGGCGCTGTCGAGATTGCCGCAGGCCGAACAGCGACGGACGGCGCGCGCCGCCGCGGTCAGCGCGTCGGCGAGCGGCAGCATCCGGGTGTCGGGGGCGAGCAGCATGCGGAGCGCCGCCCGGCGGGCCGAGCGCGGCCCGAAGCCGGGCAGCCGTCCGAGCAGCGCGATCAGCCGTTCGATCTCGGGTCCGCCCAAGGAGCGAAAACCGCCGTCAGAATGGCAGCTTGAAGCCGGGCGGCAGGTTGAGGCCGCCCGACACCTTGGCCATCTCCGCCTCCGTCCGCTCGTCGAGATGACGCTTGGCGTCGGCGTGGGCGGCGACAACGAGGTCGGACAGCATCTCGGTCTCGGCCGGATCCATCAGCTTCGGATCGATCGCGATCGCCCTGAGATCGCCCTTTCCGGACAGGGTGACGCGGACGAGGCCGGCGCCCGACACGCCGTCGACGGCGAGCTGCTCCAGCTCCTCCTGCATCCGTCGCATCTTCTCCTGCATCTCGCTCGCCTGCTTCATCAGGCCGGCCAGGTTCTTCATTCGTCGTTCTCTTTCGCAAGGGTGGCTTCGGCGAGCTCGGCGTCGGCCTCGGCTTCCGAGGCGCCGCCGAGTTCGTGGACGGTGTCCTCCGGCAGCAGATCCTCGTCCTCCCGTTCGTCGCGCATGATCGAGACGGTCGCGCCGGGGAACACGCGGAGCGCCTCGGCGACGAGCGGGTCGCGCAGCGCCGTCCCCATCTCGGCATCGAGCCGGGCCTGCCCGCGTTCGGCGAGGGTCGGATCGCCGGCCTCGCTGGAGAGCGCGACCGTCCAGCGCTCGCCGCTGATCTCGCCGAGCAGGCGGGCGAGACGGCTCGCGAGGTCGCGCGGCGCGGCGCGGTCGGGCCGGATCTCGATGATGCCGGGGAGAACCCGGACCGGCCGCACGGCCTGACGGAGTTGCGCGAGGAGGATCGGGTCCCGGCCGGTCGCCGCGACCGCGGCCACCACTTCGCGCCAGGTGCCGAGAAGCGGGCGCGAGGCGGGGAGCGCCGGCGGGGACAGCGGTGCGGCCGGCAGCACGCGGGCGAGCGCCCCGTCGGCGATCGCGCCTGCTCCCCGGCCCTGAGGAGACTGGCCCTGAGAAGACTGGCCCTCAGAAGACTGGCCGGGAGGAGACTGGCCGGGAAGAGGGTGTTCGGACGGGGGCGCCGGTCGCGCGGGCGGCGGACCGGCCTGGGCGACGCCGTCGAGGCGCTTGAGGAGCTCGCCCGGCGTCGGTCCGGTGGCGACATGGCAGAGCCGGATCAGGATCATCTCGGCAGCGGCCTGCCGGTCGGGCGCGGCCTCGATCTCGCCGACGCCCTTGAGCAGCATCTGCCAGGCGCGCCCGAGGGCCGGGATCCCGATCGACGCTCCAAGTGCTGCGCCGCGCACGCGCTCCAGTTCGGGCAGCTCGTGGCCGGTGGCGAGCGCGGGCACCGTCTTCAGACGGGTCAGGACGTGGACAAGGTCGAGCAGGTCGCCGAGCACCTGCGCCGGATCGGCGCCCCGGTCGGCGAGCTCGCCGGCGAGGCCGAGTGCGGCGGGGGCTCGGCCGGCCAGCAACGCCTCGAGCAGATCGAACACCCGCCCGCGATCGGCGAGGCCGAGCATGGCGGCGACCGCGTCCGCCTCGATCACCGGCGAGCCGCCGTCGCCGGCCGCCGGCGCGGTCGCGATCGCCTGGTCGAGCAGCGACAGCCCGTCGCGGACCGAGCCGTCGGCGGCGCGGGCGATCATCCGGATCGCGTCGTCGGACGCGGCGACACCCTCCCGGGCGGCGATCCGGGCGAAATGGGCGCCGAGCACGTCCTGCGGCACGCGCCGGAGGTCGAAACGCTGGCAGCGCGACAGCACGGTCACCGGCACCTTGCGGAGCTCGGTGGTCGCGAACACGAAGGTGACGTGGTCGGGTGGCTCCTCCAGCGTCTTCAGCAGCGCGTTGAAGGCGTTGCGCGACAGCATGTGGACCTCGTCCACGATGAACACCTTGGCGCGCGCCTGCATCGGACGGAACCGCGTCGCCTCGATGATCTCGCGGACGTCGTCGACGCCGGTGCGCGATGCCGCGTCGAGCTCCAGCACGTCCGGATGGCGGTCGGCGCCGATCGCGATGCAGTTGGCGCAGACGCCGCACGGATCGGCGGTCGGGCCGCCGGTCCCGTCGGGGCCGACGCAGGTCAGCGCGCGGGCGATGATCCGCGCGGTCGTGGTCTTGCCGACGCCGCGGACGCCGGTGAGCATGAAGGCGTGCGCGACGCGGCCGGTCGCGAAGGCCCGCCGCAGGATGCGGACCGTCGCGTCCTGGCCGATCATGTCGTCGAAGCCGAGCGGGCGGTAAGCGCGGGCCAGCACGCGATAGGAGGTCGCGACGCGCGGCGGCGGCGCGGGCGCCTCGCCGAAGAACCCGCCGCCATCCGGCGCCGGCGGCTCCGGGAGCGTTGCGTCTTCGCGGAGAGCGTCTTGCGGCGCGGTCATGGTCCCAGCTGAGGAGGTGGGTCGGGACGGCCTCGCCGAGGGTGGGCCTTGCCGAGAATGGGCCTGATCGAAGGTGGGAGGCCGAAACGTCGACCCGTGCGGAGACCCGTTGCGGCTGCTTCCTTCCGGACCTGACCGGGTTGGCGAGCTGCCCGTCCGCCGCCGACCTCCCGTGCGTTGCATACCATGCCGACCGGGGGTTCCCGCAAGGGAAGGGTTCCCGGCGGGGCGATCCGCGCCATCTTCCCGCGATGGCGAACATGTTCACCGGCAGCCGTATCGACCGGGTCGGGGTCGAGCGGAAGAACGAGAGCTTCGTGGCCGAGCGCTTGGCCCGTCCGACCACGCTCGTGCTGCCGGTGGGTGCCGGCGGCCACCTGGTGGCGGACGGCCCGGACGGCGCGCGTGCCGTGCTGCGACCGCTCGGCGAGGCACCCGATCTGGCCGCAGCGCTCGGCCGTCTTCCCTCCGTGCTGCTCGGCCTGCTCGACGGCGAGGCCGTGGTCGCGCTCGACCTCGGCGAGGAGACGCCTTCGCTTGCGGACGGCGAGCGGATGGAGGAGCTGCGACCGCTCGCGGCAGGGCTGCCGGCCGACGAGGCGGCGATGCTCGCCCATGCGCGGGCGCTGCTGAACTGGCGCCGGACGCAGCGGTTCTGCGGCCGGTGCGGCCGGGCCTGCCGGCCGATCGAAGCCGGCACCGTCATGGCCTGTCCGGACTGCGGCCGGCATCATTTTCCGCGCACCGACCCGGCGGTGATCATGCTGGTGCGCCATCGCGACCGTGTCCTGCTGGCGCGCGCGACGCGGTTCGAGCGCCGGATGTTCTCGGTGCTCGCCGGCTTCGTCGAGCCGGGCGAGAGCCTCGAGGAAGCGGTCGCCCGCGAGGTGTTCGAGGAGTGCGGCGTGCACGTCACCGGCGTGCGCTACCATTCGAGCCAGCCCTGGCCGTTCCCGGGATCGGTGATGCTCGGCTTCGTCGCCGATGCCGAGGACGACACGCTCCGGACCGATCCGGACGAGATCGCCGAGGCGGCGTTCGTCACCCGGGAGGCGCTGCGCGACCGCGCCCGATCGGGCTGGGAGATCCCGCCGCCGCTCAGCATCGCGCGCCGGCTGATCGACGACTGGATCGAGGGGCGCGTGTAGGAAGGTCCTGACCCGAGCTTGGACGCGAGCATCGGGATCGAAACGGCGACCGGGGTGGAGACAACAGACGATGATGGATGACTTGTTCTCGTTGGCTGGGCGGGTGGCGCTGGTCACCGGCGGCTCGCGAGGTATCGGCGAGATGATCGCGGAAGGATTCCTCCGGGCCGGAGCCGCCAAGGTCTATATCACCGCGCGGAAGGCCGCTCCGTGCGAGGAGGCGGCGGAGCGCCTGTCGTCGCTCGGACCCTGCGTCGCCCTGACGGGCGACGTATCGGGAGCGACCGGCGCCCGGGCTGTCGCGGACCAGTTCCTGCAACACGAGACGGCGCTCGACATCCTCGTCAACAACGCCGGCGCCGCCTGGGGCGAGGCGTTCGAGCGATTCCCGGAAAGCGGCTGGGACAAGGTCATGGACCTGAACGTGAAGGCGCCGTTCTTCCTGACGCAGGCGCTGCACTCCGCATTGAAGGTCCGCGCGACCCGGGAGAAGCCAAGCAAGGTCATCAACATCGCCAGCATCGACGGTGTTTCCGTCAACATGCAGGAAACCTACTCGTATGCCGCCAGCAAGGCGGGCCTGATCCATCTGACCAAACGGATGGCAATGCGGCTGATCGAGGACGACATCGTCGTGAATGCGATCGCGCCCGGTGCGTTCGCCAGCGCGATGAACCGCGACGCCCGCGACCGTGCGGACGAGCTCGCGAACTTCATCCCCTCGCGCCGGATCGGCACCAGGGAGGACATGGGCGGGAGCGCGGTGTTCCTGGCGTCGCGCGCAGGCGACTACGTCGTCGGCGGCACGCTGGTCGTGGACGGCGGCAGCGCCTGGAAGCGATGATCGTCGAGGGCCTGGACCGAGGAAGCGGGCCGCCGAACCGGTCCTGCCGCGGTCTGCCGCCTTGACGATCGACCACGACGTCTCGCCGCGGACCGGCTCAGTCCCGGACCGCCCGTAGCGGCAGCGTCTCCATGGCCCGCACCGTATGGTCCCAGTCGACGATCCCGTGGTCCGAGCCGAGGCCGCCCGCCACCAGCGCGCCGCAGGTCCCGCCGAGCCGCGCCGCCCGCTCGATATCCCAGCCGCGATGTAGCGCCGCGATCAAGCCGGCGGTGAACGCATCGCCGCAGCCGGTCGTGTCGACCACCTCGATGTCGTGCGCCGGAAGGCGGATCATCGCGTCCGCCGTCGCCACGAGGCATCCCGCGCCGCCCATCGTCAGGATCACCGTGGCGACGCCGAGATCGAGGAAGAACCGCGCGGCATCCTCCGGGTCTTCGCGGCCGCAGAGCGCCACCGCCTCCTCGATCGACGGCACGAAGTAGTCGACGTGCGGCATCGCCGTTTCGAGCTTGCCCATCAGGTCGGCGGTCGCGAACAGCAGGTCGAGGGTGGTGACGCAGCCGCGCGCCTTGGCGGCCCGGAGCAGCCGGGCGGTCGGCGCGCCGTCCATCCGTGCGAGCAGCCCGTTGCCACCGACATGGACGAAGCGGGCGTCGAGCACCGCGTCGTCGTCCGCCTCGGTGAGGAGCAGCGCGTCCGAGGCGCCGCGAAGATGAAAGCAGGGCCGCTCGCCGTTCGGCCGCACGCTGAGGATCGAGGCCGAGGTCTGCACGCCTGCGTGGCACTGCATCCGCGCGGTCGAGATGCCGAACCCGGCGAGGGCGTCGAGCACGAAGCGCCCCTTCTCGTCGTCGCCGACCGCGCCGACCGCGAGCGCCCCGAGACCGAGCTTCGCGCAATCCACCACCGTGCCACCGGCGGTGCCGGCGACGGTGAGCCGGATCTGCTCGACGAACGACACCCCGCCGCCGGCGGGGATCGCGGTCACCGGCCGGCCGAGCACGTCAAGGATGAACAGTCCGATCACGCTCACGTCGTGCGTCGGCGCCCTGCTGGTCTCCGGCATGCTGGTACTCCATTGTCCGGGGCCGGTCCGGAAGGCGCCGTCCGGCGCGGAAGAACGTCATGTGCTCGAGCGGGCACTGAAGTGTCACCGTGTCGCCCGGCTCGACGGCGACCGCCGGATCGGCGCGCACCCGAAGCCGGTCCGCGCCAACCTCGAGCAGCAACAGGATGCGGCCGCCGACCGTGATCGAGCGGCGCAGCACCCTGGCGCTGACGCCGGGCGCGCCCGGCGGAGCGATCCGCGCATGTTCCGGGCGGATGCCGATCCGCAACGTCTCGGTCCCGCCCTCGGGTGTCTGCAACGCCGTTGGCAGGATGGCGAACCGGACGCCGCCGTCCCGCTCGCCGACGGGTGCGACGAAGTTCATTCCGGGCGCACCGAGGAACCAGCCGCCGAACTCGCTCTCCGGTCGCTCGTAGAGCGTGCGCGGCGGCGCGCTCTGCGTGATCCGGCCGTCCTGCATCAGCGCGATCTCGTCGGCCAGCGTCATCGCCTCGGTCTGGTCGTGCGTCACGTACACGATCGTCTGTCGCATGCGCGCACGGAACAGGTTGAAGGCGCGTATCAGTTCGAGCTTCGCGTGCACCTCGACGTTGGTGGTCGGCTCGTCGAACAGGATCACGTCGCACGAGCGCGCGATGGCGCGGCCCACCGCGACGCGCTGGCGTGTGCCGCTGTCGAGCCGGTCGATCCCGGCGCGGCGCTGCGCCTCGAGACCCAGCACCGCGAGGACTTCCTCGAGACGCTCCCGGCGTTCCGCCGCACCGAGCGTCCGGTCGTTCCGCATCGCGAGCCCGATGTTCTCCTCGACGGTGAGCGTGCGGTACATGACCGGATACTGGAACACCATGGCGACGTTGCGCTTCGCGGCCGCGAGCCCGGTGACGTCGCGGTCGCCGAAGCGGATCCGGCCCGCGGTCGGCCGTTCGAGACCCGCGATCACCCGCATCAGCGTCGTCTTGCCGCAGCCGGACGGGCCGAGCAGGCAGGTGACGCGGCCCTCCGCGAAGCGGGCGCTGACATCGTCCACGGCGGCGACGGCGCCGAAGCGCCGGGTGAGGCCTTCGAGGACGATGTCAGGCATGGATGAGGACTTGCCCGACGCCGAGGCGGGTTCCGTCTCCGGGGTCGAACAGCATCAGCCGTTCGGGCGCCACCCGGAACGGGAACGGATCGCCCGCCGAAAGCCCGGCCACGTCGTCGGCCGGCAGCACGCCGACCAGCGCCACCGGCGCGCCGCCGCCCTCGAGATCGAGATGGATCACGCATTCGGCCCCGAGATTCTCGAGGAGACGCACGCGCCCGACGCCGCCCGTCGGCGGAGCGCCGCTGCCGGCCTCGCGTCCCACGACGTGCTCGGGGCGGAGTGCCACCGCGACCGTGCCGCCCGGAACGGCACCTGGCGCCACCGCGAACCGGCCGAGCGCGGTGTCGCAGACGCCGTCCGCGACGTGCCCCGGAAGCACGTTGCAGCGCGGGAACCCCGTCAGCTCCGCGCCGCGGAGCCGGCCAGGCTCGTGGTAGAGGCGCGCGACGGGTCCCGCATCCACCAGCCGGCCGCCATCGACGAGCACGAGGTCCTCGGCCAGCGTGAGCGACTCGAGCGGATCCGACGTCGCGTAGAGGAACGTCGCTCCGAGCGTCTCCTGCATGTCGCGGAGCTCGTCCATCAGGCTTTCCCGGAGCTTGAAATCGAGCCCGACCAGCGGATCGTCCAGCGCGAACACCGCAGCCTCCTGCAGCATGCCGCGCGCCACCGCAGCCCGCTGCTTCTGCCCACCGCTGAGCTCGCTCGGACGCTGGCCGAGCAACGGGGTGATCCGGAGCATCTCGGCGACCGGCGCGAGCTTGCGATCGATCTCGGCGGAGGGCGTGCCGCGCTGGCGGAGCGGATAGACGAGGTTGTCGCGCACGTTCATGTGCGGGAACAGCGCGAAGGATTGCGGGACGTAGCCGACCGGACGCCGCGACGGACCGAGACCGGTCACGTCCCGCCCGTCGATCAGGATCCGTCCCTGGTCCGGCCGCTCCAGTCCGACCAGGAGCCTCAGCAACACCGACTTGCCGGCCCGTGGCGGGCCGGACAGCACGGTGAAGCTGCCGGACCGGACGGCGAGATCCACGCCGTCGAGGGCGGCCGCCTTCCCGTAGCGTCGCGTCACCCGCTCGAAGCGCACGGAGCTCATGCCGACTGTCCCAGCTGCGCGAGCGTCGGGACGAGAACGATGCCGAGCGCGAACACCGCCACCACGATCGCGAGGATGCCGGCCGTGAGCAGCAGCGCCCGACGGAGCGACGCGTCGCGCGGCAGATTGCCGACGGCGATGTTGAGCAGCGTCGCGGCGAGCATGACGACGAGGCCGACCTGATAGAGCCCGAGGCTCCAGGTCTGCAGGATCAGCAGGAAGCCGAGCCCGAGGGCTGCGATCAGCGCGAGCTCCGCCCGTGCGACGAGATGACGACGCATGTCAGACCTCGCCGCGCACGGTGCCGAACGTCATCCCGACCAGCAGGTAGCGCTGGAACAGGTAGACGATCGCGACCGGAGGCAGGATGTAGAGCGTCGTGAGGGCGGAGACGAAGGTCCAGTCCGTGCTGCCCCCGTGGTAGAGGCCCGTCGCGAGCGCGGTCGGGATGTTGGCGGTCGCGGAGCCGCCGATCACGTAGTCGAACAGGAACTCGTTCCACACGAAGATGAAGTTGAAGATCAGGGCGGCCACGATCCCGGGGGTGACCTGCGGAAGGATGAGACGACCCATGATCCCGAACCAGCCGGCCCCGCTGACCAGCCCGGTCTCGTCGAAGCGCCGCGACACGCCGTCGATGAAGCCCTTGAGGATCCACACCGAGAACGGGATCGAGAACATGGCGTAGAACAGGATCATCGTCACCATGTCGTCGTTCCACCCGAACGCCACGTACATGAGATAGACCGGCAGCACCGCCGCCGCACCCGGCAGCATCCGGATCGACAGCAGCAGGAACATCAGGAAGTCCGTGCCGCGGGGCCGGAACCGCGAGAACGAGAACGACGCGAGGAAGGACACGGCGACCGCGATCAGCACCGAGGTCACCGACAGGATCAGGCTGTTCAGGAACTCGCGCAGGATGCCCGGACTGGCGAGGACGCGCGCGTAGTTGTCGAGCGTGGGATGGAACAGGATCAGCGGGGGCACGGCGAGGATCTCCGTGCCGGTCTTGAACGAGTTCAGCGCGATCCAGCCCACGGGCGCGAAGAACAGCAGCGCGACGAGCCAGAGCAGCGCATGGTAGAGACGGGTGCGCCAAGTCATGGGAGCGCCTCCTCCGCCTGGCGGCGGTCGCGGGCGTGCAGCACGAAGATGAAGGTCGCGGTGAACGCGATCGACACCAGCAGAAGAACCACCGCGAGCGCCGAGGAGGAGCCCATGTTGAACACCTGGAACGCACGCCTGTAGAGGATCATCGCGATCAGCTCGGTGGTGTTCCCCGGGCCGCCGAACGTCATGTCGTAGATCAGGTCCATGGTCTTGAAGGCGTCGATCGTCCTGAGCAGGATGCCGAGCAGCAGGATGAACTTGCCGTGCGGCAGGATCACCAGGCGCAGGCGCTGGATCGGACCGAGCCGGTCGATCTCGGCCGCCTCGAGCTCCGCCTTCGGCACCGAGGCCAGCGCCGCCAGCGTCATCAGCACCATGAACGGCGTCCACATCCAGACGTCGACGGCGAGCACGGCGCCGAAGGCGAGATGGGCGTTGCCGAGGAAGTCCACCGGGCGGAGGCCGAGGGCGCGCAGGATGTTGTCGAGGATGCCGAAGGTCGGGTCGTAGATCAGGCGCCAGAACGTGCCCGACGCGACGGGCGTCAGCACCATCGGTGCGAACAGCAGCGTGAGCGCCACGCGACGTCCGGGCAACCTGTCGCTGCCCCAGAACAGCAGTCCGAGCAGCAGGCCGAGCACCGTCTCGATCCCGACCGCGCACAGCACGAACAGGAAGGTCCGGCTCAGCCCGAACCACACCTCGCTGTCCTCGAGGATGGCGGAGAAATTGTAGAAGCCGCTGAAGATCGGCGGCCGGCCGGACGTGAGCGAGAACCGGTAGAAGCTCAGCCCCATCAGCCAGAGCGTCGGGATCGTGTTCCAGATGATGAAGAACACGAGCACCGGCGCCAGCAGCAGGGTCGGCAGCAGACGGCGGCTGCCGATCGCGCGGAGAAGCCGGCCGAACCTGTCGCCGCCGGCCGCGGACGGCGCGACCATCGTGCCGTCCGCCACCGGGTCAGAGCCTCACGCCGTTGCAGGCGGCGGTCGGCGCCTTCTGCGCCGTCCCGGCGTCGTAAAGGATCTTCTGCTGTCGGCACGCCGTGTAGCGGAGCGCCGTCATCGGATCCTGCACCTGGTTGGTCGCGAACGCGGTGAACGCCTCCTGCTGGGTGGACAGCAGGGCGGCGTACTGCGGATCGTGCCAGAAGTCGCTGCTGTGGTTCAGCATGTATTTGTAGGTGCGATACCACGGATGGATGCCGTCGAAGTCGGACCGCGTCAGGGTCGTCTTGTCGCACGGGTTGCCGCCGTGCTGCGCGAAGGCGAGGCTCGTCTCGGGCGTGTACCACCACTCCATGAAGTCGAGCGCGGCGTGCTGGCGCTCGGGGCTGTTGAAGGCGTTCAGCACCCAGGGCTGGCCGCCGATGATGTAGTTCCGGACGAGCTTGCCGCCGGCGTCCGGGAAGCCGGGCGGCGGCATCACCGCGACCTTCCCCTTCATCGCGTCGGGGATCATCGCCGGACCGAGTGCGCACCATTGCAGCGCCGAGAACACCTTGCCCTGGGTGAACGCGTCGATCAGCCCGGGAATGCCGTAGTTGACCGCGCCCGAGGGCTCGAACTTCAGCAGGTCCTTGTACTGCTGCAGCGCATGGGCATTGCTCGCGGTGTCGTAGATGCCCTGGACCTGACCGGTCGTCGGGTTCCAGATGTCCCCGCCTTCGGACTTCATCAGGGACATGGCCGGATCGCTGATGTAGTCATACTCGCGCGAGAACTGCGATCCGAAGCCGTTGTAGCCCTTGTCGGGCCGGTCGAAGAATTCGATGAGCTTGAGGAAGTCCGCGTAGGACAGCGCCTCGAAATCCTCCCAGGTCTGCGGCAGCGGCCGGTTGTAGCGTTTCCGGAACGCGTCGGCCTCGCCGGGCGCCTTCAGCAGGTCCTCCCGGACGTAGAGCCCCATGACGTCGCCTTCCTGCGGGAACCCCCACAGATGGTCGGTGCCGTCCGGGTAGACCTGGTAGGCGGCGCGCACCACGGGCGAATACCAGGTCACGTCGAGGCTCGGGCGCTGCCGGATCACCTTGTTCAGCGGCAGGATCCATTTCGGCTGCGCAAGCGCGCCGAGCCACTGGCTGTCCGAGATGATGATGTTGTAGTCCTGGCTCCTGGTCGCGAGCGATGTCGCCGCCTTCTGGAACAACTGCGCGAACGGCGCCTCCGAATACGAGAAGGTCACGTCGTAGCCGAACTTGCTCTTCGCGTGCTTCGCGAAGTCGGGGGCCAGGTCCACCCCGAGCCGGCTCGGGGTCCAGCCGGCGATGCCGAGGATCGCGAGATGGATCTGCTTGCCGGCGAGCGGCCCGTTCTGGGCCCGCGCCACGAACGGACTTGCGAGCGCGCCGGCGGCGCAGGTCGCGCCGAGCCCGCCGAGAAAGGTCCTTCGCCGGAGCGGGTCTCCCGCCGTCGAATCGGTGTTCCCCATCGTGTCCCTCCCTGTTCCGTCCGGCGGTTCAGCGCAGCATGGCCGCCACGTTGCCCCCGTCCACGGTGACGATGTTGCCCGTGGTGCGCTCGAGCAGCGCCGAGGCGACGAACGCCGCCGCGACGTCGCTCGCCCGCACCTCGGCGCCGAGAAGATTGCCGCTCATGTAGTCGCGCTCGCTGACGCCGCGTGCCGCGGCGCGCGCGCGGATCATGTCGTCGTCCAGCAGGCCCGAGCGGATGCGATCCGCGTTCACCGCATTGACCCGTATCCCGTCGGCGCCGTGCTCCAGCGCGTATTGCCGCACCAGCGCCAGGAGGGCCGCCTTGCTGGTCCCATACGCGCCGAAATCACGGCCCGGATTGACCGCCTGCTTGCTCGCGTTGAACAGCAGCACGCCGCCGAGCCGCTGCGCCCGCATCACGCGCACCGCTTCGCGCGCGACCGCCTGGTGGGCAAAGAAGTTGATCGCGAACGACCGGCGGAGCGCGTCGTCGGCGACCGTCGCGATCGCGCCGCCCTCGGCGGCACCCGCGTTGGACACCACGATGTCGACGCCGCCGAACCGCTCGGCGACCAACGCGAACGCGGCTTCCACCGAGGCGCCGTCCGTCACGTCGCAGCCGAGCGCCATCGCGGGGGCCGCGATCGCGCCGGCCGCGCGTTCGGCCCCCGCGAGGTCACGATCGAGCAGCGCCAGGGCGGCGCCCTCGAGCGCGAAGGCCTGCGCCGTCGCCCGTCCGATGGCGCCGGCCGCCCCCGTGACCGCCACCACGCGGCCGGCGAGGCGCCTCTCCGGACCGCGCCGGAGCTTCGCCTGCTCGAGCGACCAGTATTCCATGTCGAAGTGCTCGTCCTCGGTGATCGACGCGAACCCGCCGATCCGCTCCGCATCGAGCACCGCCTCGAGCCACGCCTCGGCCATGTCCGCCGAGACCGCCGCGTCCGACGCGGTGCGCCCGACGCCCACAATCCCGAGCCCCGGGATCGCGAGCACGCGCGGGATCGGGTCGAGCGCCTGCTTGCCGCCGCCGGCCCGCCGGTTGCCCCGCTCGAAATAGGCCCCGTACTCCGCGATGAACGCGTCCACCGCCTCCCCGCACGCACGCTCCCAGGCGTCGGGATCCCCGCCCACGGGATCCCCGCCGGCGGCCGGCAGGATCACCGGCGACCGCTTGATGCGAATGACCTGCTCGGGCGTCGCGACGCCGCGGGTGCCGTAGTCGGCGAGACCTTGGCCGTCGACGAACCGACGGATCGCGGCGCTCGTCCGGAAGCTGAGCAGCCAGTGCCGGGCGCCGGCGGCCGAGCGGGCGCCGAGCACGCCGCGAAGCCGCGGCAGCAGCGAGGCGACCGGCGGCTGCGGCGGCAGCAGCACCGGATGGAGCGCCGGCCGGTCACGGCCTTCCGCCCGCACGAAGACTTCCGCCGCCGTCACGAACTCGATCATCAGCTCGTAGGAGGCGCGCGCCGTCGCCGCGAAGGTGAACAGGCCATGTCTGGCGAGCAGCAGGCCCTCGACCTCGGGGTCCGCCTCGTAGGCCGAAGCCGCCGCCTTCGCGAGCGCGAAGCCGGGCATGATGTAGGGGACGAACCCGACCCGGCCGCGGAACACGCGCCGGCAGACCGCCTCCACATCCGGCTGCGCCGCGATCGCGGTGGAGATCACCGCGTGCGTGTGATCGACGAACTTGTGCGGCAGGTAGGCGTGCAGCAGCGTCTCCACCGACGGGTTGGGCGCCGCGGTATCGAGCAGGTTCTGGCGCTGCGCGTTGACCATGTCCTCATCCGACAGACGCTCGAGCGTCCGCAGCCGGAACAGCGGTGCGAGCCTGACCGCCGGATGCCCGTCGGGCTCGATCGTCGCGAGGTCCCTCCCGCTCCCCTTGACGCAGAGCACGTCGACCGGGTCGCCGAACAGGTCCGGCAGGCGCGTCTTCACCGAAGTGTTGCCGCCGCCGTGCATCACCAGCCGTGGCACCTGACCCAGCAACCGCGAGGTGTAGGTCCGGAGCGCCAGGTCTTCGGCCACGCCTCGTGCCGCATGATGCCGCACGAGGTCTCTCGCCGCGTCGTCGGACCAGGCACTCTGCATTCGTCGCCCTCCCGGACCGGCGGCCGCACGACGGATCGGCTGCGAAATTATGGCCTGCGAAAACGAATGTCAAAGACAAAAGACAAAAGTCTCGGTAAGCCGATGCCGTCAACGGGGAGGTCGCACCGATGCCAGCGGACGCGCGGTCCGGCCGCGGCCGACGCGCCGGCGTCGCGACGCCGGCGGAGTTCGACGGCGATCCGGTGCTCTGGGCGGCGTGGCTCTACTACGAGGAAGGCCTGACACAGGAGGAGATCGCCGGCCGCTTCGCGATCTCGCGTGGCAGCGTCATCAATCTCCTGGGCGAGGCCCGCGACCGCGGCGTGGTCAGCATCGCGGTGGCGCCCGAGCAGCTGCAGTCGGTGGCCCTTGCGCGCGCGATCGCGGCGCGTCACGGCCTCGCCGACTGCGCGGTGCTGCCGGACGACGGCGGCCGGCGGCGCGGCCACCAGCGGGTGGGCGAGGCCGGTGCCCGCCTCCTGGCCGGGCGGCTCCGGCCGGACGACGTGTTGGGCGTGTCCTGGGGACTGACCGTGCTGGCGCTCGCGGGCGCGATGCCAGCGCGGCGCCTCCCCGAGCTGTCGGTCGTGCAGGTCACCGGCTCGTTCGTGGGCACCTACGAGATGTCGGCCGAACTCTGCACCTCCAACATCGCCAACCGGCTGGGCGCGCGCTGCGTCTACATCCACGCCCCGGGCGTCGTGTCGCACCCGGAGGTGCGCACCATGATCATGCGCGAGCCGACGCTCCGCGAGGAGTTCCGGATCCTCGCGACCTGCAATCGTCTGGTGTTCGGCGTCGGCAGCGTGCGCGCCGACAGCACCGCCTTTCTCAGCGGCTACGTCACGCGCGCCGACGCGATGCCGTATATCCGGCGGGGCGCCGTCGCCGTGCTGGCGGGCCGCTTCATCGACCGGCACGGCGCCCCGGTGACCGACGCCCTGGACGAACGGATGATCGGTCTCACCGTGGAGCAGCTCGATCGCATCCCGGACCGGTTGTGCGTCGCCTGCGGCCCGGAGAAGGTCGAGGCGCTCCGCGCGACGCTCGCGGGCGGCCACGCGACCTCGCTCGTCACCGACGCGTCGACCGCGCGCCTCCTGCTGGCAGACGACGCGCCACCGGAGCCGCGCCGCTGAACTCCCGTCTCTTCCGTTGACGCGCGAACGCTCTCCCCTTCCCGACCGCTTCTCGGTGCTCGGCGTCGATGTGGGATGGTCGCCGACGAGACGATCGAGCGCGGTCTGCCGGCTCGACGCGACCGACACTGCGGTCACCTGGCGCATCGCCCGCTTCCGGGCCGCGGCACCCGAGCGTGAGACGGTGCTGACGACGCTCGGAAGCGCCACGCCGCTGCGCGCCGCCGCCTTCGACGGGCCGCTGCAGCCGGGCTTCGGCGTGATCGGCCGGTATCGCGCCGCGGAACGCATGCTGACCCGGCGGCTCGGGTCGCGGATCGGCAAGCCCGGCCAGGCGAGCACCCCCGTCGGCCGGGCGCTCAACGAGGCCGCCAACCGTTGCGTGGAGATCGTGCGGGCCCGGTGCCGGGTGGCGCCGGCGACGCACGGGGTCCGGATCGACCCGGCGGCGATCGTCGAGGCGTTCCCGACCGCGTTCCTGGGCGTGCTGCTCGCCGAGCCGGGAGCGATCGCGGCAGCCCGCGGCAACCGGTCGGATCTCTACTACGAGCATCTGACGGGGCCGGCGTCCGGCGGATTGCCCGACCTGATCCGTCATCTCCTGCCCGGGCGGACGCTCGCGCTCGACCCGGCACGCGTGACCGACCACGACGAGCGGGCGGCACTCGTGTCGGCGGTGACCGCGCTCGCGGTGGCCCGCGGCGAGTTCGTCGCGGTCGGCGATGCGGACGGATGGATCATCCTGCCGCCGCTCGCCTTCATCCGCGGCTGGGCGCTCGACGACCTCCAGGCCAACGCGCGGGACGAGGCGCCGGGCTGCCTGCACGTGAGCGGATCGCGCCTCGCCTGAAGCCGCCGTGCCGGGTCACGGCTTGACGGCGCGGGTCGCGAACAGCGTCGGCATGAAGCGGGAGATCCCGCTGTCCGGCATGCCGAGATCCCTGTCCTCGAACAGGTGGGTGAGCATCAGGCCGGCCCGAAGCTGGCCGCCGATCTGCGCCTCCAGGGAATGGCTGAAGGCGACGGTATGGTCACGCGCGATCAGGCGCTGCAGCTCCGCGGGCGGCAGGTCGGTGATGTCGGCATAGGGCAGAGGAAAGCGGACCACGAGATCACCGCGCTCCTCCGCCTCGTGGTCGAAGATGAAGACGTCCGGGTTCATGAAGCCGGCCAGCAACGCGCCGCCCGGCCGGAGAACCCGGACGCACTCCCGCCAGACCGGCTCGATCTCGGGCGCAAACGCGTTCGACGCGGGGTGAACGATCAGGTCGAAGCTCGTGTCGGCGAAACAGGACAGGTCGTGCATCAGGCCCTGCCGCGTCGCGAGCACGAGATCGTC
>CAXUBX010000046.1:24897-27988 GCA_964249405.1 uncultured Acetobacteraceae bacterium | reverse complement strand
GTTTCACCCCGCACCCCACCAGGCGCTGGGCGCCTGGACCCGGGATTGTCGATCGAATGCGGGCCTGGGCGCGCCGCGCCCAGCGGAGTTTGAGGCGGAGCCTCAAGCCTGCCCAGCGCACGATGCCGCGCGCCGAGCCCGTCGCCGCGGGGCTTTCACCGAAGGGTGATCGCAGGTGTTGCGGCGCGGCAACGCCCCTAACCCACGCGTTATTTTGTTATTGCAAACATCGCCGGTTCGGCTCATACGTCTCTTTATTGGGAAGAGGCCGGTCGATGATGTCTCGTGCTCGAAAGGAAACACGTCGTTTCCGTGCTGGAACGGATGGTCGGGCGGCGCACTCCGGTCTCAGGCCACGGGCCGTTCACGAGATTTCAACCCGCACGGCCGCTAATCGGAACGCGCACGTCTTCCGTCCGGGCTCCGAGAGGTCCTTCATGTCGCCGTCCTCCTATGGCTTGACGATCGTCGGTGGTGGGCCGGCCGGGATCGCCGTCCTGCTGGCGGCACACCGGAGCGGCTTGCTGGACAATCTTCTGGCCGAGGGTGTCGCGCTCGTCGAGCAGACCGGGACGCTCGGGGCCGGCGATCTGGGTCGCTACGCCATCAACTCGGACAGCACGGGCCGGACCTTCGTCGACTGCCTCGAAGGTCCGCACGCCTCGCCTCTGCGGGCGCTCCGGTCCCATCCCCTGGCGCGCGAGATCGCGCTGGCCGGCGACGGTCCGGTCCCGCTCGCGCTCGCCGGACGGTTCCTGTCGCTGGTCGGCGAGACGCTGCGCGACATCCTGGAGGCGCACCCGCGCTGCACCGTGCTGACCGGACACAAGGCGCTGTCCGCCCGGCGTGATCTCGACAAATGGGAGGTCCGGCTGGCCGGTCCCGGAGGCACGCCCACCGTCGTGGTGGCCCGCCATCTGGTGAGTGCCACCGGCGCCCACCAGCCGGGCGCCCGGCTCCGCACCGAGCGCGTCGGCGGCACCCCTCTCGCGTCCTGCTCCGACCGGCTCCTGCAATCCGGCGACGTCCTCGCGTCCGGCGGCCTCGACGTGGTTGCCGGCCGGCTGCGCGGGAAGGTCGCGCCGCGGGTGGCGATCGTCGGCGGATCCACGAGCGCGGTGTCGGTGGCGCATGCGCTGCTCCACCGGCTTCCGAAGATCCGGTTCGCGGCGGACGCCGTCACCCTGCTCCACCGGCGGCCGCTCCGGATCACCTACAACTCGGCCGCCGAGGCGCTCGCCGACGGCTACTGCGAGTTCGGGCCGGACGATGTCTGCCCGATCAGCGGACGGGTCTTCCGGCTGGCCGGCTTCCGGCTGAACCAGCGCGAGCTCATCATGCAGGCGCGCGGCATCGGCGGGCGGCCGCCGGAGCCGCGGCTCCGGCTGCACCGCCTGGTCGAGGAGGGTGCGGACGGCCAGGCTCGGGCGATCCTCGAACGGGCCGACCTGGTGGTGGCGGCACTCGGCTACCGGCCGCACGCCCTGAGGCTGTTCGACCATCTCGGCCAGCCGATCCCGCTTCTGGCCGGCACTGGGCCCGGCGCGAGGCTGGTCGACCGCCAGTGCCGACTGCTCGATGCGACGGGCACTCCGATCGACGGCGCGTTCGGCATCGGGCTCGCCGCCGGCTTCGTTCCGGACGGCAAGCTCGGCGGCGAGCGGAGCTTCGCCGGTCAGGCGAACGGGCTGTGGCTCTGGCAGAACGACGTCGGCCGCCTGATCGTCGATGCGGTGCTGGGCGCCGAGCCGGCCGAACGTGACGCCGAGCTCGCTCCCCTCGGTCTCGGCGCGGCGCTGGCCGCGAGAGCGGTGCCGCAGCGGGTGGTCGCGCCATGATCCCGTTCAGCCGCCCGGCGCCGGCGCGTCTCTCGGAGCATCTGGACGAGCTTCGCGAGATCGAGGATCGAGCGACCTTCACCAATTTCGGGCCTGTCAACGCACGCTTCGAGAACGCCCTCGGCGCCGACCTGTTCGGCGGCACCGGCGGATGCCTCACCGTCTGCAACGCGACGATCGGCCTGATGATCGCGATCCGGGAGGCGACCGCGGTGCGGGCCCCGTCGCAGCAGTTCGCTCTGATGCCGTCCTTCACCTTCGCCGCGGCGGCGCAGGCGGCGATGTGGTGCGGCCTGAAGCCGCTCTTCTGCGACATCGACGGCGAGAGCTGGGCCGCCGATCCGGCCGCCGAGGAGCGGCTGCTCCGCAAGTATCGGGGCCGGATCGCGGTGGTGGTCCCCTACGCCACGTTCGGGTTTCCGATCGATCTCGGGCGCTACGAGCGCCTCGCCGAGGAGCATGGCATTCCGGTCGTGGTCGACGCCGCGGCATCGCTCGGAACGCGCGACGCCGCCGGGCGTGGCTTCGGAACCGGGTTCCGCGGCTCGATCGTGTTCTCGATGCACGCGACCAAGTCCTTCGCGACCGGCGAGGGCGGCGTGATCTACAGCGGCGATCCCGGACGGATCGCGGCCCTCCGCACGATGTCGAACTTCGGCTTCGGCGAGTTGAGACAGTCGACCATGCCCGGCCTGAACGCCAAGCTGAGCGAGGTCGCGGCCCTGCTCGCGGAGCTCCGGTTGCGGGAATACCCCGACATCGTGCGGCACCGGTCCCGGCTCGCGAGCCTCTACCGGGCCTCCTTGCCCAATCTCGTCTTCCAGCCCGTCATGCCGGGCGAGCAGGCCCACCAGTTCGCCGCTGCCCTCGTCCCCGCGGATGCAGGCCCGCTCCGGTCGGCGCTCCAGGCCCGCATGGCGGCGCGCGGCGTGCAGATCGCCCACTACTTCAGTCCCCACGTGGCCGAGCACGCCTACTTCCGCCGTCACGCCACGAGCGGGCCGCTTCCGGTGACCGAGGATGTCGCCTCCCGCATCGTCAGCCTGCCCCTGCACGACGCGATGACCGCGGAGCACGTCGCCACGGTCGCGTCGGTGCTGCTCGACGAACTCCGTCAGCTCCGGATCGAGACCCACGAGGTTGCGAGCGAGACGCGTACCGTTCCGGAACCCCTGCTGCAGGTTCCGGTGCCCATCGCCGCCGAGCGCGCCGCGGTCGTTTCGCTCCATCCCTGACATGCGCGTGGTCGCCGG
>CAXUBX010000046.1:0-24797 GCA_964249405.1 uncultured Acetobacteraceae bacterium | reverse complement strand
CCGCCAACGAGGCTTTTGTCGCCACCAGGTCGTCCGCACGGGCTACAAGAAAGGCGGCTTTGCTCGCTCCGGAGATCGCCGCGCCAATGATGGCCCGTACACGCCGGTGGACGCGATGGACGGGTTGACCGGCGAGACCGTCGTCCGTGGCGTTTGCGCCGCGTCGCGCGTTCGGTCGTTCTCGCGTGCCACACCTCTCTCCCAGGCTGCCGACATGGGCCGGCTCGCGGGGCGAGATCCGCGCGAGGCCGTCGCCGGGCAGGGCCGCTAGATGCCGGACGTGGAAGTGCGACTGGCCGAGGCCAGTCCGGAGACCGGCCTCGGCACGCGGGCGCTGCGCGGGATCCTGTCGGGCTTCGCCCAGTCGGCGGTGCAGCGCTTCGTCTCGTTCGGGAGCCAGCTCGCGCTGGCCGCCCTGCTGCGTCCCGCCGATTTCGGCCTGATCGGGCTCGCCACCGGCATCGCCGGGATCGTGCAGTCGATGACGGATGTCGGGGTCGAGGAGGTGCTGGTCCGGCGTCGGCGCCGGTTCGACATCTGGTGCGCCGCCGCTTTCTGGACCATGCTCGCCCTGCTGTCGGCCTCGGGTCTGGCGATCGCGGCGATCGCGCCCTTCGCCGCAATCGCCTATCACGCCCCGGGACTCCGGGGGCTTCTCCTCGTTCTCGCCATCTCGATGCCGCTCGGCGCGTTCTCCGTCGTGCGCGGGGTGGCGCTCCGGGCCGAGCTTCGCTTCGGTTTCCTCGCGGCCTGGGGCTCGACCGAATCCCTGCTCCAGGCGCTGCTGACGGTCGGCTTCGCGGCCGGCGGTCTCGGGGCGTACAGCTTCGTGCTGCCCGTCCCGATCGTCACGGTGGCGCGCGCGACCGCCTTTCGCGCGATGTGGCGGCGTCCCGTCGTGGTCTGGCGGCTTCCCCGGCCGCGTCTCTGGCGCAGCCTGATCGGGGTCTCGGGCGTCACCTTCGCGAGCAAGCTCTGCATGTCGATGATCGGGCAGGGCGACTACGTGACGCTCGGCCTGATCGCCGGTCACGCCGCGGTCGGCGAATACTGGTTCGGCTTTCGCCTCGCGGCACAGCCGCTGTTCATCCTCGCGGGCAACCTCTCGGGAGTGCTGTTCCCGACCCTCGTCACGCTGGACCGGGATCGCGCGCGTCAGGGCGAGGCCGCGTTCAAGGCGTCGCGGCTGCTGTCGACGCTGGTGATGCCGGCGGCGTTCTGTCAGGCGGCGATCGCCGCGCCGCTGATCGACCAGTTCTTCGCCCGGAACTGGTCGGGCTCGGTCCCCGTCATCCAGCTTCTCAGCGTCGGTCTCGGCTTCGATGCCGTGTCGTGGATCGCGGGCTCGCTGCTCGCCGCGCGCGGCGAATTCTCGACGCTGCTCCGGCGGCTCGTCGTGCAGCTTCCGGTGTTCCTGTTGCTCGCCGCCGCCGGCGCGCGTACCGACGGCGCCGTCGGCACCGCCGCCTCGGTCGCCTTCTACTACGTGGCAACGCAGCCGATCTTCGTCTGGAGCGTGTTCCGGACCCTCGGCGTCAAGCCACGCGCGATCGCCTCGCTCTACCTCAAGCCCGCCGCCCTCGGCGCGGTCGCGGTCGGCGCCGGGATGCTGGCCGCCTCGCTCCTGCCGCACGGGTTCCGGATCGAACGCGCGGTCCTGATCGCCGTCGTGACGATCGCCCTCTACGCGCCGCTCCTCCGCTGGCTGCAGCCGGAGGTCGCGATCGAGATCGCCGACCGCATCCGTCCGTTCGCCGGCCGCCTCCCCCGTATCAGAACAGGAAGTAGCGCTGCGCCATCGGCAGTTCGGTCGCCGGCTCGCAGGTGAGCAGCGTGCCGTCCGCGCGGACCTCGTAGGTCTCCGGATCGACCTCGATCACCGGGAGCGCGTCGTTGTTGATCATGTCCCGCTTGCCGATCGTGCGCGTGTCGCGGACCGCGACCAGCCGCCGCGCGAGGCCGAGGCGCTCTCCGAGGCCGTCCCGAAGCGCGAGAGGCGACACGAACGTGACGGCGGTGGACGCGATCGCCCGACCGAGCGCGCCGAACATCGGGCGCGCATGCACCGGCTGCGGCGTCGGGATCGACGCGTTCGGGTCGCCCATCATCGCCGACACGATCGCGCCGCCCTTGACCACGAGGTCGGGCTTCACCCCGAAGAAGGCCGGGCTCCAGAGCACGAGGTCGGCGAGCTTGCCCGGCTCGACCGATCCGATCTCGTGCGACATGCCCTGGGCGATCGCGGGATTGATCGTGTATTTCGCGACGTAGCGTTTCGCCCGCGCATTGTCGGCATCCCGGTCGCCGGGGAGTGCGCCGCGCTGCACCTTCATCTTGTGAGCCGTCTGCCAGGTTCGGGTCACCACCTCGCCGACACGGCCCATTGCCTGGCTGTCGGAGGCGATGATCGAGAGCGCGCCGAGATCGTGCAGGATGTCCTCGGCGGCGATCGTCTCGCGCCGGATCCGGCTTTCCGCGAAGGCGACGTCCTCGGCGACTGCCGGATTGAGGTGATGGCAGACCATGAGCATGTCGAGATGCTCGTCGATCGTGTTCGCCGTGTAGGGCCGCGTCGGATTGGTGGAGGACGGGATCACGTTGGCGGATCCCGCGACGGTGATGATGTCGGGGGCGTGGCCGCCGCCCGCCCCTTCGGTGTGGTAGGCGTGGATGGTGCGCCCGCCGATGGCGGCGAGCGTGTCGGCGACGTAGCCGCTCTCGTTCAGCGTGTCGGTGTGGATCATCACCTGCACGTCCTGCGCGTCGGCGACCCGGAGGCAGCAATCGATCGCCGCCGGCGTCGTGCCCCAGTCCTCGTGCAGCTTGAGGCACGAGGCGCCGGCGCGGATCTGCTCGACCAGCGCGTCGGGCCGCGACGCGTTGCCCTTGCCGGCAAAGCCGAGATTGACCGGCAGTCCTTCGGCGGCTTCCAGCATCCGCGCGAGGTGCCAGGGTCCGGGCGTGCAGGTGGTCGCCGCGGTGCCCGTCGCCGGGCCGGTGCCGCCGCCGACCAGCGTGGTCACGCCGGACGCGACCGCCTCGTCGACCTGCTGGGGACAGATGAAATGGATGTGGGCATCGACCCCGCCCGCGGTCAGGATGCGGCCTTCGGCGGCGATGATCTCCGTGCCGGGACCGATCAGGATGTCGACGCCGTCCTGGATGTCGGGATTGCCGGCCTTGCCGATCCGGGCGATCCGGCCACCACGGAGCGCGACATCCGCCTTCACGATCCCCCAGTGGTCGAGGATCACGGCGTTGGTGATCACGGTGTCGGCGGCGCCCTCCTGGTTCGTCGCCTGGCCCTGCGCCATGCCGTCGCGGATCGCCTTGCCGCCGCCGAACGTCGCCTCCTCGCCGTAGCGCGTGCGGTCCTCTTCGACCTCGATCAGCAGCGCGGTGTCGGCCAGCCGGATCCGGTCCCCGACGGTCGGCCCGTAGAGGGCCGCATAGGCGGCGCGCGGCAGACGCGTCGGCATCAGTCGAGCGCGCCCATCACCGCGGCCCGGAACCCGACCGCGCGCCGCGCGCCGCCGAACCGGATCAGGGCGACGGTCCGTTCCGCGCCGGGCTCGAAGCGGGTCGCGGACCCGGCCGGGATGTCGAGGCGGCGCCCATGGGCGCGCGCGCGGTCGAAGTCGAGCGCGGGATTGGTCTCGGCGAAATGGTAGTGGCTGCCGACCTGGATCGGCCGGTCGCCGCGGTTCGCGACCGCGAGCGTGATCGCGTCCGCCTCGGCGTTGAGCATGATCTCGCCCGCTGCCGGGATGATCTCGCCCGGGATCAAGCGCGATCCCGGATCGGCGCGTGCACGGTGACGAGCTTGGTGCCGTCGGGGAAGGTCGCCTCCACCTGGATGTCGGCGATCATCTCGGCGATCCCCTCCATGACCTCGTCTCGCGTCACCACGTGCGCGCCCGCCTCCATGAGGTCTGCGACGCTCCGTCCGTCGCGCGCACCCTCCAGCACGAAGTCGCTGATCAGCGCGACCGCTTCCGGATGGTTGAGCTTCACGCCGCGTTCGAGCCGTCGCCGGGCGACCGCGGCCGCCATCGCGACCAGCAGCTTGTCCTTCTCACGAGGCGTCAGGTTCATCGCGGTTCCGGAGCAGGCGTCACAACGACCACACGCGGGGAGGGTGGGCGCCCGCGCGGAGCCTGTCCAGCGCCGCAACCACCTCGAGCCGGAGCACGTCCATCGCGGGCGCGAGCAGGCGCGCCACCAGCAGGCCGTCGCACGGCATGGAGGCACCCGACGCCGGACCGAGCACCGCGCGGAGCGGCCCGATCAGCGTCGCGGCATCTTCCGCGGCGTGCACGATCGTCGCGGTCGCGCGCGCCGGACCGAGCCGGGCCGGAGCCGCCAGGGCGAGCGGATCGTCGATCCGGGTCGTGTCGTGCAGCAGGAGCGCATGCTGCCGCCTCACCTCGATGCGATCGGAGAGGTCGAGGCGGCTGATCGTCTCGCCGCTCGCCGCCCGTCCGAACACGATGGTCTCGACCGCCGTGAAGCGCGCGTTCGCGTCGAGCGTCACCGACAGGCGGCGCCGGAGCCGCGCGCCGTCGAACACGATCAGCTCCTGCGGCAGCCAGTCGAGTGCCGCGTCCGGACCGAGCGAGATCGTGGTCTCGAGGGTCGCCGCCGGATCGTCCTCGCGGGCGCGATAGACGCGCTCCGCCGCCTGCGTCGTGATCACCGCCCGCGCGCCCGCCCCGAGCGTCACCGCGACGTCAAGCCCGTCGCCGCCCGCGATCCCGCCCGCCGTGTTGATCAGCACGGTCTCCGCGACCACGCCCGGCCACGGGCGCGGCAGTCGAACCCGGAGGCAGCCTGCTTCCCGCCGTCGCCGGATCCCGCGCGGACCGATGTCGAGTTCGAGCCGGCCGGTCGACCGTTCGAGGCGCGTCAGCTCCCGCCCCTCGGCCCGTGACCGCCCTCGCGCCGGGGACCGTGCCGGATCACCGGACCGGACTGCAGCAGCGCGCTGTCGACGAGGGCCAGATGCGAGAGTGCCTGCGGGAAGTTGCCGACGAGACGGCGGCTCGGCACGTGGTACTCCTCGGCGAGCAGGCCGACATCGTTCGCGACCCCGATCACGCGCTCCAGCAGCGCCGCGGCGTCGTCTTGCCGTCCCTGCAACCAGTACACGTCGGCGAGCCAGCAGGAGCAGGCCAGGAATGCTCCTTCCTCCGGGCCGTCGCCGGACGCCTTCTTGCGACGGACCAGACCGTCCTCCATCAGCTCGCGCTCGATCGCGCGCACCGTGCCGATCATCCGTTCGTCGTCGGCGCGGATCACGCCGAGGATCGGCAGCAGCAGGAGGGAGGCGTCGAGCTCGCCGCCGCCGTAGTGTTTGACGAAATGCCCGCGCGACCGGTCGAAGCCGCGCTCGTCGACGGTCGCCAGGATCCGGTCCCGGAGCGTCTCGAGCCGTGCGTGCTCGTCGGCACCGACCGCATCCCTGGTGCCGGGAGCCTCGAGGAACTGCGCGATGCCGGCGGCGCAGAGCGCCTGCGAGTAGGTGTAGCGACGCTTCTCGCCGCGGCTTTCCCAGATGTCGGCGCCGGGCCGGTCCCAGCTCCGTTCGAGCTGCTCGACCAGGGCACGTTCGATCGCGATCCCGCGCTCGCTCCGCTCGATGCCGCCGCGTCGCGCCACGTGGAAGCCGTCGAGCAGCTCGCCGGTGACATCGAGCTGCACCTGCTCGGCGGCGCTGTTGCCGATCAGGACCGGCCTGGCTCCTTCGAAGCCCGGCAGCCAGCCGGCTTCGCTCTCGGTCAGCCGGCGCTGGCCGTCGAGCCGATAGACGATCTGCAGCGAGGCCGGATCGCCGCCGATCGCGCGCTCGATCCAGTCCTGCCAGCGACCCGCCTCCTCGGTGTAGCCGGCGTTGAGCAGCGCGGTGAGCGTGAACGTCGCGTCGCGAAGCCAGCAGTACCGGTAGTCCCAGTTCATCGCGCCGCCCGGCGTCTCGGGCAGGCCCAGGCTCGCCGCGGCGATCAGGCCGCCGGTCTGCCGATGCGTCAGCGCCTTGAGCGTCACCAGCGAGCGGCGGACCGGCCCGGGCCAGCGGCAGGGCCTGTCGAAGCGTGCGATCCACGCGTTCCAGCGCCGGCGCGTGTCCTCGAGGCAGGCCTGCGCATCGGGGCGGGGCGGAAGCGCCTCGACCGCCTCCCCGTAGGTCAGCGAGAAGACGCGGCGCTGGCCGGACGCCACCGTGAAAGAGGACCGGATCGCATGATCGCGGATCTCGATCTCGGCCGCGCTGTCAAGCACGACGAGGCGCGGGCCGAGCTCGAAGAGCGCGCCGCGTTCGTGCAGGCGGGTCCAGGGCACGGCAACGCCGTATTCGAAGCGGAGCGCGAGCGTCATCAGGAACTCGACCGAGCCTTCGACCCCGTCGACGATCCGGATCAGCGAGGAGTGCCGTCCGCGGAACGGCATGAAGTCGAGGGTGCGCGCGCATCCGGTCGGCGTCTCGTAGCGTGTGGCGAGGACGAGGGTATCGCCCTCGTAGTGCCGCGAGATGCGGGCGGCGGGATCGGACGGGGCCAGTCGCCAGTGCCCGTGCCGGTCCTCGCCGACCAGGGCGGCGAAGCAGGCGTCGCTGTCGAACCGCGGCCAGCAGAGGAAGTCCACCGAGCCGTCCCGCGCGACCAGGGCCGCGGTCTCGCAATCTCCGATCAGCGCGTAGTCGTGGATCGCGGACGGCACGGGGATCGATCCTTCAGGATGCGACGGGGCCATCCAGCAGCGCGGGAGCGACCTTGGTCCGGCCGCGCGAGAAGAAGGCGAGCATCGGACGTTCGATCGCGACGTGGAACGCGATTCCGACGGCGACCGCGATCCCGATCATCACGAGCTCGGCGGCGAGTGGCGGGATCACGCGGAGCATCGGCCGCAGCAGGGTCTTGGCCGCGAGGGACAGGACCGGGAGATGCACGAGATAGAGGCTGTAGGAGGCGTCGCCGAGCACCTGCACGGGTCTCGCGACCCGGATCCGGCCGCGTCGCTCCAGTTCGGCGAAGCCGCTGAGCCCGATCGCCGCGAACAGCCCGGCCAGCAGCGTCACGACGCCGGGCGGGAAGGTGGGACGGTAGGTCTCCAGCAGCCCGTTCAGCACGAACAGCGCGGTCCCGATGCCGGCCAGCGCGGCCGGCGCCGCGATGGCGTGGCGCCGGTAGAGCACCGCCGCCACCATGCCGAACCCGAACAGGAGCGAGAACGGGGCGAACGGGTAGAGGCCGAGCACCCCGGGATGACCGAGCGCGATTCCGGCGATGCCCAGTGCCGACCAGCAGGCGAAGACGACGGCGCCCGCCCTCGCGTCGAGGATGAGCACGGCGAACACGGCGTAGAACAGGACCTCGAAGAACAGGGTCCACGAGACCGCGAGCACCACCGACGCCGTTCCGAGATGCACCAGCGACAGCGACGACAGCAGGGTCAGCGGCGCGAGTTCATCCGGCGAACCGAACCGGGGTTCGACCAGGTAGATCGGGATCAGCCCGGCCAGGATGACCCAGTAGACCGGGTAGATCCGGAGGAACCGCTTCTTCGCGTAGGTGGCGAGCTGGGACGCCCGTCCGACATAACGCCAGTGCGCCTGCAGGATGATGAAGCCGCTGATCACGAAGAACAGTTCGACACCCTGGTGACCCCAGGCGAAGAGATGATGCATCGGGTCCCGGGGCCAGTAGTCCCGATGAGAGAAGATCGCCATGCTGCAGTGGAAAGCGATCACGAGCAGTGCAGCGATGCCCCGGGCCGCCTGGATGCTGTCAAGCCGGGGCGGCGCCGTGCTCTCTCGTTTCAAGCGGAACTCCGTCTCGCCGGCCAGTCGCTGACCGCGGCGACTGGACGTTACACCGACGGATCCACCCTGTCCGCAATCATCTGCGCGGTGACCGCCGAGAGCGTCCAGCCGAGATGCCCGTGTCCGGTGTTGTAGTAGACGCCCGGCCGGGACCCCGTCCCGATCCGTGGCATCATGCTCGGCGTCATCGGCCGGAGGCCGGCCCAGGGCACCACGTCCGACGTCGCGATTGCCGGAAACAAGGTCCGCACCCAGTCCACCAGCGGCTTGATGCGATCGGCCCTGATGTCGCGGTTCTCGCCGTTGAACTCCGCGGTGCCGGCGACCCGCAGCCGGTCCCTGCCGAGCCGCGAGGAGACGATCTTGGTCGCGTCATCGAGCAGCGACACCTCCGGGGCGGCCGCCCGGCTCCGTTCGTCCTCGAGGGCCACCGTGATCGAATACCCCTTGACCGGATAGACGTTGATCCGGTCGCCGAGCATCGCGGCGAGGCGACGGCTGGCGACACCCGCGCAGACCACCACCGCGTCGGCCTCGATCCGCCCGATGCCGCCGTTATCCGGTCCCGCTTCCGCGTCGGCATGGGTGATGGCGATCCGGCCGCCTTCGTGCCGGATCGCCCGGACCTCGGTTCCGAACGCGAGGCGGGCTCCCCGTCGTGCGCAGGCCTCGGCGAGACCCGTCGTGAACTTGTGGATGTCGCCGGTGCTGTCCGACGGCGTGAAGAAGCCGCCGTACCAGGATCCCTGGAGCGTCGGCTCGATCGCGCGCATCTCGGCCGGCGTCACCGCGCGGCGGTCGAGACCGCCCCGCTCCAGCAGCGCGTTGGTGCGCGATGCGGCGACGAACGCGGCGCGTCGGCGATAGACGTGCAGGATCCCTCGCCGCTCGAGATCGAACGCGATGCCTTCCCGCTCGGCGACATCGAAGAGGTGCCGCCGGGCCGCGATCGCGAGCCGGGTCGTCTCGATCGTGTTCGCGCGATAATGTCGGATCTGCCCGATGAACTCGCCGAGCCAGGAGTATTTGTGGATCGACGGGCGCGGGTTCAGCAGCAGCGGCGCATCCCGGCGTGCCATCCATTTCAGGCCCTTGATTAAGGTCCCGACCGAGTTCCAGACCTCGGCGTTCGACGCCGAGAGCTGACCCCCGTTGGCGAACGAGGTCTCCATCGCCGCATAGCGCTGGCGATCGATCACGGTCACCTGGTGGCCGCGTTCCAGCAGCGCATGGGCGGTGGTGATGCCGGTGATGCCGGATCCGATGACGGCGACGTGGCGCATGGGAGAACCTAGGGACACGGGTGCGGGTGCGAGGCAAGTTAACGACGATCGTGGCGGCCCCTGCTCGATCGCCGGTGCACCTCGGGTCCTGGTGATCTATAGGCTCGGGTGCGATGGACACCGGCGCCGGCACCAACATCCCCGAGTACTCGGTCAGCGAGATCTCGGGGGCGGTCAAGCGGACGCTGGAGACCGGCTTTTCCCGCGTCAGGGTACGCGGCGAGATCACCGAGCTCAAACGATACCCCTCGGGCCACATCTATCTTTCGCTCAAGGACGAGAACGCCAAGATCGCGGCGGTGATCTGGCGGAGCACTGCGCCGCGTCTCGGGCTCGCGCCGGAGAACGGCGTCGAGGTGGTCGCCACCGGCCGGATCACCGCCTATGGCGAGCGTTCGTCCTACCAGCTGGTGATCGAGCGCCTCGACTATGCCGGGGCCGGCGCGATGCTGGCCCGGATCGATGCGCTCCGCGTCCGCCTCGCCGCCGAGGGCCTGTTCGACGCCGCGCGGAAGCGTCCGCTTCCGGCGCTCCCCGCCCTGGTCGGCGTCGTGACGTCCGCGTCCGGTGCCGTGCTGCACGACATCCGGACCACGGTCGCGCGCCGCTTCCCGCGCGACCTGCTGCTCTGGCCGGTGCCGGTGCAGGGCGAGGGGGCGGCCGCTCGCATCGCGCGCGCGATCCGGGGTTTCGACGCGCTCGTCGAAGGGGGTGCGCCGGCGCGGCCCGACGTGCTGATCGTCGCCCGGGGCGGCGGCTCGCTCGAGGACCTGATGGCGTTCAACGACGAGGCGGTCCTCCGCGCCGTCGCCGCGTGCCGGATCCCGGTGGTGTCCGCGGTCGGGCACGAGACCGACACCACGCTGATCGACCTCGTCGCCGACCGGCGGGCGCCGACGCCGACCGCCGCCGCCGAGCTCGTCGTGCCCCTCCGCTCGTCGCTGGTCGCCGATCTCGCCCATCGCTCGGCCCGTCTCGCCTCCGGTCTGGCGCGCGCGGCCGATGCCGCCCGGATCCGGCTCGATCGTGCCGGACGCGGTCTTCCCGATCTGCCCGCCCTGCTGGGCCAGGGGAGGATGCGGCTCGACGACCGCCATCACCGCCTCGTCCTCGCGCTGCCGAACCTCGTCGATCGCCGCCGCGCCGCGCTGGTCGCGGCCGAGCGGCATTTCCCGCGCCCCTCGAACCTCATCGCGACGAGGGGTCACGCCGTGTCCCTGCTGGCTGGACGGCTCCGCCATGCGCTTCCGGCGCTCCTTGCCCGCCGTCAGGCCGCGCTGGGGCGCGCGGCCCTCGCCGGTCCGATCCTCGGCGCGCGGCTCCGCGAGCAGGCGGCCCGTCTCGAGGGCTGGGGCGCGCGGCTCGGCTCGGTCTCCTACGAGAACGTGCTCGCCCGCGGCTTCGTCCTGGTGCGTCGTCCGGACGGTGCCGGGGTCACCCGGGCGGACGGGATCGAGCCCGGGTCGCGTCTCGTGCTCCGCTTCGCGGACGGCGAGCGTCTGGTCCGCGCCGAGGCGCCGGCGCGACCGTCCCGGCAGGGAACCTTGCCGCTCTGAGGGGCGCGAACGGCCCGCCGCGCCTCACGAGGCGCGGAGATCGCGCGCCGGTCTCGCCCCGGCGGCGTGCGCCGGCGGCCCGCCGAGGAGATGGCCGATCGGCGTCAGCGCCTCGATGTGGTCGCAGACGATCTTCAGCACCGCGAGGAGCGGCACGCTCAGGAACGCCCCGGGGATGCCCCACATCCAGTTCCAGAACAGCAGGGAGCCGATCACCAGCACCGGGTTCAGCGTGAACCGGCGCGCGAGCAGCATCGGCGTCACCGTCTCGCCCTCGAGCAGGTGGATCCCGAGATAGATCGCCGGCGGGATCAGCGCGTGCACGAGGCTGTCGAAGGTGAACAGGCCGACGAAGAAGAAGATCGCGATGCCGGTCGCAGGTCCGAGGATCGGGACGTAGTTCAGCATGAACGCGACCACGCCCCAGAGCAGCGGGTTCGGCATGCCGAGCAGCCAGACCTGCAGCATGTTCGCCGATCCGACCAGCGCGTTCATCATCGTGATCGTCGCGAGATAGAGCGACACGTTCTGCTCGATCTCGGAGGCGATCTGCACGAGGCGCCGCTTGTCGGCCGCGGTCGGCATGATCTCGACCAGCCGGCGGAGCAGCGTGTCGCCGGCCGCGAGCAGGAAGAACAGCATCAGGACGAGGGTGAACACCTCGCCGAGGAGGAAGCGGGTGTGGGCGAGGATCAGGCCGCCGACGCCCGCGAGGTCGCTGCCCGATTTCACCTGGACCGACCGGTCGCTCGTCGGACCCGACAAGGCGTTCTCGACGCGGCTGACGCCTTCGCCCGCCGCGTCGATCGGCCCCTTGAGGAAGGCGAGCTTGTGCTGGAGCGCCGGCAGGCCCTGGGGCGCGCGCGCGATCCAGCCCGAGGCCGGGACCGAGATCGCGAAGCCGATCGCGCCGACGATCCCGAACAGGAACAGGATCAGCAGCAGCGCCGCGAGCGGCTTCGGCAGGCGCGCGCGCCGGTGCAGGAACCGCATGACCGGGGCGAGCAGCAGGTTCAGCACGATCGCGAGCACGAACGGCAGCACGATCTCGGAGGCGAAGTAGAGCGTGTAGAAGACGGCGAGCGTCGCCAGCACGGTCGCCGGGATCGACCGCAAGGCAACGCGCTCGCCCGACATCACGCGACGCGCGGCAAGCGCGCTGGCGGCGGGCTCGTCGGCGTCCATCAGGCGGACAGGTCTGTCGGCGCTAGCCCGCCCGCCTTGATCACGAACTGGGCGACGGCCTCGACGCCCTCGCCGCCGCGCGTGTTGGTGAAGAGGAACGGGCGCTCGCCGCGCATGCGCCGGCTGTCGCGGTCCATCACCGCGAGGCTCGCGCCGACATGCGGCGCGAGATCGGTCTTGTTGATCACGAGCAGGTCGGACCGCGTGATCCCCGGGCCGCCCTTGCGGGGGATCTTGTCGCCGCCGGCGACGTCGATGACGTAGATCGTGATGTCGGCGAGATCGGGGCTGAAGGTCGCCGCGAGATTGTCGCCGCCGCTCTCGATCAGGATCAGGTCGAGACCGGGAAAGCGCCGCTCCAGTTCGGCGACGCCGGCGAGGTTGATCGAGGCGTCCTCGCGAATCGCGGTGTGCGGGCAGCCGCCGGTCTCGATGCCGAGGATCCGGTCCGGCGGCAGCGCGCCGGCGCGGGTGAGGAATTCCGCGTCCTCCCGCGTGTAGATGTCATTGGTGATCGCGGCCAGCGCGAAGCGGTCGCGGAACCGCCGGCAGAGCGCCTCCATCAGCGCCGTCTTGCCGGTGCCCACCGGGCCGCCGATCCCGACGCGGAACGCCCCGTGTCCGGAAGAAGGCGCGGTCATGTCCGGAACAGCCTCCGATCGAGTGTCTCGTGCCGCATCGCGGTGACGTCGGAGCGAAAGCACGAAGTGCCGAGCGCGTCGAGCGTTGCATCCCGCGTCGTCGCGACGGTGTCGAGGATGTGAGGTTCCATCGCGCGATGGAGACGCACCGCGGCGGTCTGGCCGAGCGGCACCAGCCGGACCGCGGCGGAGATCAGCGAGGCGGCGAAGCCGTGCACGAGCGCGAGCGTGGCCTCCTCCACCCCGACTTCGTTGGCGGCGGCGAGGCCTCCGAGCGCCACCGGCAGCGCGACGCGCCCGTCCCGCATCGCCGCGAGCGCGTCGAGGGTGCCGCGCCGCCACGGCCGGGACGCCTCGATCAGCGCGGACCCTTGCGAGAGCGTCTCGCCCCGACGCTCGCGGGAGGGCGACAGCGCCTCGGCGAGTGCCGCGAGGCTCGCGAGGGCCGCGGCGTCGGCGGCGGCGGCGTGGGCATGCCGAAGCAGGATCGCGTCGTCCCGTCCGGCGCCGCACGAGAGCACGGCGCCGATCCATCGTCCGGTGCCCGCCTCGTCGCCGACGAGCCCGCTCGCGAGCGCCTCCTCGATCCCGTGCGAGTGGGCGAAGCTTCCGGTCGGGAACGCCGGCGAGGTCCAGGTGAGGAGATGCAGCAGCGACGCCGCGGGGAGGCGGGGTTCCCGGGCGGCACTCAGTGCCCGTGTCCCCGGGAGGCGCCGTACGCGCCGTGCTCCGGGTCGAACGGCGCCTCGACCGGCCGCACGGTGCCGCCGAGGGCGCGGACCATCTCCGCGATCACGTGATCGGCGCGGATCCGGATCGCGCCGCCCGGCAGCACCGCGAGAGGGAGATGGCGGTTGCCGAGATGCCAGGCGATCCGGAGCAGGGCCTCGCCGTCCGCCGCGGTGATCTCGTGCAGCTCCTCGGCGGCGGCCACGATCCGGACGATCCGACCGTCGTCGAGCCGGAGCCCGTCGCCGTCGCGCAGGTGTCGCGCCTCGCGGAGGTCGAGCAGGAACGGCGCGCCCTCGTCGGTCAGGAGAACGAGACGGCGCCGGTGGCGATCCCCGTGGGCCAGCGTCACCCGGAGGGACGCCGTCGCCTCGGGCCATTGCCCGCGGTCGAGCACGTCGCGGGCATGCGGTGGGTCTGCCATGGCACGAGGCTCCCTCGTCGCGCCGCCCAGGGCAAGCGCCGACCGGGGCAGCGCCTGGTGGTTCGCGCCTGGTGGCCTACTCGCCGATCCGCATCGCGATCACCAGCGCCAGCGAACCCTTCATCGTCGCGAGCTGCTTCTGGCCGCGCATCGGCAGCGGCACGTGCCGCCGCTTGCAGTGCAGGATCGCCGCCGCCAGGAGTTCGCCGCTGCCGAGCGCGATCGTGCGCCGCTCGGTGGAGCGGATGACGGCGTGGGTGAGATCGAGCCGGATCCCGCCCTCCTCCACGATCAGCTCCGGGACCAGTCCGACGAGGTTCGGCCGTTCGCCGCGCTCGCCAAGAAAGCCGAGCGCCAGCTCCTGCAGCTCGTCCCGGTTGAACACGAGATGACGGATCTCCTGCACGCCTGCCCCCCTCCGTCCGCGTCCGGCCGGTCCGAGGAGCCTGCCACGCATTGATGATCGAACCGTCAACGTCTTGCACGGCGACCGCCCGCGTGGTCGCCTCCTGGCGCAGCGAGGCGGACCTGGTGCCGCCACCGGAAGAGGAACGCCATGACCACGGGATATGCGACCTACCCGAGCCTCCGCGACAAGCGGGTCCTCGTCACGGGCGGGGCGGCGGGGATCGGCGCCAGCATCGTGGAGCATTTCGCCGCGCAGGGCAGCGCGGTCGGTTTCCTGGATCTGGATCGCGAGCGCGGCGAGGCGCTGGCCGGGCGCCTCGGCGAGCGGGCGACGGTCCGCTTCGAGGCCGTCGATCTCCGCGACGTCGCGGCGCTGCGGCGCGCGATCCACGCGCTGGAGCAGGCGCTCGGCGGCCGCTTCACGGTCCTCGTCAACAACGCAGCCCGGGACGACCGGCATGCGATCGACGACGTGACGCCGGAGTACTGGGACGACCGGATGAACACCAACCTCCGCCACCAGTTCTTCTGCGTCCAGGCGGTCAAGGACGGGATGACCGCGGCCGGCGGCGGCTCGATCATCAACATGAGCTCGAACTCGTTCCTGCTCGCGTCGGGCGGGATGCCCGCCTACACGGCGGCGAAATCGGCGGTGATCGGGCTCACCCGCGGCCTCGCGCGCGACCTTGGCCCGCACCGGATCCGGGCCAACATCGTCTATCCGGGCTGGATCATGACCGAACGCCAGCTCTCGCTCTGGATGACCGAGGAAGGCGAGAAGCGGCGCCGCGAGGGGCAGTGCATTGCCGAGCGGATCTACGAGCCGGACGTCGCCCGCATGGTGCTGTTCCTGGCCGCCGACGACAGCGCGATGATCACCGCCCGCGAGTTCGTGGTCGACGGCGGCTGGCTCGGCGCGATCTGACCATCGCCCCCGATGCGTCGGGGCTCGTTCAGGTGATCACGCTCGGCGCGTCCCGGCCGGTTCGTTCGCGGATCCCCGCGACCGTGTCCGCGACCGCGACCAGCTCGGCGAGCGCCTGCTGGGTCTCGATCCCCTGCCGCGCCGCGTCCGGCTCGAACCGCTCGATGTAGACGCGGAGCGTCGCCCCTGCGGTCCCGGTTCCGGACAGGCGATAGACGATCCGCGAGCCGTCCCGGAACAGGATGCGGATGCCCTGGTGTTCGGAGACCGAGCCGTCCACCGGATCGTGATAGGCGAAATCGTCGGCAGCCTCGACCGTCAAGGCGCCGAAGCGTCGGCCGGGAAACGCGGCGAGCGCGCCCCGGAGTGTGGCCATCAGCCCGCTCGCACGCTCGGCGTCGACCTCCTCGTAGTCGTGCCGGGAATAATAGTTCCGGCCATAGCGCGCCCAGTGCGCGTGGACGATGTCGCGCACCGGCTCACGCCTCGCGGCCAGGATGTTCAGCCAGAACAGGACCGCCCAGAGACCGTCCTTCTCGCGGATGTGGTCGGAGCCGGTGCCGGCGCTCTCCTCGCCGCAGATCGTGGCGCGCCCGGCGTCGAGCAGGTTGCCGAAGAACTTCCAGCCTGTCGGCGTCTCGTAGAGCGCGATCCCGAGGTCCTCCGCGACGCGGTCGGCGGCGGCGCTGGTCGGCATCGAGCGCGCGATGCCGGCGAGCCCGTCGCGATACCCGGGCGCCAGACGGGCGTTGGCCGCGAGCAGCGCCAGGCTGTCCGACGGCGTCACGAAGATGCCGCGCCCGAGGATCAGGTTGCGGTCGCCGTCGCCGTCCGAGGCCGCGCCGAAATCCGGCGCGTCGGAACCCGTCATCAGGTCGAACAGGGATCTGGCGTGGACGAGGTTGGGGTCGGGATGGCCGCCGCCGAAATCCGGCAGCGGCGTTCCGTTCACGACCGTGCCCGGCGGCGCGCCGAGACGGCGCTCCAGGATCTCCGTCGCGTAGGGCCCGGTCGCGGCGTGCATCGCATCGAAGCGCATCCGGAACCCGCCCGCGAACAGGGAGCGGATCGCGTCGAAGTCGAACAGCGTCGCCATCAGGGCCGCATAGTCGGCGACGGGATCGATCACCTCCACGACGGCGGCTTCGAGCGTCCGCTCGCCGAGCGTCTCGAGGTCGAGATCCGGCGCGTCCGAGATCCGGAACGCCCGGATCGTCGTCGTGTGGGCGAAGACGGCGTCGGTGATCCGTTCGGGTGCCGGGCCACCATTGCCGGTGTTGTACTTGATGCCGAAATCACCGTGCGGGCCGCCCGGATTGTGGGACGCCGAGAGGATGATGCCGCCGAACGCGCCGCGCGCCCGGATCACGCAGGAGGCGGCCGGGGTCGAGAGAAGCCCGCCACGCCCGACCAGGATGCGGCCGAACCCGTTCGCGGCCGCCATCTTCAGGATCACCTGGATCGCCTCGCGGTTGAGATGGCGGCCGTCGCCGCCCACCACGAGCGTCTGGCCGGCATACCCGTCGAGACTGTCGAAGATCGACTGGACGAAGTTCTCGACGTAGCGGGCTTGGGCGAACACGGGCACGCGCTTGCGAAGCCCGGACGTTCCGGGCTTCTGCCCGTCGAACGGCGTGGTCTCGATCGTGACAACGGTCATCGCACGCTCTCCGCTGGAACGGCCACTGAGTAGACGCTTCGGGACGTCCTGTCGTCAGGCGGCGCGAGTGCCGCAGGGCGGCAGGGCGGCAGGGAAGCTCGCCCGCGACCGGGCCATCCGACGACGCCGAAACGTCTCGGCGGCGTCGCGACCGTGGCCGGCGATGCGCGTTGCACCCGCGAGGGCGGCGCCGCCGGCGGACGCCTTCGCCGTCCTGCCTGGGAGAGAATGTCATGCTGTCGGCCACCGCCACCACCCGGACCGGGGCAGCACCCGCCGTGCCAGCCCGGATGAATTCACGCGCGCTGTTCGTCTGCATTCTCGCGGCCCTCGCGGGCTTGATGTTCGGGCTCGACATCGGCGTGATTTCCGGAGCCCTCACGTTCATCCACAAGCATTTCGGCGCGTCCACCCGCGCCCAGGAATGGATCGTCAGCTCGATGATGGCCGGGGCCGCGGCCGGCGCGGTGATCGCGGCGCCGATGTCGCTCCGGCTGGGCCGTAAGCGTTCGCTCATCATCGCCGCGGTCGCCTTCGTGGCGGGCTCGCTGGTCTGCGCGTCGGCGCCGGACATCGCGGTGCTGATCGGCGGCCGCGTCCTGCTCGGGCTCGCGATCGGCGTCGCGGCCTTCGTCGCTCCCCTCTACCTCTCCGAGATCGCCCCCGAGGCCGTCCGGGGCGCCATGATCTCGCTCTACCAGCTGATGATCACGGTCGGGATCTTCCTCGCCTTCGTCTCGGACAGCCTGCTCAGCTACAGCGGGAACTGGCGGCTGATGCTCGGCGTGATCGTGGTCCCGGGGCTGATCTTCCTGGTCGGGATGTTCTTCGTTCCGGACACGCCGCGCTGGCTGATGCTGCGTGGCCGGCGGGACGAGGCGCGGGTGGTGCTCGGCGAGCTCGGCCACAATGCGGCGACCGCCGAACGCGAGATGAACGAGATCGCGGACCAGCTTCGGGTCAAGCAGCAGGGGTTCGAGATGTTCCGGGCGAACCCCAACTTCCGTCGCTCGGTGTTCCTCGGCATCGGGCTGCAGATCCTGCAGCAGCTGACCGGGATCAACGTCATCATGTACTACGCGCCGAAGATCTTCGAGGGCGCGGGCTTCGGACTCCATGCCGCCTCGTGGGCCACCGCGATCGTCGGCGCGATCAACGTGCTGTCGACCTTCATCGCGATCGCCTTCGTCGACCGGGTCGGTCGCCGGCCCATCCTGATCGCTTCGTTCCTGATCATGACGATCGGCATGGCGATCGTCGGCACCCTGCTCGCCGGCGGCACGCCGACGGGTGCGATCCGCTACGTCGTGGTCGCGATGACGCTGGTGTTCATCATCGGCTTCGCGATGGGCGCGGGTCCGCTGATCTGGGTTCTCTGCGCCGAGATCCAGCCGCTCAAGGGACGCGATTTCGGGATCGGCTGCTCGACCTTCACCAACTGGGCGGCCAACTGGCTGGTCGGCAACACGTTCCTGACCCTGCTCGCGACGCTCGGCCAAGGCGGCACGTTCTGGCTGTTCGCGGCGCTGAACGCCCTGTTCGTGCCGTTCGTGCTGCTGTTCGTGCCGGAGACCAAGAACGTCTCGCTGGAGATGCTGGAGCGGCGGCTCCTCGGCGGCGAGAAGCTCCGGCTCCTCGGCCGCGGCGGTCACGGCTGAGGCGGCCGCAGTGACGGAGATCGTCGCCGTCGACATCGGCGGCACGCATGCGCGCTTCGCGATCGCGCGGATCGAGGACGGCCGGGTCGAGGCCCTCACCGACGAGTTGACGCTCCGGGCCGCGGAGCACGTGACGCTCACGCTCGCCTGGCGGCACTACGCGAGCGCGCTCGGTCGCGCCCCGCCGCGGGCGGCGGGGATCGCGATCGCCTGCCCGGTGAACGGCGAGCTGCTGAAGCTGACCAACAATCCCTGGGTGATCCGGCCGGCGACCCTGAACGACGATCTCGGCATCGACGACTTCGTGCTGGTCAACGATTTCGGCGCGGTCGGTCACGCGGTCGCCTCGGTCGGGCCCGAGTATCTCCGTCACCTCTGCGGACCCGATCGCGAGCTGCCCGGGACGGGTGTCGTCTCCGTCATCGGGCCGGGAACCGGGCTCGGCGTCGCCTACCTCGTGCGGGGCGGCGGCCGATACACGGTGTGCGAGACCGAGGGCGGCCACGTCGATTTCGCCCCGCTCGACGGCCTCGAGGATCTCGTCCTCCAGCAGCTCCGGCTCCGCTACCGGCGGGTCTCCGCCGAGCGGATCGTCTCGGGGCCGGGCCTCGCGAACCTCTATGGCGCGCTCGCCGCCGTCGAAGGCGTTCCGGCGGTCGCGCGCGACGACCGCGAGCTCTGGACCGCCGCCCTCGACGGCAGCGATCCCATCGCCGCGGCGGCGTTCGACCGGTTCTGCCTGACGCTGGGCGCGGTCGCCGGCGACATCGCCCTCGCGCAGGGTGCCACCGGCGTCGTGGTCGCGGGCGGCCTCGGATTGCGCCTCGCCGATCGATTGCCGCTGTCCGGCTTCGGCCAGCGTTTCGCCGCCAAGGGCCGGTTCGAGGCGATGATGGCCTCGATCCCGGTCAGGATCATCACCTATCCGGAGCCCGGCCTGTTCGGCGCCGCCGCGGCCTACGCGGCGGCGCACCGCGCGTGACGAACGCTCCGGGACAGTTCCGCACCGGCGGGGCAGCCCGGAGCGACGCCCGGCGTTGCGACAACAAAAAGGGGAGACGCCGTCATGTCACCGTTCTCCAGTGCCTCCGGACCGCTCGCCCGCCACGCCATGGCCTACGTGCTGGCGGGCGGCCGCGGGTCCCGCCTCCAGGAGCTGACCGACCGACGCGCCAAGCCGGCGGTCTATTTCGGCGGCCAGCTCCGGATCATCGACTTCGCGCTCTCGAACGCGCTCAACTCCGGGATCAGGCGCTTCGGTGTCGCGACGCAATACAAGGCGCACAGCCTGATCCGGCACCTCCAGCGCGGCTGGAACTTCCTTCGCCACGAGCGGACCGAGGGCTTCGACATCCTGCCCGCGAGCCAGCGCGTGTCGGAAACGCAGTGGTATGCGGGCACCGCGGACGCCGTGTTCCAGAACATCGACATCATCGAGGGCTACGCGCCGCAATACATCGTCCTGCTCGCCGGCGACCACGTCTACAAGATGGACTACGAGCTGATGCTGCAGCAGCACGTCGAGCAGAACGCCGACGTGACGGTCGGCGTGGTCGAGGTGCCGCGCGAGGAGGCGAGCGGCTTCGGCGTGCTCCACGTCGACGAGCATGACCGCATCCTGTCGTTCCTGGAGAAGCCGAAGGATCCCCCCTCGATGCCGGGCAAGCCGGACGTGGCGCTGGCGTCGATGGGCATCTACGTGTTCGAGACACGGTTCCTGATCGAGCAGCTGCAGCGCGACGCCGCCGATCCGAACTCCGCCCGCGATTTCGGGCGCGACATCATCCCGCACATCGTCGAGAACGGCCGCGCGATCGCGCACCAGTTCTCGACATCGTGCGTGCGCTCGCCGAACGAGCCGGGCTTCTACTGGCGCGACGTCGGCACGATCGACGCCTACTGGCAGGCCAACATCGACCTGACCGATTTCGTGCCCGCGCTCGATCTCTACGACCGCGACTGGCCGATCTCGACCTTCTCGCCGAACCTGCCGCCCGCCAAGTTCATCCACGACGAGGAGGGACGCCGCGGCCTCGCCGTCTCGTCGCTGATCTCGAGCGGATGCATCGTGTCGGGGGCCGCCGTGCATCGCTCGCTCATGTTCCCGGGCGTGCGGGCGAATTCCTACAGCAGGATCGAGGCGTCCGTGCTGCTGCCCGATGTCTGCATCGGCCGGTCCGCCCGGATCTCGAACGCGGTGCTCGATGCCGGCGTGGTGATCCCGCCGGGTCTGGTGATCGGCGAGGATCCGGACCACGACGCGAGGCGCTTCCGCCGGACCGACCGGGGCATCTGCCTGGTGACCCAGCCGATGCTCGACCGGCTGTCGTCCTGACGAGCGGCGGCTCGTCGTCTCGTCAGGGCAGGGCGAGCGCCCCCAGACCCTCGAACGACGCCTCGATCGAGACCTCCGGGTCGACGAACACGGTTCCGGTGGTCGATCCGGTGGTCACCACGATGCCGGCGTGCAACGGCCAGCCGCGCCGGGCCGCGTGTCCGGCCAGCCAGGCGAGCAGCCGGAGCGGATCGCCCGCCCGGTTGCCGCCGTGGTGCGACACCGCGGCGCGGCGGTCGAGCGAGAGCGTCACGCGGGTTTCGAGCGGCACGATGCGTCGCCAGTCGCGACGTCCCGGGCCGACGATCAGCGCGCCGTGGTTCGCCTGGTCGGCGCGCGCGAGCAGCGCGTCGTCCGGGATCGCCTCGAAGCGGGTGTCCAGGATCTCGATCGCGACATGGACCGCGCCGATCGCCTCGGCGACCGCATCGGGCGAGCAGACGCCGTTCCGGATCGAGGGCGCCCGGTCGAAGCGGTAGGCGAGCTCCGCCTCGGCGCCCACCAGGCGGAGGCCGTGGCGTGCCGGTCCGGGCGGCCCCGCGAACACCGTCGCGGCATGCAGCGGCGCGGCACTCGGCTCGGCGTCCGGGGACGGCGCGCCGACCTTCCAGCCGACGATCGGCCCGTCCGTCGGCACCAGCCGCGAGGCCACGAGGTCCTGGATCGCGTCGGCCGCCGCCGCGTCCGCCGGACGCGCCTCGGGCGGGCAGCGGGCGAAACTCCCGCTTCGCCGCGCCGCGAGGAGGAAATCGACGAGGGCAGGATCGGTCATCGCGCAGGTCCTTTCGAGGCGAGTCGCTTGAGCATGCGCCGGATCGCGTCCTCGGTCGGCGGCGTTACGGGTCGGACGGACACGAGGCGCATGCCCGAGGCCACCGCCTCCGAGGCGGCGGCGCGGACGTCCGCCTCGTGCGCGCCGTCGATCGCGAGCGTCAGCGCGAGCGACCTGCCGCGCGGGACGAAACGCAGCACGCGCGTGTCGAGCCCGTGCGCCGCCGCGTCGTGCAGGGCAGCCACCGCGGCACGCCCGCCGCCGGTGCCGCTCGCGGTCAGCACCGCCTCGAAGCGGACCGGACGCGCGGTGCCCTCCGACGCGACCGCGGGAGCGGCGGGAAGCAGCGCCGCCAGGATCGACGGGATCGCGGCGACGCGGGGCGCGATCATGCGCGCGGGCTCGCCGTCCAGAGCGTGAGATGGAGGCGCCGGCCGGTCGAGTAGTTGATGCCGTCGATCGTCGCGAGCGCGCGGACGGGAATCGCGAGCGCAGCGTGGAAGGCGCGCTCGTCGCGGCGGCCGACGAGGGCCAGGCCGCAGGCGCGATCGGCCGCGAGGAAGCGGGCCGCGGACGCCGCCGGCAGCAGCTTCGTGTTCCGGCCGACCAGGAACACGAGGCTCGGCTCGCTGAACGACACGGAGGCGAGCACGCTGTCGGGGCACGGGCGCACGATCGCGACCGTCTCGGCGATGCGGGGGCTGAGCCAGATCGCATCGAGCCGAGGAATGACGGCGAGGAACAGCGACGCATACAGGATCAGGGCGGATCCTCCCGCGGCGGCGAAGGCCCGAAGCCTCCTGCGACGGCCGAGGAGGGAGGCGCTGGCCACGATCAGGCTCGCGGCACCCGCGGAGGCCGCGGTCGCGACGGGCGAGATCTCGCCCTGCAGGCGCCATAGCAGCACCGGCCCGGCGCAGGCGAAGACGAGCCCCGCGACCAGCCAGAGCGCCCCGTAGAACAGCGCCGCGATCCGCGCGACCGCGCCCCGCCAGGCGACCGGCGAGAGCAGCGAGGCGGCCGTGAGGCAGGCGATCGCGGGAAACGCCGGCAGCACGTAGTGCGGCAGCTTGGTCGCGATCAGCTCGTAGACGACCCAGTCCGGCAGGATGGCCGCGAGCGCGAACCGCACCGCGTTCTCGCGCCGCCAGGTCCAGGCGAACGGGATGGCGAGCGCCGCGAACAGCGACCCGGGCCAGAACGAGGCGAGGAACATGGCGAGGTAGGTTCCGGGCGGCGCGCCGTGCGCCTGCTGCCCGGTCGCGACCTTGTCGAGCAGGTTGGTCCCGATCGCGCGCGCGAAGAACGTCCCGTGGCTGACCACCAGGATCGCGACGCTCCAGGGCAGCACGATCAGCAGGGCGAGCACGATCCCCGACCGGGGCCGGAGCCGGCGCCACAGATCGAGCGAGCGGCCGGTGACCAGCAGCGCGATCAGCGTCCCGAACACCGGGATCAGGATCACCGGGCCCTTCAGCATCAGTCCGCACCCGATCGCCGCCCAGAACACGAGGCCGGTCCGGCGCGGCGTCGCGCGTCCCGCGATCCCGTCCTTGAAGGCCGCGAGCAGGGCCCGCTCGGCGACCAGCACCGCGGTCAGCAGCACCGTGTCGATGGTCGCCATCCGGCCCTCGACGTTGAACAGCACCGAGACCGCGAGCACGATGGCGGCCAGCAGCCCGGCATCGGCGCCGAACAGCGCCGTTCCGAGCGACGCGGTCAGCAGCACGTCGGCGACGCCGGCAAGCAGCGAGGGGATCCGGTACGCCCAGGCCTGATGACGCGGCGCGTCCGACCCGGCGACGATCCGCGCCCCTTCCACCGCGATCGCCTCCAGCCAGTAGATCCCCGCCGGCTGCAGGTAGCGCGGCTGATCCTGGAAGCGGACATCGACGAAGTTGCCGGTGGCGAGCATCTGCGACGTCGCCTCGAGATAGCGGCTCTCGTCGCGGTCGAGCGGCGGGGTCGCGACCCGGCCGGGCAGCAGGATCAGGAAGGCGAGCGCGGCGAGGAGTGCGGTGCGACGGGGACCGGCGGCGAGACGGGAGCCGAAGGCGAGGCGGGCGCCGCTCAGAGCTCCGCGACCCCGGTCGGCCGCGTCGTCCGCGTGCGGAGCCAGACGACGCCGACCAGGTCCCAGACGCCGACCAGGGCGCGCTGGAAATTGTTGTATTTCGACACGCCCGCGACCCTCGGGCGGTGGCCGACCGGGCGGAGCTCGACACGCCTGCCTTCGTACTGGAACAGGGCGGGCAGGAACCGGTGCTGGCCGTCGAAGAACGGCAGCCGGAGATAGTCGTCGCGCCGGAACACCTTGGTCGGGCTCGACGTGTCCGGACAGTCGTCCTTCAGGATCCGCCGCCGGATCCCGTTCGCGATCCTGGTGGCGACCCGCTTCGAGCTCTCGTCGCGCCGGTCGAGGCGCACGCCGATCACTACCGGCCAGGGCGGCCCCGCCCGCTCGGCGACGTCGAGCATGAACGGGATCTGCGTCGGGTCGTCCTGGCGGTCGCCGTCGATCGTCGCGATCCAGTCGGCACGGGCGGCGAGCACGCCCGTGCGGAGTGCGGCGCTCTTGCCCGCCCGTTCCCGGTGCCGGAGCACCCGGATCTGCGCCATCGTGCGCCTGGCCTCGACGATCCGCTCGGCGGTGCCGTCGGTGCTGCCGTCATCGACGAAGATGACCTCGTATTCGCCGATGTTGGCGAGCGCCGCCGCGATCTCGGCGGCGGCGGCGGCGACGTTGTCAGCCTCGTTCAGCACGGGGACGATCAGGGAGAGTCGCGGCATGCGAGAGATCGGGCCTGGACGGACGCCGGGGCGCGCTTCAGGCCGCTTCCCGGCCGCGGCCGAGCGCGGTCGGGAGGCTGGCGACGGCGTGGTCGATCGAGGAGCGGTCGTCCGCCTCGCCCAGCATCTCGCGCAGCAGTCGTGCCGACACCTCGACCGCGAGAGCGGTCGCGGCGTCCCGGACCTCCTTCACGGCGGCGCCCGACGCCGCCTGGATCCGCTCGGCGGTGACCTGCTCGCGTCGCGACGCGGTCTCCTCGGCGTCGCGGGCGAGGGTGGCGGCGAGCCGGTGGGCGCGCGCCTCGGCCTCCTCGGTCATCCGGCGGGCGGTGTCCAGCGTCTCGGCCTGCCGGCGCTCGGCGTCGCGGAGCATCTCCTCGGCCTCGCGGCGTAGCCGTTGCGCCTCGTCGATCTCGCGGCGGATCCCGTCCGCCCGCGCATCGACGCCGGCCAGCACGCCGCGCACGATCCGGCCACCGAACACGGCGAGGAACAGCAGCACCGCGACCGTGACCCAGAAGGTCCCGGTGTTCCAGAAGGCGTGGTGGAGGGCCTGATACTGCACGTCGCTCGGCCTTCAGACCGCGCCGGAGTGAGCCGGGGCGGAGCGGGCGG
>CAXUBX010000045.1:0-28207 GCA_964249405.1 uncultured Acetobacteraceae bacterium | reverse complement strand
TCGCCCTCGCCGAGCTCCTTCTGGATCGCCTTCATCTGCTCGTTGAGATAATACTCGCGCTGCGTCTTCTCCATCTGACGTTTGACGCGGTTCCGGATGCGCTTCTCCACCTGGAGAACGCCGATCTCGGCTTCCATGTGCGCAAACACACGCTCGAGCCGTTCGGCAACCTTCTCGGTCTCGAGCAGCTCCTGCTTGTCGGAGATCTTGAGCGTCAGATGGCTCGCGATCGTGTCTGCGAGCTTCGACGGCTCGTCGATCTGGTTCAGCGAGACCAGGACCTCGGGTGCGATCTTCTTGTTGAGCTTGATATATTGCTCGAACTGCCCGACGACGGTGCGGCCGAGCGCCTCCACTTCCGGAACATCCTCCCCGACACTTTCCGGGACCCCCTCGACGGTTGCCTCGAAATGGCTGTCGGTCTGGGTAAAGCCGGTGATGCGGGCCCGGCGCTGGCCCTCGACCAGGACCTTGACTGTGCCATCCGGCAACTTGAGCAGCTGGAGGATCGTGGAGATCGTCCCGGCCCGATAGATGTCGTCCGCGCCGGGGTCGTCCTGTGCCGCGTTCTTCTGTGCGACCAGCAGGATCTGCTTGTCGTCCTTCGTCACCGCCTCGAGCGCGCGAACCGACTTCTCGCGACCCACGAAAAGCGGCACGATCATGTGCGGAAAGACCACGATGTCCCGCAGCGGGAGCACCGCCATCGGTTCGGCACCGGCCGGCTCAGCAGCCCGGCTCTCGGTTTCGTCAGTCATGGATGACCTCCTGATGGACAGCCAACGCGAGAACCGCCCGATGATCGGCACGGCGCCCGGTCAGGAACTCGTCGACCGAGCTCCGGCCGCTCGCTCGACCGAACCCATATCGTCGGGACCGGCATCCCGCACAAGGGACCGGCCGGCCCCTCGCCTCGCGATCGAGGTCAGGCGCTCTGTTCGACCACCTTCTCCTGGCCGTAGACGAACACGGGCTGCGCCTTGCTCTCGGCCACCTCCCGATTGATCACCACCTCCTCGACCCCTTCCAGTCCCGGAAGGTCGAACATCGTCGGGAGCAGGATGGCCTCCATGATCGAGCGAAGCCCGCGGGCGCCGGTCTTCCGGGCGATCGCCCGGATCGCCACCGAGCGCAGCGCCTCCTCGGTGAACGACAGCTTCACCCCCTCCATCTCGAACAGTCTGGCGTACTGCTTGGAGAGCGCGTTCCGCGGCTTGGTGAGGATCTCGATCAGCGCCGCCTCGTCCAGGTCCTCGAGTGTCGCCACGACGGGCAGACGACCGATGAACTCGGGAATGAGCCCGAACTTCAGAAGATCCTCGGGCTCGACCTCGTGCAGGATCGCCCCGGCCCGCCGCTCGTCGGGCCCTCTCACGTCGGCCCCGAAGCCGATCCCCGACCCCTTTCCGCGCGATCCGATGATCTTCTCGAGCCCCGCGAAGGCGCCACCGCAGATGAACAGGATGTTGGTCGTGTCGACCTGGAGGAACTCCTGCTGCGGGTGCTTCCGCCCTCCCTGCGGCGGGACCGAGGCGATGGTCCCCTCCATGATCTTGAGCAGCGCCTGCTGGACACCCTCGCCGGACACGTCGCGGGTGATCGACGGATTGTCCGACTTGCGGCTGATCTTGTCGACCTCGTCGATGTAGACGATGCCGCGCTGCGCCCGCTCGACGTTGTAGTCGGCCGACTGCAGCAGCTTCAGGATGATGTTCTCGACGTCCTCGCCGACGTAACCGGCCTCGGTCAGCGTCGTCGCATCCGCCATCGTGAACGGCACGTCGAGGATCCGCGCCAGCGTCTGTGCCAGCAGCGTCTTGCCCGATCCGGTCGGTCCGACCAGGAGGATGTTCGACTTCGCGATCTCGACGTCGTTGTTCTTCTGTCCGTGCGCGAGGCGCTTGTAGTGGTTGTGCACCGCGACCGAGAGGACCTTCTTCGCGTGGCTCTGGCCGATCACGTAGTCGTCGAGGACCTTGCAGATCTCCTTCGGAGTCGGCACCCCGTCCCGGCTTTTCACGAGGTGGGTCTTGTGCTCTTCACGGATGATGTCCATGCAGAGCTCGACGCACTCGTCGCAGATGAACACCGTCGGTCCGGCAATCAGCTTGCGGACCTCGTGCTGCGACTTGCCGCAGAACGAGCAGTAGAGGGTGTTCTTGCTGTCTCCGGACTTGCTCATCGTTGCTCCTGCCCCGGCCAGTGCCGGGCCTCCCGGGTTGGCCCAGGAGCGTCATCGGTCCGTCATGCTGCCTCTGGCGGCGTGGCATGACAAGCGTGAGGCGCCCGGTCGCGAGACCGGGGGCGGTCAACCCGCGAGGCGGTCCTAGGTTCGGCGCTCGTCGTCCGCCGCCTTCTTCCGGACCACCTCGTCGATCAGTCCGAAGGACGCCGCCTCGTCGGCCGACATGTAGGTGTCCCGATCCAGCTTCTGCTCGATCTGCTCGAGCGTCTGCCCGGTGTGCGTCTCGTAGATCTCGTTCAGTCGGCGTCGCAGGTAGAGGATCTCTCGGGCCTGGATCTCGATGTCGCTCGCCTGGCCCTGTGCCCCACCCGAGGGCTGGTGCACCATGATCCGGGCATTCGGCAGCGCGAACCGCTTGCCCTTCTCGCCCGCCGCCAGCAGCAGCGACCCCATCGAGGCGGCCATGCCGATGCAGACCGTGCTCACGGGACTCCTGATGTACTGCATCGTGTCGTAGATTGCGAGGCCGGCCGAGACCACCCCGCCGGGGCTGTTCACGTAGAAGGAGATCTCCTTCGACGGGTTCACGCTCTCGAGGTAGAGCAACTGCGCCGAGATCAGCGACGCCACCTGGTCGTACACGGGACCGGTCAGGAAGATGATCCGCTCCTGCAGCAGCCTCGAATAGATGTCGAACGCCCGCTCGCCCCGAGAGGTCTGCTCGACCACCATGGGCACGAGAGCATTGTTGTAGATCTCGATGGGATCGCGGTCGCGCATGGAAGCCTCGAGCTTGGGCCGGGAGATCATGCCCCGTGCCAGCTGGGAAACATAGACCACGAAGCGGAGTTTACGAGGGATGCCCTTCGGCCAGTTCGTCGTCCGGCACCCGGGTCGCCTCGGGACCGTCGGCCTCCGTCCTGGCATCCGCCTCGGGTGCAGACTCGCCGTCAGACCGGGCATCGTACTCAGCCCGGGGATCGGCGTCGGATCCTCCGTCCACGTCGGGCATCTCCGCCAGCGTCTCGGCCGGGACCTCGCGCTCCGTCACCTGGGCGAGCTCGAGGACGAAGTCGACCACCTTGTCCTCGTAGATCGGCCCGCGCAGCGTATCGGCGGCCCGCGGGTTCGCCTGGAAGAACTTCAGCACCTGCTGCTCCTGCCCCGGGTACCGTTGCGCTTCCGATCGAACCGCGCGCGCCATCTCGTCGGCGCCGACCTGGATCGCGTTCGCCCGACCGATCTCGGCCAGGAGAAGCCCGAGCCTCACCCGCCGCTCGGCGATCGCGCGGTATTCCGCCCGGAGCGTCTCCTCGTCCTTTGTCCGATCCTCCTCGTCGAGCCGGCCGGCCTTCCGCTCCTGCTCGATCCGGTCCCAGATCTGCCGGAACTCGGCCTCCACCATCGACACCGGCGCCTCGAAGGTCGCCTCCGCGGAGAGCTTGTCGAGCAGTTCGCGCTTGATCCGGAGCCGTGACATCTGCCGGTACTCGGCCAGCATCTGCTCGCGCACCGCATGACGCACCCGCGCCAGGTCCTCGAAACCGATCGCCTGGGCGAGCGCGTCGTCCAGCGTCGGCTCGACCGCCCGCTTCAGGGCCTTCGCCGTCACCTTGAACTCGGCCGGCTTGCCCGCGAGTTCGGTGGCCGCATAGTCGTTCGGAAAGTTCACGTGAATGGTCCGCTGCTCGCCGACCAGCACCCCTTCGAGCTGGCTCGTGAAGCCGGGAATGAACCCGTCGCCGCCGACCTCGACCGAGATGTCGGTCGCGGTGCCGCCGGGAAACGCCGTTCCCTCGATCGTGCCGACGAAGTCCGTCACCACCACGTCTCCGGTCGTCGCCGGCCGCTCCTCGGTCACGTCCTCGAAGGTCCGGTTGCGCTTCCGGATCTCCTCCAGCGCCTGGTCGATCACCTCGTCGCCGGGCGTCGAGACCAGCCGCTCCAGCGTGATCGCGCCGAGATCCGGGATCGCGATCTCCGGCAGCAGCTCGAGCTCCACCGTGAAGGCGAGATCGCGGCCGGGCTCGACCGCAGCCTGCTCGTCCTTGAGCCCGACCTTCGGCTCGGTCGCGGGTCGGAACCCGCGCTCGCCGAGAAGCTTCTCGGTCGCCTCGGACACGCTCTTCTCGACGATCTCGGCCCGGACCGCCGTTCCGTAGCGTTGGCGGACCACCGAGAGCGGAACCTTGCCGGGACGGAAGCCCGGCAGGCGAAGGCCGCGTCCGAGTTCCGCCAGCCTCGCCTCCCCGCGGGTCGCGAGTTCGTCGGCCGGCAGCGTCACGTCGAAACCGCGCTTCAGGCCCTCGTTGAGCGTCTCGGTGACCAGCATGGCGTGTCTCGGGATCCTCGGATGACGACGGTGGACCGACGCTGCGGACCGGCAGGCTGGTGCGGGCGGAGGGACTTGAACCCCCACGGCTTGCGCCACCGGAACCTAAATCCGGCGTGTCTGCCCATTCCACCACGCCCGCACGGGCGCGTTCGGAGCGGCGCCTTTACTCCGCTTCCCGCGCCGCGTCGAGCGCCGCCGCGAGATGGTCCGCCAGATCCTCCGCGATCAGGCCCGGCCCCGCGCGGCGCGCCGCATCGCCGTGCAGCCAGACCCCCGCGGCGGCGGCCTCGAAGGGATCGAGCCCGTTCGCGAGCATCGCTGCGATCACGCCCGCGAGCGTGTCTCCCGAACCCGCGGTCGCGAGCGCCGGCGTCGCGTGCGTGTTGATCGCGGCGCGGCCGTCCGGCGCCGCGATCACCGTCGATGCCCCTTTCAGCACCACCACCGCTCCGGTCCGCGAGGCCGCCGCGCGCGCCGCCCCGAGCCGGTCCTCGCCCGGTCCGCCGAACAGCCTGCCGAACTCGCCGTCATGCGGCGTCAGGACCGCCGCACCCCGGAGCGCCCCGGGATCACCGGACCGGACCGTGAGTGCCCCACCATCCACCACCAGCTTCACCGGCGCCCCGAGCAGCAGCGAGAGGCAGGCCGCCGCTTCCTCCGCGGTCAACCCCGGTCCGCACACCCAGACCCCGCGACGCCGGTCACCGAGCATCTCGGAGAGCGGTCCCTCGTCCACGATCAGGCCCGGCTCCGCGTTCCGGACCGTCGCGGCGCCGCCGAGCGCGGCCAGGCGGACGAGACCCGCCCCGGCGCGCCGCGCCGCCTCGGCTGCGAGCAGGGCCGCCCCGCTCATCGCCGCACCACCGCAGACCGCGACGACCCCGCGCGCATACTTGTGGTCGGACGTTCCCGCGCTCCGGAGCCGGAACAGACCTGGTCCGTTGTGCCAGGTCCGGACGCCGATCCCGCCGAGCACATCCTCCGGCAGACCGATGTCGGCCACCGTGAGGGCGCCGCAGAGCGTCCGTCCGGGCTCCAGCAGATGACCGGGTTTCGGCCGGAAGAAGGTGACGGTGGCGTCCGACGGCCGCACCGCGCCGCGCGGCATCCCGGTCGCGCCGTCGAGCCCGCTCGGGAGATCCACCGCCAGCACGCGCCGCCCCCGCGCGAGGACCGCGGCGAGCGGGTCCTCGAGCGGGTGCCGAAGCCCCGCGCCGAACAGCGCGTCCACCACCAGATCCGCCCGTGCCGCCAGCGCGACGACGTCCCCGGACCCGTCGATCGCGACGGTCCGGCCGCGCCAGCGCCCGGCGGCCCGTTCCGCGTCGGTTCCGTCGCGCACGCGCTTCCATTGGGCGACGGTGACCGGCCATCCCCGGGCGGCGAGGAGGCGCGCCGCGACGTAGCCGTCACCGCCGTTGTTCCCCGGACCGCACAGTACCAGCGTCCGCCCGGGCCCGAACCGCCGGAAGGCCGCACGGGCGACCGCCCGGCCGGCATTCTCCATCAGGGCCGCCGATGGTATCGAGCGCGCGGCCAGCCGGTCCGCCTCGCCCATCTCGGCCGGCGACAGGACCTCGCGCCCGCGTCCGTTCATCGTCCCCCTCCGAGGAAGCCGCTCCGCATGTCTCCTCCCGACCTTACTCTCGCCCAGGCGATCTGGGGCGTTGTTCTCGCGCTCCACATCAGCGCGATGACCGTCTGGGTCGGGGGCATGGCATACGCGCTCTTCGTGATCCGCCGAAGCCTCGGGCTGCTCGACCCCACGCCCCGGATGAACGTCCATCTGCAGACGCTCCGGCGTTTCTTCCGCCTCGTCTGGCACGTCATGCCGATCGTGCTCATCACCGGCTGGGCGATGCTGATCGGCAAGGAAGGCGGGTTCGCGCATGCGCCATGGTTCGTGAACACCATGCAGGCGCTCGGAATCCTGATGGCGCTCGTCTTCGTCTGGACCGTGTTCGGGCCGTATCGGCGCCTCCGCCGGGCGATCCGCCCGACCGCGGCGATGTTCGACAGCGTCCGCGGCCTCCTGATCACCGACCTGGCACTCGGGGCGGCGACGATCCTCGTGGCCTCGCTCGGCTACTTTCCCCGATGAGCGGCACCCGATGACGCTGCGCCTCACGGAGATTGCCTCCGACCCTGCGCGCGACGGGCGCGAGGCCGACCGGTTCCGGGCGCTCGCCGACGCGATCGCCGAGATCGTCTTCGTGACCAGCGCCGACGGACGCGACGTCCACATGCCGCGCTGGCTCGCGATCACCGGCCAGACCGAGGCCGAGATCCGCGATTTCGGCTGGCTCGACGCCATCCACCCGGACGACCGGACCCCGACCACCGACGGATGGGCTCGCTCGCTCGCGCGTCGGGCGCCGTTCCGGACCACCTACCGGCTCCGCATCGGCAACGGGACCTACCGGCGCTTCGACGTGCGCGCCGCCCCGGTCCTCGACACCGGGGGCGGGGTGCGGGAGTGGATCGGCGTCTGCATCGACATCCAGGATCGCGAGGACGTGGAGCAGGACCGGCTCAGACAGTCCGGGGACCTTCGCCGCTTCGAGCAGCGCTTCCGCTCCCTCGTCGAGGCCGTCGCGGCCATCACGTGGTCCCTTCCGCCCTCCGGCCGCTTCGAGACCGAACAGGAAGGCTGGATGGCGTTCACCGGCCAGGATTTCGCCGCCCACGCGGGAAACGGGTGGCTGGATGCAGTGCATCCGGACGATCGGGCCTCGACCGAGGCGGCCTGGCAGCATGCGCATTCGACCGGCTCCCTCTACGAGATCGAGCACCGCCTCCGTCGGGCTGACGGCGTCCACGTGCCGATGAGCGTCCGCGCGATCCCGATCCTCGACCCCAGGGGAGAGATCCGGGAATGGATCGGCTTCCACGTCGACGTGAGCCGCCTGCACCGGACCGAGACCGCGCTCCGGGAACTCACCGCCGAGCTGGAGCAGCGGGTGGCCGAGCGGACCGCTGAGCTCCGCAGCGCACACCAGGCGCTCTCGCACGCCAACGCGAACCTCGAGGCGATCGTCGACGCCCGGACCGAGGCGCTGCGGACCGCCAACGAGGAGGTGCAGCGCTTCGCCTACATCGTCAGCCACGATCTCCGGGCGCCACTCGTCAACATCATGGGGTTCGCCAACGAACTCCGCGTTCTGCAGCGCGAGCTCTCCTCGATGCTCGGCAGGCTCGATCCGGCGAGCCAGGCGGCCCTCGGGCCGCGTCCGGCCGAACTCGACCGCGACATCGGCGAGAGCCTCGACTTCATTCTCCAGTCCACCTCCAAGATGGACCGGCTGATCGCCGCGATCCTCAAACTGTCCCGAGAAGGGCGCCGGGCTTTCCAGTCGGAGCGGATCGATCTCGGCACGATGGTCGCCGAGATCGCCGCGAGCCTCGCCCACCAGTGCCAGGAGCGCGATGCCCGGATCGAGATCGACGGCGAACTCCCCGCCCTGACCGCCGACCGGCTCGCGGTCGAGCAGATCCTGACCAACCTGGTCGAGAACGCGATCAAGTATCTTCGCCCGGGGCGTTCCGGCCTGGTCCGGATCGCCGGGAGAAAGGAAGCTGACCGGATCCTGATCGACGTCGCCGACAACGGCCGAGGCATCGCGGCCAAGGATCTCGACCGGGTGTTCGAGCTCTTCCGTCGTGCCGGCGCCCAGGACCAGAAGGGCGACGGCATCGGCCTGGCGTTCGTTCGTGCGCAGGTGCGCCGGCTCGGCGGCTCCGTCGACTGCCGATCGGTGCTTGGCGAGGGCACGGTCTTCACCGTCGAGCTGCCGGCGTCGTGATCAGCCGCGCGGCTTCGTGTCGCGGTCGCGAGCGACGTCCCGGAGCCGGGCCGCGCTGCTGATCAGCGCAAGGTGCGAGAACGCCTGAGGAAAATTGCCGACCAGTCGCTTCGCCGCCGGATCGTACTCCTCCGAGAGCAGCCCGACATCGTTGGCCAGCGCCAGCAGCCGGCCGAACAGGGCCTCCGCCTCCTCCATCCGACCGGTCATCGCCCAGGCATCCACCAGCCAGAACGAGCACGCGAGGAAAGCACCCTCGCCGCCCGGCAGGCCGTCCGTGCCCTCCTCGGTCCGGTAGCGAAGCACGAAGCCGTCTTCGACGAGCTCGCGCTCGACCGCCGCGATCGTGCCGAGGATCCTCGGGTCCTCGGGCGGCAGGAAGCCGATGATCGGCAGCAGCAGCAGGCTCGCGTCGAGACCGTCGTGCTCGTAGCTCTGCTTGAAGCTGTTCTTCTCGACCGAGAACCCCTGCTCGCAGACATTCCGGTGGATCTCGTCCCGCAGCTTCTTCCACCGGTCCAGCGGTGCCGGCAGGTGGAAGCGCTCCGCGTCCGCGATCGAACGGTCGAACGCGAACCAGCAGAAGGCCTTGGACGCGACGAAGTTCTTGCGGCCGCCGCGCACCTCCCACATTCCCTCGTCGGGCTCCGACCAGACGCGCTCCAGGTGCTCGACCATGCTCCGCTGGAGCGACCAGCCGTGTCTCGGCTCCTTCAGACTGCCCACCCGGGACTGGTGCAACGCCCCGATCACCTCGCCATAGGTGTCGAGCTGGAGCTGGGCCGAGGCCGCGTTGCCGATCCGGACGGGCGCGGCGCCCTGGTATCCCGCGAGCCATGGAACGCTCCATTCCAGGAGCTGCCGCTCGCCGCCGAGGCCATACATGATCTGGATCTGCGCCGGATCTCCGGCGACGGAGCGGTGAAGCCAGTCGCGCCAAGCCCGCGCCTCCTCGTAGTAGCCGCCGCTCATCAGCGCGAACAGCGTGAGCGTCGCGTCGCGCAGCCAGCAGTAGCGGTAGTCCCAGTTGCGCGGGCCGCCGAGCTGTTCCGGGAGCGACGTCGTGGCCGCGGCCACGATGCCGCCGGTTTCCGAGAAGGTCATCGCCTTGAGCGTCAGAAGCGAACGTCGGACCTCCCGCTCATGGGGCCCGTCCCAGGTCAGCCTGCCGGCCCATTCGCTCCAGAAGCGGGCGGTGCCCGCGAGCAGCGCCCCGGCGTCGACGGGGGCGGGCGGCGGAAGATGGGACGCGCGCCACGCGAGCGTGAAGGGAAGCGAGGCTCCCTCGCCGACCTCGAAATCCGCGACGGTCCGCATCCGGCGGCCATGGAGCCGAACCGCGCTGTGGAACGACACGAGGGACGGGCCGGCGATCGCGACCACGCCGTCCCCGTCAGGCACCCGCGTGACCCAGGGGATCGAGTTGCCGTAATCGAAACGCAGTCCGAGCTCCATGCGCATCCGGACCGTGCCGCGCCGGCCCTCGACGATCCGCACCAGGACCGGATCCGGTACGTCCATCGCCATGAAGTCGATGACCGCGACCGCGCCGGTGCCGGTCTCGAACACGGTTTCCAGCACCATCCCATCGTCGCGATAGCTTCGCGAGACACGGGTCACGCCGCTCTCGGGGGCGATGAGCCAACGTCCGTTGTCGTCACTGCCGAGCAGGGCGGCCAGGCAGGCCGGCGCATCGAATCGCGGCCAGCACAGCCAGTCGATCGATCCGTTCAGGCCGACCAGGGCGCAGCTCCGGCAATCGCCGATCAGGGCGTAGTCCTCGATGGCGAGCGGCACATACGACACGAAGCATCCCCTTCCTCGGCAAACGATCCGCCTGATTACGAGGACCGGCCCTCGGGGGTTTCGCCCGACGACCGAACGGACTCTCGGTCGCGCTTGCTTGACATTTGCGGAGCCGATGCGGATATCCCGCCGCGAGCGGCGTGCCCCTCTCGGCGCGCGAGCCACGGCCGTTCCGGGAATGGCGTTTCCCTGTTCGGGTTCGATGTCGCCATCCGCGGATCGATCGGACGCATCAACGCCATCGAGATCGGGATCCATTTGGACGACACAGGCTCCACCCCATCGCCGGCGCCTCAGCGTCCGGCTCCCCCGACCGTGGAGGAAGGGACTGATCAGCCCGACACCATGCATGTGAGCGGAGCCGCAGGCGGGGAGGTGGTCGACAACGGCGTGATCGAACCGGACGGGATCACAGCGGACGAGGAGACGCCCCCGGACGAGATCGCGTCCGAGCTGGCGGAGGCGGGCGGAAATCTGCCTGACGCCGATCCGCGGCCGCTGTTCTCCGAGCTCGGATTGTCCGAACCGATCGTCCGCGCCGTCGAGGAGAAAGGCTACCTCCACCCGACGCCGATCCAGGAACAGGCGATCCCCTACGTGCTGATGGGTCGCGACGTGCTCGGCGTCGCGCAGACCGGCACCGGCAAGACGGCGGGCTTCACTCTTCCGCTGCTGGAGATCCTGGCCGACCGGCGCGCCCGTGCGCGCATGCCGAGGAGCCTCATCCTCGAACCCACCCGTGAGCTGGCACTCCAGGTCGCCGAGAACTTCGTCGACTACGGCCGCCACCTCAAGCTGACCCATGCGCTGCTGATCGGCGGCGAATCGATGTCGGACCAGAGGGACGCGCTCGACCGGGGCGTCGACGTCCTGATCGCGACGCCGGGACGCCTGCTGGATCTCTTCGAACGCGGCGGCCTGTTGCTGAACGACACGCGGATCCTGGTGATCGACGAAGCCGACCGGATGCTCGACATGGGGTTCATTCCCGATGTCGAGCGGATCGTCTCGCTGGTCTCGCCGATGCGCCAGACGCTCTTCTTCTCGGCGACCATGGCGCCCGAGATCAGGCGTCTCGCCGATGCCTTCCTGCGCAATCCGAAGGAGATCTCGGTCACCCGCTCGGCGACCGTGGCGTCCAACATCGAAGCCGGCCTCGTGCTGGTGGACGAGCCCGACAAGCGGCGCGCGCTCCGCGCCCTGCTGCGCCGCCAGGAGCTCGGCAACGCGCTCATCTTCTGCAACCGCAAGCGCGACGTCGACATCCTGACGCGCTCGCTGGTGAAGCACGGGTTCTCGGCCGGCGCCCTTCACGGCGATCTCGCACAATCGGTCCGGTTCGCCACCCTCGAACGCTTCAAGGCAGGCGAAATCCAGCTCCTGGTCTGCAGCGATGTGGCCGCGCGCGGGATCGACATCGGCGGCCTGAGCCACGTCTTCAATTTCGACGTGCCGATCCACTCCGAGGACTACGTGCACCGGATCGGCCGCACCGGCCGGGCCGGCCGATCCGGCCGCGCGATCACCGTCGCGGGACCGGAGGACCGGCTGCTGGTGGACGCCATCGAACGACTGATCGGCGCGCCCATCCCGCGCATGGCGGTGGAAGGTGTCGACACCGCCGAGTGGGCCGAGATCGACCCGAACCGGCGCCGCCGGGGAGGCCGCGGAGGACGCGCGTCCCGTCCGGACGAGCGGCGCGAGCCAAGTCGACCGGCAGACCGTCGGGGCGGCGCTCCGGAAGGCCGCGAACCCCAGAACCGTCGCGGCCGCGACCCCGTCGAGCGGGGAGAGCGGCAACCACGTCGCGACGCCGAACCGGTTCGCCCCGCTCACGCGCCCGAGCGCGATCGGGGCAGGGATCGCGACCGCGAGCGAGGCCGCCGGGACCGCACGGATGCGAGCTCTGCCCGCCAGCCCTGGCGGGGCCGCGACGACCTCGGGCCTCCCGTGACCGGCTTCGGTGGCGAACTTCCCGGCTTCATGCTCCTGCCGCGCCGCGACCGAACCGACGGCGGCCCGGATCCGGACGGTCGCGACGAAGCCCGAGTGCTTCCCGCACCCTCCGCGCCGCCGCCGGCGGATCGGCCCGGAAGCACGACCCAGGTGGCGCTCGCGCCGTTCCCCGCCGCGACCGCGACCGAGCCGGTGGTCGTCCATATCCCGGTGCAGGAGGCACCGCCGCCGGAGGCCGCGACGGCGCCGACGGAGGCTGCGGGCTCCGAGACGCAGCCGGAATCCGATGACGAGGCCGGCCGGGAAACGCGAGCGGACGTCGATCCCGGCGTCTGAACGCGAGCGGATCAGGCTCGCGATCGAGGGTCTCGGGGCGGAAGGCGACGGGATCGCCTCCGCCGGAGGGGTGCGGCGTCATGTCTCGGGAGCGCTGCCCGGCGAGACGGTCCTGGCGTCGGGCCAGGGCCGGCTTCTCCACGCCTCGGCGATCCTCGAGGCTTCTCCGTCGCGGGTCACTCCTCTCTGTCCCCTGGCGGCACGATGCGGCGGTTGCACGCTCCAGCATTGGGACCGGGCGGCATCGCTCGCCTGGAAGGAGGAACGGGTCCGGGGCGCTCTCGAGGCCGCGGGGTTCGATCGGCCCGCGATGCGGCCTGCGGTCCAGGTCGAGACGCTGACCAGGCGCCGCGTGATCCTCGCCTTTTCGCGTCGCGCCGATGGCGCCCCGGTGATCGGACTGCATCGCCGCCTGTCGCGCGAGATCGTCGACATGACCGAGTGCCACGTCCTTCATCCGTCACTGTTCTCGCTGCTCGCGCCGTTCCGTTCCCTGCTCCGGAGCGCCGCCCTGCTCTCGAAGGACGAAACCGGGGTGCTCGCCGCCAACCTGCTCGACGACGGACCCGATCTCCTGCTCCGAACCCGGCGCGAACCAGGCGCCCGCGACCGCGTGGCGCTGGCGGCCTTCGCCGCGACGACCGGTGCGTCGCGGATCTCCTGGCAGGCCGATCCAGAGATGGCGCCGGAGCCGGTCGCCGTTCTCCGCCGCCCCCGGGTCACCTTCGGCGGACAGACCGTCGAGCCAGCACCGGGCGCATTCCTCCAGGCCGTGGCCACGGCCGAAGCCGCGATCAGCGCCGACGCGGTGGAAGCGCTTCCCTCACGGTTGCGGCCGGGAACCGTGATCGCGGAACTGTACGCGGGAAGCGGCACCCTTTCCTTCCCGCTCGCCTCGCGTGGGCGGGTCCGGGCTTACGAGGGCGACGCCCTCGCCTTCGAGACGCTGCGACGGGCCTCGGGCGGCACGCGCGTCGATCCCGTCAGACGCGATCTCGCGCGCGCCCCCGTCACGGCGTCCGAGATGCGCGACGTCTCGGTCGTGGTGCTCGATCCGCCGCATGGCGGAGCGGGCCGTCAGGTCGACGAGATCGCCGCGGCAAGGCCCACGACGGTGGTGTCGGTGAGCTGCAACCCGGCCTCGCTTGGACGGGACGCCGCCACGTTGCGGCGGGCCGGTTACGCGCTCGAAGGGGCGCGCGCGATCGATCAGTTCCTGTTCTCGGCGCGGGTGGAAAGCGTCAGCGTCTTCCGCCTCGGCTGAAGGTCCGCGATGGGATGCTCCGAGCCTGCGGATCAAATAGGCGAACGACCCTCGCCAGCCCCGACCCACGCACGCTCAGCCGGTCAGACGTGGAAGCTTTCACCGCAGCCGCACCGGCCCTTCTCGTTCGGGTTCGTGAAGGTGAAGCCCGAGGTGAGCTGCGTCGTCTCGTAGTCCATCACGGTCCCGATCAGGAACAGCGTCGCCTTCCGGTCGACCACGACGGTGACCCCCTTGTCGGTCACGGTCTCGTCGCCCGGCCCGGCTTCATCGACCCACGTCATCTCGTAGGAGAGACCGGAGCAGCCTTTCGTGCCGACCGCGATCCGGAGAAGCTTGCCGGCCTGACCACCCGCGTAGAGCGCGCGAAGGCGCAGGGCGGCTCCGTCGGACACCGACATCAGGGGAGGCAAAGCGCGGCGCGCGGGTCGCGCCGGGGCGGCGTCGAGGCTTTCCATGGTGTCGTCCCTCCTCAGAACATGTTGAGCGACAAGCGGGCATCGTCGCTCATCCGGCTCGGATCCCAGGGCGGATCCCATACCGTCTCGACCTCGCATCCGGCGACGCCCTCGACGCCCAGCACCGCGTCGCGTACCTGCACCGGCAATTCCTGCGCGCTCGGGCATCCCGGCGCGGTCAGCGTCATCTCGACCTTCACGCGTCCGTCGGCGTGGAGGTCGATCGCGTAGATCAGGCCGAGTTCGTAGATATTCACCGGGATCTCGGGATCATAGACCGTCGCGATCGCCGAGATCACCTCGTCCTCGCTCAAACCTGGCCGGGTCTCTCCATCGGGCGTCCAGGTCCCGACATTCCGCGGCGGCGAAGCTGCGCCTTCGTCATCCATCGACCTTGTCCTTCGCCGACATCTCGAGCGCCGCGGCAAGCGCGGTCCAGGGAAGCGTCGCGCAACGCGTCCGCGTCCGGTAGGCGTGAACGCCACGGAGCGCACGGAGGGGGCCGAATGCCGGATCATCCGGCACCTGTCCCGTGCTCAACATCGACCCGAAACGCGACGCAAGCTCGTTCACTTCGTCCCGGTCGAGCCCGATGACGCTGTCTGCCATCAGATCTGCGGACGCCAGACTGATGGCGCAACCCCGTGCCGCGAACCCTATGGCCCCGATCCGGCCCGACGCCTCGCGCCGGAGGCGGAGCGTCAGACGATCGCCGCACATCGGATTGTTTCCTTCCGCCTCGGCGTCGTGGCAGGCGAGCAGTGTGCCGTGCCGAGGTGTCCGAGCACGTTCCAGGATGAGCGCGTGGTAGAGCCCGTCCTCGGTGGCATCACCCTCGGATGCCGCCTGCAGGTCACTGGTTTCGCGGGACCGATCGAGCGACAAGACGCGTTCCTTCCAAAACCCTCAGGCCAGACGCCGCCGAACCCGGGCGAGCCCGTCGGCCAGCGCATCGATTTCGCCGTGCGTCGTGTAGAGGCCGAAGCTCGCTCGTGCCGTGCCGGCCAGCCCGAGCACCCCCATCAGTGGCTCGGCGCAGTGATTGCCGGCCCGGACCGCGATCCCGTCGAGGTCGAGCAGGGTCGCGACGTCGTGCGGATGCGCGCCATCGAGGGTGAACGACACGACGCCGCCCCGGTCCTGCGCACGTCCGACGATCTCCAGGCCCTCCACGGCCGAGAGCCGCGCCATCGCGTGATCGACCAGCGAAGCCTCGTGGGCTTCGAGCACCGGGAAACCGATCGAGGTCACGTAGCGGATCGCGGCACCAAGCCCGATCGCCTCGATGATCGCGGGCGTTCCGGCCTCGAATTTGTTCGGGATGGCGGCCCAGGTCGAACGCTCGAACGAGACAGTCGCGATCATGTCGCCCCCGCCCATCACGGGGGGCATCGCCTCGAGCAGCGCACGCCGCCCCCAGAGGACCCCGATGCCGGTCGGACCGTAGAGCTTGTGGCCGGTGAACACGTAGAAATCGGCGCCGATCGCCTGGACGTCCACCGCGCGATGGACGACGGCCTGGGATCCGTCGAACAGCACCACCGCGCCGGCTTCGTGCGCGAGCGAGGCGATCCGCGAAGCCGGCGTCACGGTTCCGAGCACGTTCGACATGTGGGTGATCGAGACGAGCCGGACCCGTCCGTCGCGCAGCAGCGACGCGAGATGCGTCATGTCCAGCTCGCCCCGGACATCGATCCGGGCGATCCGGAGCTCGATCCCGTGCGCGTCGCGAAGCATCTGCCAGGGAACGATGTTGGCGTGATGCTCCATCGCCGAGATCACCACGGCGTCGCCAGGCTTCATGATCCCGCGCCCGTAGGAATGGGCGACGAGGTTGATCGCCTCGGTGCTGTTCCGCGTGAAGACGATCTCGTCGGACGATGACGCGTGGAGGAGGTCGGCGACGAGGCGACGGCTCTCCTCGTAGGCGTCGGTCGTCCGCTCGCTCATCCAGTGCAGACCACGGTGGACGTTCGCGTATTGCGAGCGCATCGCCGACGCCATCGCGTCGATCACCGCCACCGGCTTCTGGGCGGATGCCGCGCTGTCTAGGAAGACGAGGGGCTTGCCACGCACGCGCTCCGAAAGGATCGGGAAATCGGCCCGTCGTGCCTCGAGATCGGCATGATAGGCGAGAGACGGCGTGATCACGTTCATGCCGCCACCTCCGCGCCTTCGCGGGCCCACCACCGTTCCACCGCCTGCTCCAGCATAGCGCGGCCATCATCGTTCGCGATCGGGTCGATCGCCTCGGCGAGGAAGGCGCGGACCAGCATCGCGCGTGCTTCGGGCTCCGGAATCCCGCGGCTCCGGAGATAGAAGATCTGCTCGTGGTCGAGTTCGCCGACCGTCGCGCCGTGCGAACACTTCACGTCATCCGCATGGATGCGGAGCTGCGGCTTGCTGTCGATCTCGGCATGTTCCGAGAGCAGGAGTGCCTGGTTCATCTGGTAGCCGTCGGTCTTCTGCGCTTCGCGCGCGACATCGATCCGGCCCTGGAACACGCCACGCGAATGGCCGGCCAGCACGTTCTTGACCGTCTGGCGCGATCCGCATCGAGGTGCGACGTGGCCGACCACGGTGGTGAAATCCGCGTGCTGCCGACCGGTGAGAAGCTGCGCGCCGTTCAGATGGGCCATCGCGTCGGGCCCGGTCAGCCTCGCATGGATCTCGGTCCTGGTGATCGCGCCCCCGAGATTGAGGCCGAAACTGTCATAGGTCCCGCCCGCCCCGATATCGACGTAGGTGGTCGCGAGATGGAAGGCCGACCGGTCCTCGTCCTGCAGGCGGACATGCGCCATGGTCGCGCCTTCCTCGACCGTGATCTCGGTCACTGGATTGTGCAGGTAGGACCCGCTGCCGACCACGACCTCGATCAGCGCCAGTGAAGCGCCCGATCCGAGCCGGACGCGATGTCGAGGGTGGTAGGCGATGGGACGAACCGCGGCGTGCGCGCCGAGCGAAACCAGGACGAGCGTCCCGCCCTCGACATGATCGTTCACGGTGATCACGACGCCATCCTCGGCGAGCATCGTGTTCAGTGCCACCATCGGCTCTGGCGAACCGGCGGCCGCTCCATCGAAGCGCGGCTCGATCGCAAACCGCCCGACCACGACCCCGTCCGGCACGACGCCGGCGGCGGACGCAGTCGAGAGATCCGGCGCGAAGCGGCCATCGACGAACACGAGACGGGGTGCGTCGGGCAGCGCGAGACCGGCGAGCATGGACGCTGGAGAGCCCCTGGTGCCCGAATGCGCGTCCTCGCCGACCGGCGTCAGCGCCTCGTCGAAGCGGACCACATCCAGGCCACGGAGACTTGTGTAACGCCAATCCTCGTCGGCAACCGTCGGCAATCCGGTGGCACGGAGCCGGTCGGCCGCCGCTTCACGTTCGGCGATCGCACCCGGCAGTCGACGCTTCAACCCTTCGAACCGCGCGAGGAAACGGCCGACCGCGGTGACTGCCGGCGCCTGCTCCAGAACCTGGCTCATGCCGCCTCTGCGACGATCTTGCCGTAGCCCTCGCGCTCGAGGTCGCGAGCAAGATCCGGGCCGCCGGATCGGAGGATCCGTCCGTGCGCCATCACGTGGACGCGATCCGGCACCACCATGTCGAGCAGACGCTGATGGTGCGTGATGATGAGCGCAGAGAAGTCCGGACCGCGAAGCACGTTGACCGCTTCACCGACGATCCGAAGCGCGTCGATGTCGAGGCCGCTGTCGGTCTCGTCGAGGATCGCGAACCGCGGACGAAGCATCGCGAGCTGCAGCATCTCGTTCCGCTTCTTCTCGCCGCCCGAGAACCCGACATTCACCGCACGCTTCAGCATCTCGTCGGGCATCGAGAGCCGCTTGAGCTCCATGCGCGCGGCCTTGAGAAAACCGACGCTGTCGAGTTCGGGCTCGCCACGGGCGCGGCGCACCGCATTCACCGCCGTCCGCATGAAGTTCGCGTTGTTGACCCCGGGGAGTTCGACCGGTGCCTGGAAGGCGAGGAACAGCCCCGCCGCCGCCCGCTCCTCGGGTTCCATCGCCAGCAGGTCGTGCTCGCCATAGCGGGCCGACCCGCCGGTCACTTCGTAGTCCTCGTGGCCGGCGAGGACGTAGCTGAGCGTCGACTTGCCGGAACCGTTCGGTCCCATGATGGCGTGAACCTCGCCCGGCGGAACCACGAGATCGACGCCACGGAGGATTCCCTTGCCCTCGATCGACGCTTCGAGCCCCTCGATCCTCAGCGCTTCCGCCATCAGCCAACGCTCCCTTCCAGGCTGATCGCGAGCAGCTTCTGCGCCTCGACGGCGAACTCCATTGGAAGCTCCTTCAGGACCTCACGACAGAACCCGTTGACGATCAGGCCGATCGCCTCTTCCTCGGACAGTCCGCGCTGCCGACAGTAGAACAGCTGATCGTCGGCAATCTTCGAGGTGGTTGCCTCGTGCTCGACCGTCGCGGTCAGGTTCCTGTTCTCGATGTAGGGAACCGTGTGGGCACCGCAGCGATCGCCGATCAGAAGGCTGTCGCACTGCGTGTGATTGCGCGCGCCGGACGCTTTCGGCTGGATACGCACCAGACCCCGATAGGTGTTGTTCGACTTGCCGGCGGAAATCCCCTTCGACACGATCGTGCTCGTCGTGTTCTTGCCGATGTGGATCATCTTCGTGCCGGTGTCCGCCTGCTGGTGATTGTTGGTCACCGCGACCGAGTAGAACTCGCCGACCGATCCATCGCCCTGCAGGATGCAGGACGGATATTTCCAGGTGATCGCCGATCCTGTCTCGACCTGCGTCCAGGAGATCTTCGCCCGCCTGCCGCGACAAGCGCCGCGCTTGGTCACGAAATTGTAGATGCCGCCCTTTCCCTCGCCGTCGCCCGGGAACCAGTTCTGAACGGTGCTGTACTTGATCGTCGCATCGTCGAGTGCGACGAGTTCGACGACCGCCGCGTGGAGCTGGTTCTCGTCGCGCTGCGGCGCCGTGCAGCCTTCGAGGTAGGAAACCGACGCGCCCTCCTCGGCAACGATCAGGGTGCGCTCGAACTGCCCGGTGTTCCTCGCATTGATCCGGAAGTAGGTCGAGAGTTCCATCGGGCAGCGCACGCCCTTCGGGATGAAGACGAAGGAGCCATCCGTGAACACCGCGGAATTCAGGGCCGCGAAATAGTTGTCGCCCGGTGGCACGACGCTCCCGAGATAGCGCCTGACAAGCTCCGGGTGCTCCCGCACCGCCTCCGAGATCGAACAGAAGATCACGCCCGCTTCCATCAGCGAGGCCCTGAAGGTGGTCGCGACGGAGACGCTGTCGAACACGGCGTCGACCGCGATCGGCGGACGTCCCTGCTCGCCGTCGCCATCCGCCCCTTCGCCGGTCGTCGCCACGACGCCGGCCAGGATGGCCTGCTCGCGGAGCGGGATGCCAAGCTTCTCGTAGGTCCGGAGCAGTTCGGGATCCACCTCGTCGAGCGACTTGGGACCCTCCTTCTTTCGAGGCGCCGCATAGTAGTGGGCGTCCTGGTAGTCGATCTTCGGATAGTCGATCAGCGCCCAGACCGGTTCCGTCATCTCCTGCCAGTTGGCGAAGGCCTTCAGTCGCCACGCGAGCAGCCACTCGGGCTCGCCCTTCTTGGCCGAGATCAGGCGGATGGTGTCATCGGAGAGGCCCTTCGGGGCCAGTTCCATGTCGATCTCGGTCTCGAAACCCCATTTGTAGCCGCCGGCATGGAGGCTCTCGACGGTGGACAGGGTCTCGGCAACGGCTGGCATTGTTCGCGAAGTCCTTCTGATTTCAACCGACAGGGTTGACAGCGGCGGTTGCTGCCTTGAGATCCCCGGCGGTCAGGGAGGGTCGAAGCCTCATCTGAGCAAGCGTAATCTGGTTCAATGTCGAACGGACGGCGTCGTTGACCTGGTCCCACCCGCCCCGGATCGGACACTGTTCCTCGATCGCGCACGACAGGTCCGATCCGTCGACGCAGCAGGCGACCGCGACCGGCCCGTCCACCGCATCGACGACGTCGCCGACCGCGATGGCGTCGAGCGAACGGGCCAGCCGGTAACCGCCGCGTGCGCCTCGCTGGGACTGCACGAGACCGGCGCCGGCCAGGACCTTGAGCACCTTGGCGACCGTCGGCTCCGGGATCCCGGTGTCCACCGCGAGACTGGTCGACGTGGTGACCCCACTGCCGTTCCCGAGCTTCACCAGCAACACCACGGCGTAATCGGTCAATCGGGACAACCGCAGCATCGCCGGACCCGGCTCCTACCGGACCACTGCGGTCCGGATTGCCGAGATGTGCCGCTCCGACCGTGGCGTCAAGGGCGGGATCTCTTGTGATCGCCGGGGCGACCTCCGATCTCCGCACCATGCCGGATCGGACCCCACCGTCACCGCCCACGATCGACATGACGCTCGACGGCGCGATCGTCGCGCCACGGACCAGGCTGTCACGTCTCCTCGCGTTCTGGCGCGCGCTGCCGCGCGGCGCGCTTCCGGCGCTCGTCGTCGCACTCGGCTGTGTCGCGGCCGTCGTCATCGTCGTGGTCGGCCTCGCCCTGCTCGCGCTGCCCGTGCTTGTGGTTCTCGCGCTACTGGCGCTCGTGCCCCGTCTGCTGGCCGCGCCCCGCCGCTAACGGCTCCGTCCGATCCTGATGGTGCGAGGGGGCCGAACCCGCGTGCTCCGGACCCTGACCCGGGAACGCGGAACTCGCGCGCTCAGAACCTGAGAGGCCGGCCGCCTCGGCGATCAGCGCGTAGGATCGCGCCCGGGCTTCGCGGTCGAAGCAGGCGGTGACCACCGCGATCTCCTCCGCGCCCAACTCGTCGGCCAGCGCCCGAAGCCGCCCGACCACATCCGCTCCCGTTCCGATCACGGCTTGGCGCCGCATCGCGTCGATCCGAGCCCGCTCGGTCGCAGTGAGGGTCCGGCCTGCCATGAGATCAGGCGGGACGATCGCCTTGAATTGGCCCCGGTCGCGGTCGAGCCGCCATGCCTCGCGCGACAGATGATGCCAGGCGGCCTCGTCGGCGGTCGGCGCCGCGAGCGCGAACACGGCAATCGCGGCGTGCGGCGCCTCCAGGGCCGGGCTCGGGCGGAAGCGTCCGCGATAGACCGCCAGCGCCTCCTCGACTCCTTCCCCGTCGCTGAAGAAATAAGCGAAGCAGTAGGGAAGCCCGAGAAAGGCGGCGATCTGCGCGCCCCCGAGCGAACTCCCGAGGATCCACGTCGCGGGCGAGGTCGCGCCGCGCGGCTCGGCGGCGATCCCGCCCCCCCAGGGCGTCGCGAGCGTCTGGCCGGCCAGCAGCGCCTGCACCTCCTGGACATGACGCGGGAAGTTCTCGGCGCTCTCGCCGACGCGCGGATTGAGGGCCAGGGCCGTCGCCTGATCGGTTCCGGGCGCGCGTCCGAGCCCGATGTCGATCCGCCCGGGCGCGATCGCATCGAGCACCCGGAAGCATTCCGCCACCTTCAGGCTCGCGTAGTGCGGGAGCATGATGCCGGCGGACCCGATCCGGATCCGGCTCGTCCGTGCCGCGATGGCGCCGAGCAGCACCTCTGGCGCGCTCCCGGCGACCGACGGGGAGTTGTGGTGCTCGCTGACCCAGAACCGCTCGTAACCGAGCGCCTCGCACCGGCACGCGAGCGCGATCGTCTCGCGGATCGAGGCGGCGGGCTCTTCGCCGCTCCGGATCGGCGACTGGTCGAGAACGGACAGCTTCATCCGCCCCACATGGGGTGCGGTTGGCGGATTTCCGCTACCGCCTCAGGGGCCGAAGACGGCGAACACCACGGCGCCGACCGCGAAGCCGACGAGCGTGCCGTTCATCCGGATGAACTGCAGGTCCGGCCCGACCCGAAGCTCCAGCCGCTCGATCGCGGCGCGGTCGTCCCATCCCGCCACCACGCTGCCGATGAAGTCAGCGAGCCGCGTCCGTACGCCGGGCAGCGCGCGACCGAGCCAGGAGGCGAGCGTCGCCTCGGCCCGACTGCGGAACGCGTTGTCGGAGTGCAGCCTCGCCGCGAAACGGCGGAGCGCGTCGTCGATTGCGGTGGCGACATGGCCGTCCGGCGTCGCGGCATCGCGCTCGACCCCGGCCCGGAGCCGGGCCCAGACGTCGGCACTCCAGTCCGCGACGGTCTCGTGCGCGAGCGTCGCGCGGATCTGCCGCCCGAGTTCTTCCGCCCGTCCCGGTTCGTGCTCGAAGGATGCGATCTGTCCCTCGATCCAGCGGTCCACCGCCTCGCCGATCTCCGGCGCCGTAGGGTCGAGATCCTCGAGCTCCTTGTTCATCGCCTGCATGACCCTCGTCGCGATCGATCCGCCCAATGCCCAGCCCACCAGTCGACCGCCCTGGTCGCGCACCCGATCCTCGATCAGCGCCCGCAGCTGCGTCTCCTTCGAACGCAGGGCCTCGCGAAGCTGTGCGACGACGAAGCCGACCATCGCCTGGTGACGCTGGCCGGCGACCAAGCCGCGAAGCGCGCGCGCGACCGCGACCCCAAGCTCCTTGCCCTCGAACAAGGCCGGCAACCCCGTCCCGAACAGCCGTGCGACGCTGCCGTCGGATACGCTGGCAAAAGCCATCGGCACGCCGGAGGCGAGCCGGGAGGCAAGAGCGGCGCGGGTCGCGTCGTCGGAGAGGTGGCGCGCGATCACGCCCGGCGCATCGAGCCGTCTCAGCGCGCGCTCGATCTCGGCCTCGGTGAACACGTGATCGGCGACGAAGCGCCCGAGCGCGCGACCGAGGCGGGCCTTCTGGCGGGGGATGACCGCGGTGTGCGGGATCGGGAGGCCGAGCGGTCGGCGGAACAGGGCGGTCACCGCGAACCAGTCGGCGACGCCGCCGATGAAGCCGGCCCGCGTCGCGGCACGGAACAGGCCGGGGACGAAGCCGTGCGGCAGGAACGCGCCCAATACCGTGCCCGCTCCCATCAGGACGAGCAGCCCCGTCGCGACCGCCCGATAGCGGGCGAGCCGGCGCCGCGCATCCCGGTCGGTGTCGTTCGGGCTCATGGGGTCCGGATCCTAGAGGACGTCCGGGACCGCTGCGAACCGCGCGCGCTCGCCTGGGGCGGGAGCGGTCGCTCGCTCGAACACGCGCAGGACCCGGCGGATCCGGACGCGGGAACATTCATCATGATACGGACCATCGTCGGTCGCGCGGCCCTCATCACAGGACACCGGAATGGCGAACCTCCTTCCAACGCTTCTCATCATGATCGTGATGGCCTGCATCGCCGCTCTCAGCGTCTGGATCCAGGAGCCGCTGTTCGCGCCCAGTCTCGCCTCGGCGGTGTTCGTCCAGCTGCTCAGCCCCACCGAGCCGGATGCCAGCCCGTACCATGCGCTGGTGGGTCAGCTCACGGGGATCGTCGCCGGCTTCATCGGCGTCTTCGTGGCATCCGCCGCCGCGACCCCGCCGTTCTTCGGAAGCCATCCGCTCGTCTTCGAGCGCGTGATCGCGGTCGCGATCGCGGTGGCGGTCACGGCGTTCGGTCAGCTCCTGCTCAAGGCGACGAGCCCGGCCGGCGGCGCGACGGCGGTGATCCTCGCGATCGGCCTCGAAAGCGCCAACCTGGCCGGTGCGGCGCGAATGGCGGCCGGGATCGTGCTCGTCACCGGCCTGGGCGAGCTCGCGAGACAGCTTCTCCTTCGGAGACGTCCGGTCCATCCGAAGTGACCATCAAACCCGGCGGGCGGCGGACGACGTCGACCATCCGATCGCGTGTGGGTTCGGCCGCCGGGAGCCTATAGGCTGGACCGGGTCATCGGCTCCCGGTCTCGACCATGGGCCGAACCGACAGCAGGATCCGGCGCCGGAGACGGAGGGACATCGCATGCTCGAACCCGGCGCGATCGCCGTCCCATTGACCGAACGGCTCGACGCCATGCTCTCGCAATCGCTCGCCCGCCAGGCCGACGACCCGTTCGGCAATCCGGTGCTCGCGGTCGCGTTCGCGATCGGGCGCGAGATCGAGGACGGGACGATCACCGAAGACGCGATCGCCGACACGGTCCGGGAGCTTCGCGACGACGCGTTTCGCCGGCGTGCGATCCGGCTCGCCGCCTATGTCGGCCTTCCCGCGCCTGATCCGGAACGACGCTTCCGCTCGGCCGCCGAACGGCTCGTCCGGCCCGACCCGCATGACAGTCCGGTGCCGCTTGCCCGGTTCCGCGAGCAGGTCGAGCGGGTGCGGTTCGCCTGCGTGTTCACCGCCCATCCGACCTTCGCGCTGCCCCCGGACGTCTATGCGGCCCTGGTCGCACTGGCGACGGGCGGCAGCGGGCACCGGGCACCCGCCTTCGAGACCCACCGACCCGGCGCCATCACCCTCGACCAGGAGTTCGCCCAGGCTTTCGCCGCGATTGAGCGGGGCCGCGATGCGGTCGACCGGCTGACCGCCGAACTCCTCCGGGCCGCCCGGGGCGTCTGGCCGAACGCATGGCGCGACCTCGCTCCGCGCGCGATCGTGCTCGCGAGCTGGGTCGGGTACGACACCGACGGTCGCACCGATATCGGCTGGCACGATACGCTCCGCCTCCGCCTCCGCATGAAGCGCGCGCAGCTCGCTCGCCTCGCGACCCAGCTCGAGCCGGTCACGGGCACGGAGACGCTCCGGTCCCGGCTCGCCGCCGCGCTCGACGCGGTCGACGACCAGATCGCCTGCTGCCCATCGAACAACGACCCCGCCGACGCCGCCCGCTTCGCCCGGGCCCTGATCGACCGCAGCGCCGAGGCGCTGCGGTCGCCATCCGACCTCGCGGAGCTGCTCGCCGCCGCCGGAGCCCTCGCCGGCCCGGACGAGCAGATCCCGCTCGCGGTCGCCCGCGCCGGCCTCCTCTCGCACGGACTAAGCCTCAGCCACACCCACATGCGGCTCAACGCGACCCAGGTCCACAACGTCGCTCGTCAGCGGCTCGGCATCACCGACGGCCCGGAGGACGTCTCCCGTCGCCGCGCGCTGCTCGCGCGGATCAACGACGCGCTCGACGAGACCGCTCGCGTGCCGTTCGATCTCGGCGCGCTGCTCGCCGAGCAGGCTTCCGCCGCGAGGCTGATGATGGTCGCCGCGACGATCATCAAGCACATCGATCAGGCAACGCCGATCCGCTTCCTGATCGCGGAGACGGAGAGCGGCTACACGCTGCTCTGCGCGCTCTGGCTCGCGCGCCTGCTCGGCATCGAGCGGAAGATCGAGATCAGCCCGCTGTTCGAGACTGTCGAGGCTCTGGAGCGCGGCGTCCGGGTGGTGGACGAGGCGCTCCGGAGCCCGCACTACCAGGACTACGTCCGGACGATCGGGCGGCTCTGCCTTCAGTTCGGGTACTCCGACTCGGGACGCTACGTCGGACAGATGGCGGCGACCTATCAGATCGAGCGTCTCCGACTGAAGATCGCCGATCTCCTGCGCACGCGCGATCTCGGTGACATCGAGGTCGTGCTGTTCGACACGCACGGCGAGAGCATCGGTCGTGGCGGACATCCGGGCTCGCTCGCCGACCGGCTGGCCTATCTGTCGCCTCCCTGGACCCGTGCGAACTTCCGCCGCGCCAACGTCGCGATCCGCGAGGAGAGCGCGTTCCAGGGCGGCGACGGCTACGCCCTGTTCGGCACCCCGCTTCTCGCCGAGGCGACCATCGCGACCGTCGCCGAGCACGCCTTCGCGATCCCGGAGAAATCGGGCGCGGGGCAATCGGGCGAGATCGCGCGCGACCCGATCTACGACGACCCGGATTTCTCGGCGGATTTCTTCGCCACCATCGCGAGCTCGATGCAGGCGCTGGTCGACGATCCCGGCTATGCGGCACTGCTCGGGGCCTTCGGCCCGGCGCTGATCGACAAGACCGGATCGCGTCCGGCGGCACGGCAGAGCGATGCGAGCGGCGCGCCCGCCCGGATCCGTCATCCGGGCGAGCTCCGGGCGATCCCGAACAACGCCATCCTGCAGCAGCTCGGCTGGTGCGCGAACACGCTCCAGGGACTGGGCGCCGCGGCCGCGCGCCATCCGGAGGCGTTCGAGCGCCTGTCCGCCGAGAGCCGCCGCTTCCGTCGCGCGCTCGACTTCGCGAGCCATGCGCTCGCCCATTCGAGCCGGGACGTGCTTCGAGCGACCGTGGTGCTGCTCGATCCCGGAACCTGGCTCGACCGCGCGGCGAACGCCCGGACCGCCGAGACACGCCAGGATCTCGTTCATGTCGCGCACGGATTGAAGCGGCTCGATCTCTGGGCCTCCACCCAGGCGATGCTGCACCGGATCGAGGACGACAACCTCAACCTCCGGGAGGCCTGGGCCGACGCGCCCGGCATGGCGATCCGTGAGGTGCTGCTCCACGCGCTTCGTCTCGCCCTGATCGAGCGGATCTGGCGCCTCGCGGCGAGAATCCCCTATTTCGCCCCACGCGGCGGCCTGACCCGCGACACCCTCGAGGATCAGATGCTCCGCCTCGACATCACCGCCGCCCTCGATCAGCTGCGGCTCATCTTTCCGCACGTGACCGGGGAAGCGTCCCGATTCGACTTCCGCGAGCCCAGCGGCCCCCGGAGCGCCGGCGCCTACCGGAGCGAGCACGACCTGCTGTTCGAGCCGATCGACCGACTGTTCGGGCTCGTCCGCGAGATCGGCACGGCGATCATGCATGAAGTCGGCGCGTTTGGCTGACCGGCGCCGGGTCCGACTGGAGGAAGCGGTCCCGCCCTACGCGGTGCCGATCCGCGAAGCGGACGGCGTGGTTCGGGTGGTCGCCAACAATCCCGGGCCGATGACCTATCACGGCACCAACACGTGGCTGGTCGAGCACGGTCCGGACCGTGGGATCGTCGTGATCGATCCCGGTCCGGAAGATGCCGAGCATGTGCGGGCCGTCCTCGACGCCGGGGCCGGGCGGATCGACCACATCCTGGTCAGTCACGCCCACGCGGATCATTCCGGCGCCGCCCTCGCCCTGGCCGAGACGCTCGACCTGCCGATCGAAGGCCATCCGCGGTTGTTCGATCTCGTGATGCTCCCCGCCCGCCACAGGGTTCTCGCGGCCGGCGACCTCGTGGGCGGCCTCGAGGTGGTGCCGACGCCCGGCCACGCGTCGGAACATCTCTGCTTCGCGCGCGCCTCGGACAGGATCCTGTTCACCGCCGATCACGTCATGGGATGGTCGACTTCGGTGGTTCCGCCGCCGCCCTGGGGAAGCGCGGCCGACTACGTCAGGAGCCTCGGACACCTCCAGGAACGCGGCGACGCGGCCTTCTTCTCGGGACATGGCCCGATCATCCGAGACCCCATGGGCGTCCTCGTCGCCCTGCAGCTGCAACGTGCCCGCCGCGAGCGCCAGGTCGCATCCGTCCTGGCGTCAAGCGGGCCGGCCAGCGTCGACAGCCTGGTGCTCCAGCTGTATCCGGCGCTCAGGCCCGGCCTTCAGACTGCGGCCCGGGCCAACGTGCTCGGCTACCTCCACAAGCTCGCCGACGAGGGACGCGCAATCCGGTCAGGCGAGACCTGGTCACCAGCCGGGCCGGTCGTACGGACGCCAGACCCGGCGGGGCCCGTAGAGGGGGGCCCGTAGGAACGGTCGCCCGTAGAACACGACCGGGGCCCGATACGCGAAAACCGGACGGGCGACATAGACCGGCCGGTACGCGACCACCGGGTAGAGTGGGACGAGCGGCGGCGGGTAGGCCACCGCGACGAGCGCAGGCCGCACCACGTGGTGGACGACACGCCGATGGACGACACGGTGCACGGCCCGGCAAGGACAGCACGCCCCGTTGACCCCAGTGGTCAGAGGAGATGCGATGTCGTTGGGCAACCCGCCCGAGAGCGGACCCGTGGACGCCGCACGAACCGGCGGAGCTTCGGGCGCGGCGAGTGGCGCAGGCGGTGCCGCGATCGGCGTCGGGTTGACCGTCAGCGTTCCGGCGCCGCTCACCGGCACGGACCCCGAGGCGGCCGGCATGGCAGCCGTGACGCCGAGTGCGGCGCCGAGAGCAAGCCGGATCGATCTCTTCATCATCGCCACCACTCTCTCACGGTCCGTCCGAGATCCTGCATGCGATTGCGGCGTCAATCGGGCGGCGAG
>CAXUBX010000044.1:0-28489 GCA_964249405.1 uncultured Acetobacteraceae bacterium | reverse complement strand
CGGCGGCCTCCGCGAACGCGGCACCCGGAGCGAGGCCGTCGGCCAGCTCGGCGATCCCGTCATGCTCCTCGCCGAGCCCGAGCTCGCGCAGCGAGCACAGCATGCCCCGGCTCTCGACCCCGCGGATCGTCCCCGTCTTCAGCGCGGCTCCGGTCGCCGGAATGACCGTCCCCGGTGCCGCGAAGGCGGTCACCAGCCCGGCGCGCGCGTTCGGCGCCCCGCACACCACCTGCACGGTCTCGGCGCCCCCGACGTCGACCGCGCAGACCTGAAGCCGGTCCGCGTCCGGGTGCTTCGCGGCCGACACGATCCGCGCCACCCGGATCGCGCCGAGGCGCGACGCCGGATCCTCGACCCGCTCCACCTCGAGCCCGATCGCCGACAGCGTCTCGCCGATCCGCTCGACCGAGGCCTCCGTCTCCAGGTGCGTCCGCAGCCAGGACATCGTGAACTTCATGGCCGGTCAGACGCCCTCGTGGAGAACGACCGGCGCGAGCGCGCTCCAGCCGTTCTGACGGAGCCAGCGCGGGTCGCTCTCGAACATCGGCCGGAGGTCCGGGATCGCGTTCTTCAGCATCGCCATCCGGTCGATGCCCATGCCGAACGCGAAGCCCTGCCACTCGCGCGGGTCGAGCCCGCAATTGGCGAGCACCTTCGGGTTCACCATTCCGGACCCCAGGATCTCCAGCCAGTCGCGTCCCGTCCCGAGCTGTCCGGTCGTCCGATCCCAGCCGATGTCGACTTCCATCGAGGGCTCGGTGAACGGGAAGTAGCTCGCCCGGAACCGCACCCGAAGCTCGGGCAAGGCGAAGAATGTCCGGAGGAAGTCCGTGAGGCATCCCTTGAGGTGGCCGAGCGTGATCCCACGATCGATTACTAGGCCTTCGCACTGGTGGAACATCGGCGCGTGCGTCGCGTCGTGGTCCGCCCGATACACCCGTCCCGGGCAGATCACCCGGATCGGCGGCGGCGTGGCCAGCATCGTCCTGACCTGCACCGGCGAGGTGTGCGTCCGCAACACCCTGGGCGGCTCGTTCGCGCCCGCCCCGCCCAGGGCAGGGAGATAGAACGTGTCGTGGTCGGCCCGCGCCGGGTGTTGGCGCGGCATGTTGAGCGCCCCGAAATTGTGCCAGTCGGTCTCGATGTCGGGACCGTCGGCGACGGTGAAGCCCATGGCGCCGAAGATCGCGACCACCTCCTCGGTGGTCCGGCTGAGCGGGTGGATCGTGCCCGTCGGCGGCTCGATCGGAGGCACGGTGACGTCGACGCGCTCCGCGGCCAGCCTCTCCGCCAGTGCCGAGGCCTCGACCGCCGCACGCCGCCGTTCGATCGAGACGGCGATCGCGTCGCGCGCCCGGTTCAGCCTCTCGCCGCGCGCCCGGCGTTCGTCCGGGCCGAGCGATCCGAGCGATTTCAGCATCGCGGTCAGCCGTCCCGACTTGCCGAGCACCCCGACCCGGACCGCGTCGAGCGCGCGCGCGTCGGCCGCCGCCCCGGTCGCGGCCAGCGTCTCGTCGATCAGCGCCTGGATCTCGGGGTCGTCCATCGGGTGAGCCTCGAAAAGGGAAGGGCCGCCCCTCGGGAGGGAACGGCCCTGCTCGCAACCGCGGAGGAGGGAAGGGCGGTTCAGCCGATCGCGGCCTTCACCTTCTCGACGATGGCGCCGAACGTCGCCGGATCGTCGTAGGCGATCGCCGACAGCACCTTCCGGTCGATCGTGATCTCGGCCTTGTTCAAGCCGTCGACGAACCGCGAGTAGGTGATCCCGTGCTGGCGCACGGCGGCGTTGATGCGCTGGATCCAGAGCCCCCGGAACTCGCGCTTCTTGTTGCGCCGATCGCGGTAGGCATACTGGAGCGACTTCTCCAGCCGCTCGAGCGCGATCCGGTAGTTCGTCGACGACCGGCCGACGAAGCCCTTCGATTGCGCCAGGACCTTCTTGTGACGGGCGTGCGTCGTGACGCCCCGTTTCACGCGTGCCATGTGTCTTCTCCCGACCCGTCAGCTCAGCCCGTACGGCGCCCACTGCTTGACAGTGCGCGCGTCCATGTCGGTCAGCGTCTGCGGCCCGCGGGCCGAGCGCTTCATCTTCTGCGGGCGATTGATCAGGCCGTGGCGCTTCATGCCGGGACCGGACATGACCTTGCCGGTCGCGGTGATCTTGAACCGCTTCTTGACCGACGACTTGGTCTTCATCTTGGGCATTTCGAGCTCCTGTCGTCTGACGTGCCGACGCTTCCGGACCGGAAGGTCGCACATGCGTCGCGGCCAGGCATGCCCACACAGGCCTGGACGCGCGAACGAGGGGCGATTGTCTAGCGGGCCGGCGCGAAGCGTTCAAGAGGCGGCGACGGGCGCTCCGGTCCGGCGAGAGCGGAACTTCCGGGCCGGCCACTGTTTCCCGATCCACCACCAGCCGCCCGGGAGCCCGCGCATGCCTCGTTCCGCGTTCCTCGAGGGCAACTTCGCGCCCGTCCTCGACGAGCTCGACCGGACCGGCCTCGCCGTCGAAGGCACGCTCCCGGCCTCCCTCGAAGGGACCCTCTACCGCAACGGCTCGAACCCCCGCCTGCCGCCCGTCGAGCCCTATCACTGGTTCACCGGCGACGGCATGGTGCACGCGATCACGTTCCAGAACGGCACGGCCGCCTACCGCAACGCCTGGGTGCGTACCACCCGCTTCCGCGCCGAGGAAGCCGCCGGGCGGCCGTTGTTCCAGGGCTTCGGCCAGCCGCTCGTCCCGGAGGCCGCAACGATCGATACCGGCGTCGCCAACACCAGCGTCATCGCACACGCCGGCCGCATCCTCGCGCTCGAAGAGGCGCATCTCCCGGTCCGCCTCGATCCCGCCGACCTGTCGACGGTCGGTGTGGAGGATTTCGGCGGCGCGCTTTCCGGCCGCTTCACTGCCCATCCGAAGCACGACCCCGCCACCGGCCAGCTCGTGTTCTTTTCCTACTCGGCGACCGGTCCGCTCTCGCCCGGGATGAGCTGGGGCACGATCGAGCCCGACGGACGCGTCTCCCGCCACCAGACCTTCGACGCGCCGTATTGCAGCATGGTCCACGACTTCGCCGTCAGCGCGACCCGCATCGTGTTCCCCGTTCTGCCGCTGACCGGCGACCTCGAACGCGCGAGGCGCGGCGGCCCGCCCTACGCCTGGGATGCCGGGCGCGGCGCATTCCTCGGCCTGATGTCCCGCAGCGAGGGCGCGGCGAGCCTCCGCTGGGTCCCCGTCGAGACGATCTTCGCCTTCCACGTGATGAACGCGTTCGACGCCGAGGACGGCTCGTTCGTCATGGACGTCCTCGAATACGACCGCGCCCCGCTCTTCCCGGACGCCGCCGGCGCGCCGCCTCCGCCGGAGGCGCGCCGCTCGCGCCTCGCCCGCTGGACGGTGGCGGCGGAGGGCGGGATGCGCCGCACCGTGCTGGACGATCTGCCGAGCGAATACCCGCGCCTCGACGAGCGACGCGCCGGTCTCCCCTACCGCTACGGTTATCGCGTCGGCGGAGGCGGCGACGGCGCGTTCGACACCGTGGTCCGGGACGATCTCGAGGGCGGCCCTCGTGTCGACCACGAGTTCGGTCCGGGGCGGACCGTCTCCGAAGCGGTCTTCATCCCGGACGGCGCCGATGCGCCGGAAGGAGCGGGCCATCTGCTCACGATCGTGCATGGTCCCGAGGCCGACCACAGCGTCCTCGTGGTGCTCGACGCGCGCGCGCTCGACCGCGATCCCGTCGCCTCCGTGACGCTGCCCCGTCGCGTCCCGTTCGGCTTCCACGGCAACTGGGTGAGCGCCGCCCCGCCGCCGTCCCGGGGCTGACGCCCAGTCGGGCGGGAGTGCGCGGGGCAGCGCACCGCGTCTCGATCCCGGCGCCCTGCGGACAGGATCGCACCCGGTGGCGGCCGATCCCGACCACCGTCGGCGCGACGGGATGGCACGGATCCGGGCCGTCGGCGGCACGTTCGTTCCGGAGGCCAGCCGGAGAGCTCCCGCCGATGTCGGACACCAGGGCCGCGCCCGTCCCGCCGCCGAAGCCCGTCGGCCAGGCCTCCTCGCCCGACGCCGCCAAGGTCATGACCCTGTTCGTGACCATCGTCGCCACCCTCTACTTCGGCAGGGAGGTGCTGGTGCCGGTGACGCTGGCGCTCCTGCTCGCCTTCCTCCTGGCGCCGCTCGTCGAGCTCCTCCGCCGCCTCCATCTCGGCCGGGTCCCGTCGGTGCTCCTCGGCGTCGTCCTGGCGCTCGCCGTGATCGTGGCGATCGGCGGCGTGATCGGCGAACAGATCGCCGACCTCGCGAGCGGCATCCCGAAATACGTCGGGACCGTCGAAGCCAAGATCTCGTCGGTGCGCCACGAGACCGTCGGGCGTCTCACCAGGCTCGCCGACAGCATCGGGCCGCACCAGCACGTGGCGGCCGCGGCATCCGCGAGGCCGCTCGCCGCCGCCCCGAGGGCGGGCGGGACGCCGCCCGCGCCGTCCGTTGCGGGGGCGTTGCCGACACCGGTCGTCTCGTCGAGCGGCGCGGGCCCGCTCGAGCTCGCCGGGCGCTATCTGTCGCCGGTGCTGTCGCCGCTCGCCACCTTCGGCATCGTCTTCGTGGTCGCCGTGTTCGCGCTCCTGCAGCGCGAGGACCTCCGCGACCGGTTGATCCGCCTGATCGGCTCCGACGACCTCCACCGCACCACGCTCGCGATCGACGACGGCGGCCGACGCCTCAGCCGCTACTTCCTCACCCAGCTCAGCATCAACACCAGCTTCGGCGTCGTGATCGGCATCGGCCTGCTCGTGATCGGCGTGCCGAACCCCGTGCTCTGGGGCATCCTGTCGGCGCTCCTCCGCTTCGTCCCCTATGTCGGGTCGTTCATCTCGGCGGTCCTGCCGATGGCGCTGGCGGCGGCCGTCGAGCCCGGCTGGTCGATGGTGCTCTGGACCGCCGCCCTCTACGTCGTGGTGGAGGGCATCACCGGCCAGGTCATCGAGCCGCTGGTCTACGGCCACAGTACCGGGCTCTCGCCGTTCTCCGTGGTGGTCGCGGCGATCTTCTGGTCCTGGGTCTGGGGGCCGATCGGCCTGATCCTGTCGACCCCGCTCACGCTCTGCCTCGTGGTGATGGGGCGTCACGTGAAGCGGCTCGAATTTCTCGACATCATGCTCGGCGACCGGCCGGCGCTGACACCGGTGGAAAGCTTCTACCAGCGCGTCCTCGCCGGCGACGCCGACGAGGCGCAGGACCACGCCGAGATCCTGCTCCGCGAGCGCTCGCTCTCCACCTACTACGACGAGGTGGCCCTGAAGGGTCTGCAGCTCGCGGCCAACGATGCCGAGCGCGGCACGCTCGACCACGAGCGCCTCGAACGGATCAAGACCACGATCCTGGCCCTGATCCAGGGCCTCGCCGGCCACGAGGACCACGAGCCATCCCCGTCGGAGACGGACGGCGAGCCCGTCGAGCCGCCCGACGAGGACCGCGAGCTCCCCCGCCGTCGTGTGCCGGACAGCGTCGCCACGGGCGAACTCCCGGACCCCTGGAAGCACCGGTCGGCGGTCATATGCATCGCCGGGCGGGGACCGCTCGACGAGGCCGCCGCCGCCATGCTGGCGCAGCTGGTCGACAAGCACGGCATGGGCAGCCGCCTGGTCGGCTACGGCGAGGTGTCGCGCGAGCGCATCAACGATCTCGACGTGGAGGGCGCCGTGATGGCCTGCATCTCCTATCTCGACATCACCGGCAGCCCCGCGCATCTCCGCTACCTCGTGCAGCGTCTCCGTCAGCGTCTTCCGAGAGGGGCGAGGATCCTGGTCGGTCTGTGGCCGTCCACCGACAGCGCGCTCTCCGATCGCGGCATCCAGACGACGATCGGCGCGGACTATTTCGTGAGCTCGCTCGAGCAGGCGGTCGCGTCCTGCACGGACGCCGCCTGCGCCGCCGCCGGCAGGATGGTGCGGGTGCCGGCCTGACCCCCGCGGAGCGCCCTAAGCCCCGGCCGTCGGATCGCCGAGGGTTCCGGGGAGCGACGACGCCACCGCGTCCGCCACCGCCTCCTTCTTCCGCTGCGGCAGGAGCTTCATCGAGAGGATGAACGTCGACAGGGCGAGGCAGATGACGTTCTGCACGATGATCGCCCATTGCACGAGGAGCAGCCCGTACACGAGCCAGGCCACGAAGCAGCACACCGTGATGACGTACATCTTCAGCGACACCCCGGCGGTGTCGCGCGTCCGGATGATCGTCCAGGCCTGCGGCACGTAGCTGACCATCGACAACGACGCCGCGAACAGGCTGACCACGGTGACGGCGTGCATCGGCAGGATCCTTCCGCTCGCGCTTCGAACGCTGTGTCAGGTGTAGCACGTGCCCCACCCACGACCCGTCCGGTCCCTGCCCATCGGCGACGATCGGGACACCGCTCCTGGCACGCAACTTGAGTCCCCGTAGTGGCAACAACGCAGACGAGGACCGTCGCCGTGACCCGCACCAAGCTGATCGCCCTTGCCGCCGGCCTCACTTTCGTCGCCTTCGCGACCGCCGGCCGGGCCGCCGACCTCCCGGCTCTTCCCGCCGCGTGCCACGCGATCGCCGCGAAACACCCCGATCTTGCCGGCAAGACCCTGGTCGACGCGATCAACCCGCATACCCCGGGATACGAGGCGCTCGATCCGAACGACCCGAGCCAGTACATCGGCTTCGACATCGACCTCGCGAAAGAGATCGGCGCCTGCCTCGGTTTCACGCTGACCTACAAGCCCGTGGTGTTTGCCGCCCTGCTCACCACGCTCGACAGCGGGCAGGCCGACATCGTGATCTCCGACATCTACGCGACCCGGCAGCGTGCCAAAGCCGTCGACTTCATCACTTATTCCGGCGTCTACGACGGCGTCCTGGTCGCCAGGGGCAACCCCAAGGGGCTGACCGGCTTCGACACCACGCTCTGTGGCGCGACCGCCGCCGAGAACACCGGCTTCGTCGAGGTCCCGCTGATCCAGAACCTCGACGGCCCCTGCAAGGCCGCCGGCAAGCCCGCGCCCACGCTCCTCCTGTTCGACAACAACGCCGACTGCATCCAGGCCATCCTCGCCGGCCGTGCCGACACCTACATCAACGACGTCAACACCGTGGACCAGGCCGTGAAGGCCTATCCGGACAAGCTCGCGAAGGCCGCGACGCTGTCGCTGCCGTTCTCGATCGGCATCGCCGTCCCGAAGCACCATCCCGCCTTCCGCGACGCCGTCCTCGCGGCCCTCACCGCGATCCAGAACGCCGGCATCGAATCCACCCTGCTCAGGAAATGGTCCCTCAGCGCCGGTTCGGTCGAGGCGCCGAAGGTGATCACCACCGGCTGACGCCGCGCCGATGCTGCTCTTTCTCCACTACCTGCGTCTGCCGTATCTCCTCGACGGGATCACCGTCACCGTCGAGGTGACGCTGCTCGGGCTCGCCGGCGGTCTCTGCGCCGGCCTGCTGCTCGCCGCGATGCAGCTGTCGCCGTCGCGACTCCTCGCTGGCTTCGCGCGGGCCTACACCGTGATCTTCCGAGGCACGCCGCTGATCCTCCAGCTCGTCTTCGCCTACGACGCGCTGCCCCATGTCGGCATCAAGCTCACCGCGGTCGGCGCCGCCGGCCTCGCGCTCTCGGCCAACGAGGCGCCGTTCATCGCCGAGCTGCTCCGAGCCGGCATTCTCGGGGTCGACCGCGGCCAGCTCGCTGCCGGCGCCGTGCTCGGCATGACGCCCGCGGTCCTGATGCGTCGCGTCGTCGCCCCACAGGCGATCCGCGTGATGGTGCCGGGCTTCGGCAACGAGGCGGTCTCCGCGCTCAAGAACTCCTCGCTCGCCTCGGTGATCGCCGCGAGCGAGCTCACCTTGCGCTCCACCCAGCTCGCGTCCTCCACCTTCGATTTCTTCTCGATCTTCTTCGCCTCCGGCGTGCTCTATCTCGCGCTGACCGGCGCGATCGCCTTGCTCCAGCTCGCCGCCGAGCGCGCCCTCGACCTCGACCGGCCGCCGCTCGGCCGGCAGCTCCGCGCCTTCCTCGCGCCCCGCCGCGTGCCGATCACCGCGCCCGCGCCGCCTGAACCGGAGGAGGCGGCCGACCCCGCCGCCCCGGTGCCGCTCCGTCCCGCGACCGCGCGCGCCGCCCGCGCGGGCCGGAGCGTATCGCTCGCCGATGCCGTTCCGGCGGTCGCGATCCGCGGGCTCCACAAGGACTATCCCGGCCATGCCGTGCTCGCCGGTCTCGATCTCGATGTCCGCACCGGCGAGGTCGTGGCCCTCCTCGGTCCGAGCGGATCGGGCAAGAGCACGCTGCTCCGCTGCGTCACCCTGCTGGAGGAGTGGAGCGCCGGCACCGTTCACGTCGCCGGCGTCCGTCTCGGCTTCGGGCACTCCGGCCACCGCCTCCCGGCTCGCGCGATCGCCCGCGAACGCGCCGAGATCGGCGTCGGCATGGTGTTCCAGCAGTTCAACCTGTTCAACCATCTCACCGCCCGCGAGAACGTCGCCGGTCCGCTCCGCTGGGTGCACGGGATGTCCCGCGGCGAGGCTGCCGCCCGGGCCGATGCGCTCCTCGCGCGCGTCGGTCTCGCCCATCGCGCCGACGCCCTGCCGCGTCATCTCTCGGGCGGCCAGCAGCAGCGCGTCGCGATCGCGCGCGCGCTGGCACCCCGCCCGAAGGTGCTGCTCCTCGACGAACCGACCTCCGCCCTCGATCCCGAGCTCGTCGGCGAAGTGCTCGACGTGATCCGGCGCCTCGCCTTCGAGGACGGGCTCACCATGATCATCTCGACCCACCAGCTCCGCTTCGCACGCGAGGTCGCCGACCGCGTCGTGTTCCTCGCCGGGGGCGCCATCGTCGAGCAGGGACCCGCCGACGAGATCCTCGCGCGCCCGCGCCACCCCCTGACCCGACGCTTCCTGCACGCGATCGGAGAGGATCCCGCCGCATGACCGGACCCAAGCAGAGCTTCACCTTCACCGCCGATCAGGGCGTGCCTCCGGGGGTCGCCCCGTTCTCGCATGCGACGAGCTGGGGCGACCTCCTCCACGTCACCGGCCAGATGCCGACCGATCCCCGGACCGGCGCCCTCGTTGCGGGCGACGTCGTGATCCAGGCCGGACAGGTCCGCCGCAACCTCGAAGCCGTGCTCCGTCCGTTCGGCGCGACGCTCGACGACGCGCTGATGGTTCGCGTCTACCTGACCGAGTTCGAAGCCGACTACGCGATCTTCAATGAAGCTTACCGGAGCTGGTTCGCGGGACCGCTCCCCGCCCGCACCTGTGTCGGCGTGACCGCGCTCGCGGTCGGCGCCCGGATCGAGATCGACCTCGTCGTCGCCCTGCCGAAAGGCCCGTCCGCATGACCCTGACGCGTCACGAACACGCGGCCGAACGCGCCGCTCACCGCCCGACCCTGCACCACCTCCCAGCCATTCCGCGCCATTGTCACTGGGGCTATTTTGACGCGTCGCTCGCTCCCGCGATCACCGTCCGCTCCGGCGACATCGTCCGCGCCGAGGCGCTCACCCACCATGCCGGCGACGCGCCCGAGCTGATGATGGACGACGCGATGCGCGCGATCTGGGCCGCGATCCCGCCGCAGGACCGCAATCCCGGCGTCCACCTGATGACCGGTCCGATCGCGGTCGAGGGCGCGAGGCCGGGCGACATCCTCGAGGTCCGCTACTGGGAGATGACGCCGCGCCATCGGCACGGCTCCAACCTCGCGGCCCATTGGGGGCATCTCTACAAGGAGTTCGGCGAGCGCGAGCGCGTCACCATCTACTGCATCGACGAGGGCGCGCAGCACGCCGCCGCCGCCTTCGCCTACGACTTCCCGGGCCAGAAATACCTCGTCCCCGGGACGGTCACCGAGGAGTGGGATTGCTGCCGTGTCCCGGCGCTTCCCGGGATCCGCGTGCCCGTGCGGCCGCATCTCGGCACCGCCGGCGTCGCGCCCGACGAGCCGGGCCGCGTCAGCACCATCCCGCCCGGGCTGCACGGCGGCAACATCGACAACTGGCGGATCGGCGCCGGCGCCACGATGTTCTATCCCGTCCAGGTCGAGGGCGCCCTGTTCTCGATCGGCGACCCGCATATCAGCCAGGGCGACGGCGAGATCAGCGGCACGGCGATCGAGGCCTCGCTCGACGTGACCTTCCAGATGTTCGTCCGACGCGACTTTCATTTCCCTTCGCCGCTGCTGCAGACCGCGGAATGCTGGCTCACGCACGGGTTCGACACCGACCTCGATCAGGCGATGCGCGACGCCAGCCTCGAGATGCTGCGCCTGCTGACGGAGCATCTCGGATTATCGCGTGACGACGCCTATTCGCTGATGAGCGTCGCCGCCGATTTCGCCGTGACCCAGGTCGTGGACGGGCGTCAAGGCGTGCACGCCCGGATCGCGCGCTCGATCTTCCCGCCCGCGTCGAAGTGAAGCGGAGCCCCGCATCCTTCATGGGCGGGAGGTTGGAGCGTGCCGCCACTCCCCTTACATTGCCGCAATGGCGGGACGTCACGACACCTCGGACGCCGATCGTCACTCGTCCGGGCCGCCTCGTCCCCTGACCTCGCGGCAGGCCGGGCACCCGCGGCCGTTGCCGAATTTCCCCGTCTACACGATGGCCGAGCAGCGCGCCGATCTCGTGGTGCATGTCGTCGGTCTCGCCGGCGCGGCGATCCTGGTTCCCTGGCTGCTGATCCATCTCGGTCCGGATGCGACGCGGCGGCAGATCGGCTCGGTTGCCGTCTACCTCGCCGGCCTGCTCGGGATGCTGTCCGCCTCCGCCGCGTACAACCTGGCCCGTCCCGGTCGGCGGAAGGCGCTGCTGCGACGCCTCGACCGCTCGATGATCTACGTGATGATCGCTGGCAGCTATACGCCGTTCGCCCTCGACGCCCTCGCGCCTTCCACCGGCTTCACGCTCTGCCTTCTCGTCTGGATCGTGGCCGGCCTCGGGATCGCGCTCGAACTCACCCCCGGCTCCCGCCTCCACTACAATCTCGGCGTTGCTCTCTATCTCGCGATGGGCTGGATCGTGGTCCTGTTCGTCCGCCCGATCGTGGCGGCCCTGCCGATCGGGACCGTGGTTCTCCTCGCCGCCGGTGGCGTCGTCTACACGGCCGGTTCGATCCTCCACGCGAGAGGTCGCCTCCTGTTCCACAACGCCATCTGGCACGCACTCGTCGCGGTCGCCGCCCTCCTCCACTTCGTCGCGATCGCCACCCTGTTCCCACGCCCCGCCTGACCGAGCCGGCACCCCGGCCTCGCTGCTGCACCGAGCGCGGCGGTCCCGCATCCCGACCCCAGCCTCCCGCGAGATCCGGCGAGCCATGGCGATCGCCGGCCCGGTAGCGCGCGTCGGCACGTCAGCCTGCGTAATAAACGTTGTGATTCGTCCGGAAGTAGGACAATCGTAATTGGAACAACGTCGAAACGATATCACAAACGCGCAATAACTTAAGATGTCCTCGTCATGACGATATGACGGACTGACTCCGGCGAGGCGGAAATTTGTTGCGCACCGGTTCGGGAGATGTGGAAAGTGACTGAAAGAGCGATCGGAAGCCGCCGTGCGCGGCCGTGTCTCGTTGTCCTCTCGGTTGCGAGCTTGGCGTCGGGTTTCGCGGGTCGGGCGCTCGCGACGTCGACCATCAACGCGCAGGGCCAGGTCGGGCTCACCAGTTACGCGACGCTGCCGTTCGCCGGATCGGTGTTCCAGCTCTCATGGGGCTCCGGCGCCGGCCTCGATCCGGCCCAGCTCTTCTGGCAGAGCGGCAGCCACTTCACGAATGCCGGGACGATGGCCGCCGCCCGCAGCGCCGCCGCGGGCTGGTCGGCGATGGGCATCGTGCCGATCGCGCAAGCCCAGCGCTGGGAGGACACCTACGAGGTCTCGCAGCCGGCCTCCCTGTTTTCAGGCGAGCCGGGTTACGCCGACGGCAGCGCGTTCGCCTACGACCGCACGAGCGGCCTCGAGGCCGGTCCCGAATTCCAGGCCTGGGTGAGCTGGATCAAGGCGCGCCCCAACCTCCTGATCATGGCCAACGACGGTGGTTCGGTGCCGACCTATTTCCGTCCGTGGAACGGCAGCTGGGGTCATATCAGCCCGCTGATGCCGCTCGCCGCCGGCGATTGCCCGACAGGCATGGCGAGCTGCACCTATGGCGACTGGATCGCCTCGCGCTGGGGCCAGACGGCAGCCCTGAGCGGTGCCTACGGTCTCGGTCTGTCCGACTTCACCACCGGCCAGCCCGGCATCTCGACTCAGATGGGCTTCAACCCGGCCATCGTGTCCGGGTTCAAGGCGGCCGAGAACGTGGGCGTGCCCAACGGAACGACCGCCCAGCAATCCGCCTGGATCATCGCCAACGCGATGCCGCAATGGAACGACTATCTGTCGAACGGCTACGGCAAGTTCTACGGCGCGGTCGAGAAGGATGTCGCCACCGGCACCGGCCACGCCAGCCTCGTCGTCCAGCAATGCAGCCTGTGGCCGAGCCTGCTCCGCTACTACGGAACCGATCAGCGTCTCCTGAAGTCGTACGTCTCGCCGAACGACTACATCTGCGAGTGGGACGACCAGTCGATGCAGGTCGGCCGCGGCGGCCAGGACCCGGTCTGGGGGGTCGGCGCCTACGCGGCGGCCGCGGCGCGCGAGCCGGACATGCGGGACGGCGCCAATCTCGAGGCGAACGACGGGGCCTACTGGCAGGCCATCGCCAGCTTCAACCCGACGCTGAGTGCCGCCGACCAGCAGGAGAAGGGGCTGAAGCTGCTGAAGCGCGCCTGGCTGGAGGCGAGCTGGGCGCATGTCGCGACGCGGCAGGGCCAGGTCCGCCGCGCGCTCGCCTTCATGTCACGCGACTACTGGGACGCCGGCACGATCGACCCCACGGTGCAGAAGCTGATCACCTCGATCGAGCCCGTGGCACCGCTCGGCTTCGCGCTCTACTACTCGACCGCCGCCGAGCGCGCCGTCGAGCAGCTCGTGGCGACCGGCAATCCCTACACCCAGGCCTACGACAATCCGACCGAACTGCTCGCCCTGAAGAACGCCGGCGTGCCGGTCAACTACTTCGTCAGCGACGCGGCGCTCTCGTCGCTCTCGTCGTCCGCGCGGCCCGCCGCCTGGGTGGTCCTCGAACATCCCGAGCTGATCCCGCAAGCCGAGATGCAGGCGCTGCAGCGGATCGCACCGGTGCTGACCTCGACCAGCGCCGCTCGCGCCTATGGTGCCGCGCCGTTCGCGTTCACCGGTGGCCTGACCGGGACCGGCTTCTTCGACCAGTACGGGCGGGTGATCCTGACCGTGACCAACCCCGCCGCGACCGCCGTGAACGGCACCGTCCGGTTCCAGGGCATGCCGAACGGCACCTTCACCGTCACCAACCTGTTTGCGAACCAGAGCTTCCGCGTCACCGTGAGCGGAGGAAGCGTCACCGTCCCGCTCTCGGTCGCGCGATGGGACACCGACGCCTACGCGATCACGGAGTAGCGCTTCCGGCCGGACGCGAGGGTCCCTCGCGTCCGGTGCCGGGCGATCCTGGTCTCGAGATCGGTCGGGGCGCCGCGCTCTGTCAGGCCGCCGGATCCACCGCCGCATCGGCGCGGTCGCTCTCCCGCACGCTCCCGCCTATATAACCCCGCCATGCGCGCGGACTTCGTCAAGATGGAAGGGGCCGGGAACGATTTCGTCGTGATCGACGAGCGCGAGGCGGCGCTCGACCTCGCGCCGGAGCGGATCGTCCGTCTTGCCGACCGTCGGCGCGGCGTCGGCTTCGACCAGCTGGTCCGGCTTCGTCGGCCGGAACGCCGGGGCAGCGATCTCCGGATGGTGATCCACAACGCGGACGGCACCGAGGCGGAAGCCTGCGGCAACGCCGCGCGCTGCGTCGCGCTGCTGACCGACGCCCGCACCATCGAGAGCGGAGCGGGGCTGATCCGCGCGACCGTCGGCACCGGCGGCGCGATCACCGTCGACATGGGGGCGCCACGCTTCGACGCCGCCTCGATCGGCCTCGCGCAGCCGGTCGACGACACCCGCCACCTGCCGCTTCCGGGCGATCCGGCCGGCTGCTCGATGGGCAACCCGCACGCGACGTTCTTCGTCGCGTCGCTCGACCGCGCGTCGATCCTGCGCGACGGTCCCGCGCTCGAGCGGAACGCGCTGTTCGCCGATCGCGCCAATATCGGCTTCGCGGAGGTCCTGGCGCCCGACCGGATCCGGCTCGTAGTCTGGGAGCGCGGCGCCGGACTTACGCTGGCCTGCGGCACCGGGGCCTGCGCCGCCCTGGTCAACGCCCACCGACGCGGTCTCGTCGCGCGGCGGGCTTCCGTCATCCTCGACGGCGGCACGCTGGAGATCGACTGGCGCGAAGCCGATCTTCATGTCCTGATGACCGGCCCTGCCGCCACCAGCTTCAGCGGATCCTTCCAGCTTTGACCGCCGACCCCGCGACCGGAACCCCCGACATCGTCACCTTCGGCTGTCGGCTCAACGCCTTCGAGAGCGAGGTGATGCGCGGCCATCTGCGGGGCCGCGGCGGCGATTTCGTGGTCGTGAACACCTGTGCCGTCACCGCCGAGGCCGAACGTCAGGCCCGGAGCGCGATCCGCCGGCTCCGGCGCGAACGGCCGGACACGCGCATCATCGTCACCGGATGCGCGGCCGAGATCGATCCCGCACGCTGGGCGGATCTCCCGGGCGTCACCCGCGTCGTCGGCAACGCGGCCAAGCTCCGTCCCGAGACATGGCAGCCGAGTGGCGGGACGGCCGCGCCGACGGTCGGGGCGGCGCCGCCGCTCGTCGCCGAGTTCGCCGGCCGTGCCCGCGCCTATGTGCAGGTCCAGGGCGGCTGCGACCATCGCTGCACCTTCTGCATCATCCCGTTCGGCCGGGGCCCGAGCCGCTCGGTGCCGGCCGGCGAGGTGGTCGACCAGGTCCGCGCCTTCGTGGCACGGGGCTGCCAGGAGATCGTGCTCACCGGGGTCGACCTCACCAGCTACGGCCCCGATCTCCCGGGCCGCCCGACCCTCGGCGCGCTCGCCCGCCGCGTGCTCCGCCTGGTGCCCGCGCTGCCGAGGCTCCGGATCTCCTCGCTCGACCCCTCCGAGATCGACGAGGACCTCTGGGCGCTTCTCCGCGATGAGGAGCGGCTGATGCCGCATCTCCATCTCTCGCTGCAGTCGGGCTCCGACCTGATCCTGAAGCGGATGAAGCGCCGCCACCTCGCGGCGGACGCGGCCCGGACGATCGCGCGCGCGCGCGCGCTGCGGCCGGGGATCGCGATCGGTGCCGACCTGATCGCGGGTTTCCCGACCGAGACCGACGCGCTGTTCGAGGAGACGCGCCACTTCGTCGTCGCCAACGCGATCGCCTATCTGCACGTCTTTCCCTACAGCGAACGGCCGGGAACGCCGGCCGCGAGGATGCCGGCGGTGCCGGTTCCGGTCCGGCGCGCCCGCGCTGCGCATCTCCGCGAGACCGGCGGCCGCATCGCGGGCGAGTTCCATGCCGGGCTGGTCGGCCGCGATCTCTCGGTGCTCGTCGAGAAGGAGGGGCAAGGCCGTACCGAGCACTACGCCTCGATCCGCTTCCGGGCGGCGCTCGCCCCCGGCAGCATCGTCCGCCTCCGCGCCGCCTCGAGCGGCACCGATTTCCTCGTGGCGGCCTGACGGTGGCGCTCGGCTTCTTCTCGCGTCTCCGCGAGGGCCTGTCGCGCTCGACCCAGAAGCTCGGCACCGGCATCACCTCGGTGTTCACCCGTCGCCGGCTGGATGACGAGGCGCTCGACGAGCTCGAGGACGTGCTGGTCGCCGCCGATCTCGGCCCCGCCGTCGCCGGCCGGGTGATCGAGGAATTCCGACGCACCCGCTTCGGCCGCGAGGTGACCGACGACGAGGTGAAGGAGGCGCTCGCCGCCGAGATCGCCCGCGTCCTGGCGCCCGTCGCGGTCCCGTTCGAGCCCGACCCCGCGAAGCGGCCGCATGTCGTGCTCGTGGTCGGCGTCAACGGCACCGGCAAGACCACCACGATCGGCAAGCTCGCCCTCCAGCAGCGCGAGCGCGGTCGGCGCGCCGTGCTCGCCGCCGGCGACACCTTCCGCGCCGCCGCCGTCGAGCAGCTGCAGATCTGGGGCGAGCGCGTCGGCGCTCCGGTGATCGCCGGCCCTGCGAACACCGACGCGGCCGGCCTCGCCTACGACGCGCTGGTCCGCGCCGAGGCGGATGCCGCCGATCTCCTGCTGATCGACACCGCGGGGCGGCTGCACAACAAGTCCGTGCTGATGGAGGAGCTCCGGAAGATCGTGCGCGTGATCCAGAAGCGCGATCCGACGGCGCCCCATTCGGTGCTGCTGACCCTCGATGCGACGACCGGCCAGAACGCCGTCGAGCAGGTCCGGGTGTTCCGCGAGATGGTGGCCGTCACCGGTCTGATCGTGACCAAGCTCGACGGCAGTGCCCGCGGCGGGATCGTGGTCGCGCTGGCCGAGCAGTTCGGCCTGCCGGTCCACATGGTCGGCGTCGGCGAGCGTGCGACCGACCTCCGCGACTTCTCCGCCGCCGAGTTCGCCCGCGGCCTGGTCGGCGACGTCAAGGGCTTCGGCGGCGAGGTCCCGGTCTCGAATTGAGCCCGCTTGGAGAGGAACGGCGTATGAGCGAGTGGCGCTTTCCGGTCGTCCCGGGGCCGGCTTCGGGCGAGAAGCGGCAGGGGGTGGTCGCCTGGGGCGACGCGGTGCTGACCGGGTGGGACTGGCCGTTCATCGCGGTGAACGGCGCCTCGGCGGGGCCGGCGGTCCTGGTCACGGCCGGCGTCCACGGATCGGAATACACCTCGATCGACGCCGCCATCCGGCTCGCCGCCTCGCTCGAGCCGACACGGATCCGCGGCCAGGTGCTGGTCCTGCCGCTCCTGAACCCGCCGGCGTTCTGGCAGCGCACCGCCTATGTCTGTCCGGTCGACCGGCTCAACCTGAACCGGGTGTTTCCCGGCAGGCCGCTCGGCAGCTTCAGCGAACGCCTCGCCTGGCACGTCACCGAAGGCGCGATCCGCCACGCCGACGCATTCGTCGACCTGCATGGCGGCGACATTCCCGAGGCTCTCGTTCCCTTCACGATCTACGAGCGGAGCGGGGACGAGACGCTCGACGGGCGGACCGGCCAGCTTGCCGAGGCGTTCGGCCAGTCCGTCGTCCTGGCCGCGAGCGCCGCGACATCGCCGATCACCGGCCCGACCTGCGCCGCCGGCACCCGCGCCGGCGTGCCCTCGATCATCGTCGAGGATGGCGGCCTCGGCCGCTGCGACCCGGCCGCATCCGATCGTCTCGTCCGGGGCATGGAGCGGGCGCTCCGCTGGCTCGGCGTGCTGGAGGGCGAGATCGACCCGCGTCCGGCGCCGAGGATCCACGAGCGCTTCGTCTGGGTCCGGGCGCGCGCGGCTGGCTTCTTCAAGCCGCTGGTCGCGGTCGGCGACACGGTCGCGGCCGGCGCCGCCCTCGGCACGATCGGTGATTTCTTCGGCACCGTCCACGAGCAGGTCGTGGCTCCCGTCGACGGCGAGATCCTGTTCCTGGTCGTGAGTTCGGCGATGGACGCGGACGGCCTCGTGTGCGGGATCGGCGCGAGCTAGCGATCGAGGATCGTCGGGTTGCCTCCGGTTCGGTTCCACTCCGCTCAGCATCGCTCAGCTGAGAACAATCCCCCCGTCGACGTTGAGCGACTGGCCGGTCACGAACGCCGACATGTCGGACGCGAAGAACACGGCGGCTCCCACGATGTCCTCCGGCTCGGACAGCCGATGGAGCGCCGTGGCGGCGATCCAGCGATCGGCGACCGCCTTCTCCTGGAGATTGACGCGGCCCATGTCGGTCACGACGATGCCTGGGCAGATGCAGTTCGCGGTGATGCCGTCGACGCCGACCTCCTGGGCCAGAACGCGCGTGAAGCCCATCACGGCCGCCTTCGACGCCGAGTAGTGCGCCTGCATGGGCGCGCCGTGCTTGCCGCCGATCGATGCGATGTTGACGATGCGGCCGTAACGCCGCGAGCGCATGTGCGGCAGCAGCGCCTGGGACACGAGGAACGTGCCTTTGGCATTGACGTCCATGACGGCGTCCCATTGCTCCTCTTCGAGATCCTCGACGGAGTTGGCGATCAGGATCCCGGCGTTGTTGACCACCGCGTCGATCGCGCCGGCCTGCGCGATGGCCGATGCGATCATCGCGGTCACCTCGGCCTTGCTGCTGACGTCGGCGAGAACCGTGTAGGCTTTCCGCCCGAGAGCCGAGATCGCCTCCCCTGAGGCCTCGAGCGGAGCCTGCTGCCGCGACAGGTCGGTCAGCACGACGTTGAAGCCGGCCTGACCGAGGCCGATCGCGACCGCGCGGCCGATGCCGCGGCTCGCGCCCGTCACCAGCGCCGTGCGCCCCACCCCTTCGTTCATCACCCGGCCTCCTTGCATCGTTCAGAAGAAGCGGATCTCGCCGCGCAGCACGGCCAAGCTGACGGCGGCGATCATCACCACGCCCCGGACTTCGTTCTGAAGGTAGAACGGTGCGCCGAGGAGATTGAGACCGTTGTCCAGCATGCCGATGATGACCACGCCGACAAGCGTTCCCTGGATCGTCGCACGACCCGGCCGGAACACCGTCATCCCGAGGAACACCGCGGTCAGGCTGTCGAGCAGGTAGGCGTCGCCGGCACCGGGCTGGCCGGTGCCGAGGCGCGCCGTCAGCATCACGCCGCCCATCGCCGCGCCGAACGCCGACAACGTCAGCGCGATCAGCCGGCACCGATCGACGCCGATCCCGGAGAGACGCGCGGCCTGCAGGTTCGATCCGGTCGCGACCAGGGCGCGGCCGAGGCGCATCCGGTTGACCAGCGTGTAGAACGCCCCGACGACCACGGCCGCGATCAGCACCGGCACCGGCAGAAAGCCGGCGATCCGCCCGGTGGCGATCGCGTAGAACGCCGGCGGGAAGCTCGCGTAGATCGAGTCGCCCCCGTCGTAGGCGTAGTTCAACCCGAGCGCGATCGGTCCCATCGCGAGTGTCGCGATGAGCGACGGGATGCGGAGCCGAGTGACGAGCAGGCCGTTGACCACGCCGGGGACCGTGCCCGCCAGGATCGAGACCGGGATCGCGATGGCGATCGGCAGGTTCGACCACACCATCAGCCCGGCGACGAGGACGCCGGACAGGCCGGCGACCTGACCCACCGACAGGTCGAACTCGCCGCTGGCAACCGCGACCGTCAGGCCCGACGAGATCACGGTCAGGACCGAGATCTGCACGAGCACGTTGCTGATGTTCTCGGCGGTTACGAAGCGACCAGCCGTCGCGATCGCGAATGCCGCGAAGATCAGGAGGGCGGCGCCGAGCGTGCCGTAGCGGGCGGCGAACTCGCGCCGGTCGAAGGAAGGTCGGGACGGGGCGGCGACGGTCGAGGACATCGGTCAGTTCACCTCGAGCAGCAGACGGTCCTCGGACAGGTCCTCGCGCGGGATGCAGGACACGACCTGCCCGCCGCTGATGCAGTAGACGCGGTCGCAGAGCGCGGTGAGCTCCGCCATCTCGGCGGACGCGATCAGCACCGACGCGCCCTCCCCGGCGAGGTCGCGCACCAGCGTGTAGAGCTCGGCCTTGCTGCCGACGTCGACGCCCTCGGTCGGGTTGTCGAGCAGCAGCAGCGGGCCGCGGTTCCGCCCGGCGCTGCGACCGATCCGCGCCATCCAGCGGCCGAAGATCACTTTCTGCTGGTTGCCGCCCGAGAGCTGCAGCACGTCCTGCCGCGGTCCGCTGCACTTGATGCGGAGGGAGGACACGATCTCCCGCACGGTCGCGGCCGTCGCGCGCCCGCGCATGAAGCCGAAGCGGCTGTTCTGCCGGAGCGAGCCAGCAATCAGGTTCTCCTCGACCGACAGGCCGCGCAGGACCGATTTCCGCAGGCGGTCGTCCGCCACCAGGAAGATGTCGTTCTCCACCGCCTCGCCGACGCTGCGCGGCAGCCTCGCGAGCGCGAGCAGGCGCGCCGACCCGGCGTGCTCGGGGAGACGCGCACCGGCGAGGCATTCGAGCAGCGCGGTCTGGCCGGCCCCGAGCACCCCCGCGACGCCGACCACCTCGCCGCGCCGTACCGTCAGCGCGTCCACCTGGAGCCGGCCGACGCGCAGGTTGCCGATCTCGACCGCGACGTCGCGTCCGGACCCGACATGGCTGCTCCAGTCGGTCTGCTCGATCTCGCGGCCGACCATCAGGCGCACGACCTCGGGCAGCGTCGTCTCGGAGGTCGCCCCGTCGTGCACCTTGTGGCCGTCCTTCAACACGATGACACGGTCGCATTCCGCGAACACCTCGCGCATGTGATGCGAGATGAACAGGATGCCGAGGCCGCGCTGCCTGAGGTCGCGGAGGAACGCGAACAGGAGGCGCGTCTCGGCCAGCGTCAGCGACGCGGTCGGCTCGTCGAGGATCAGCACGCGCGGACCGCTCGCCAGCGCCTTCAGGATGTCCAGGATCTTGAGCTCGCCGAGATCGAGCCGGTCGCATTCGCGCGTGAGATCGAGCCGCACGCCGAACCGGTCGGCGAGCGCGCGCGCTTCCGCGAGCAGCTTCCGCTCGTCGATCAGCCCCATCCGTCGCGGCTCGCGGCCGAGCATGATGTTCTCGGCGGCGCTCACCGGCCGGATCACCGCGACCTGCTGGTGCGCGACCGCGATTCCGGCGCCGAGCGCGTCGGCGACGCTGCGGAGCTGCACCGCCTTGCCGTCCACCTCGATGGTGCCGGCATCGGGCTGGTCGGCGCCGCAGATGAGCTTGACGAGGGTCGACTTGCCGGCGCCGTTCGCCCCGACCAGCGCCAGCATCTCGCCCGCATGCAGGTCGAGGTTCACGCCCGACAGGGCGACCGTGCCCGCGAAGCTCTTGCCGGCGTCGCGCACCCGGAGCACGACCGCTCCGGCCGCCGCCGCGACCATCCTTGTCGCGGCGGGCAGGTCGGCGATCCCGCCCGCCACGCCCGTCAGCCCTTCATCCCGGCGACGGCGCGGTCGCGGTAGACGTAGTAGAGGTCAGTCGCGTTGTAGGTCGGTGCACCGGGTGCGGGCAGGTTGACCCCGCTGACCAGCAGGGGTGCAGGGAACTCGACCGAAGGAACCGGCGCCACCTGCTTCGACAGGCGCCCTTTGCCGACGATCTCGTTGATCAGCCAGCCGGTGTAGGCGCCCCAGATCTCGAACGACTGCGCGACGGTCGCCTTGAGCGGGAAGGTCGGGTCGCGCATGCGCTCGATCGCGGTGGGATCGCCGTCCGCGGACACGACGAAGATCTTGTCCTCGAGGTTACGGGATTTGATCACCTGGGCGGCGGCGAGGCCGGGTTCATCCCAGGGACACCAGATCGCGTCGAGGTCGCTGCCGTAACGGGCGAGCCAGTCGTTCACGACGTTCTGCGTCGCCTCGAAGAACCCCGAGTACTGGATCACCCGCGTCGCCTCGAGGTCGATCCATTCGTTCTCGGTCAGCACGGTCCGCAGCACCTTGCCGCGCTTGCGGGTGCCGTGATGGAAGTTCGCGATCACCGCGCAGATGTTGGCTTTCTGCTTGCCCTCGGAGAGCAGGCGCTCGACCATGTATTGCGAGTTCTTGCTGCCGATGACGTAGTTGTTGCTGGTGATGTCGGCGATCGCCGGCGCCTGCCAGCCGCTGTCGAGGCTGAAGAACGGGATGTTCGCGCGCTGCAGGTCGACCAGCGCGCTGTGCGCGGCCGTCAGCGTTCCGTACATCACCAGGATCGCGTCCGACTTCGCGGTGATCGCGTTCTCGATCTGGCTGACCAGCGCTCCGGGATCGCCCTTGGCATCGGTCATGTCGACGTTCCAGCTCTTGTCGAGCCCGGTCGTCTTCAGCCATTGCTGCAGTCCAGCCCAGGAGCGCTGGTCGGATTGCGCCGAGAGCTGCTGCGCGACGACCGCGAGCTTCACCGGCTTCGACTTGTCCTGCGCCCGCGCCGGGTCACTGCCGAGCGCGAAGCCGGCGAGCTGGATCCCGCCCGCCGCCGCGGCCGCGCCGCCCAGCCCGCGCAGGAGATGCCGTCGGGTCGGCTGCGGACCCTCTCGGCCGTCTTCGGTTTCTCGGTTCATCGCGACCTTTCCTCGTTGCGTTGTGCTTGTTGTTCTCAGTCGAACAGCGCGGCGACCTCCGCCGGCTGGTCCCAGTGCGGCACGTGGCCCGCATCCTGAATGAGATGCACGGCGCATCGGCCGCCGACCTCCTTCACCTGCGTCCAAGGAATGATGCGGTCCTGCAAACCCCAGACGACCCGCACCGGCATGCCGAGCGTCCGGAGGTCCGCGGTGATGTCGATCTGCTGCCCGCCGGCGTCGACCAGCGTGTCGGCGAACGACGCGAGGCGTCCCCGGCCGAGCTCGTGCGCCAGGGCCTCGAGCTGTGCGGCGCTCATCGCCTGCGGTCGCACCGCCAGCCGGCGGAGCAGGTGCGGCAGCGCCCCGGCGGACTGCACGCCGACGATCCCGCGGATGAACTCGACGTCGATCGCCCGGTCGAGCCCGGCCGGCGCGAGGAGGGTCAGGCGCCTGATCCGATCCGGCCGTCGCCGGGCTACCCGGACGGCGATCGCGCCGCCGACGGAATGACCGACCAGCTCGACCGGCTCGTCGCCGAGCCCGTCGAGGCAGTCGGCCATCGCCGACGCGGCGCCGTCGAGATCGGTCGCCTCGATCGTGGTGCCACCATGGCCCGGCAGGTCGAAGGCGGTGACGAGCCGCCCGGCCCGGGACAATGCGCCCGCCAGCGACGCCCAGCTCTGGACGTCCGCGGCCAGCCCGTGCAGCAGCACGAGGCGCGGCCCCGCGACGGTCGGCGACCAGTCGCGCCGTTCCACGTGCGCGCCGCCCGCGTCGACGCCACCGCTCGACGCGGGCGGCGCGTTCGTCCGACGCCGCTCGGCCGCAGGCGTCGACGCCGGCCGGTCCGAAGTCTCCCTCCCTTCGAGCGCCGCCCGCACGTCGGACGCCTCGACACGCCCGCGCCGGCCGCTCCCGGCGAGCCCCTCGAGCACGATTCCGTTATGCCGCGCGATCGCGCGGGCGAGCGGCGTGGCGCGGCGGCTCGACGTCGACGCGGCCGCGGGAGGCGCCGGGTGCGCGTCTCCGGGATCGAATGCCGCACGGCCGGATGTCTCCGGCGAGGATGCGAGATCGCGCGCCGACGCGGCCTCGTCCGGCGTGGTCGCCGTCGTCGGGAGCTCCGTCGGGGATGCCGCCTCGCCGACGGCGGGTTCGTCCGCCTTGCCGTCCTCGTAGCGGCAGAGCACCGCGCCGACCTCGACGTCCTCGCCGGCGTCGATCACGATCTCGTGCAACACCCCGTCGGCGAGCGCCGGCATCTCGACGACCGTCTTGTCGCTCTCGATCTCGACCAGGGTTTCGCCGCGCTTGAACGCCTCGCCGGGCTTCTTCAGCCAGGTGGCGACGCGGCCGCTCTCCATCGTCTCGCCGAGACGCGGCAGGGTGAAGGTCACGATCATCGGCCGAGCATCCGGCGCACGGTGCCGCCGATCAGCTCGGCGGTCGGGATGCTCGCGCCTTCCAGCGCCGGCGCCACGGGGATTGGGATGTCCTCGCCGGCGAGACGGAGCACCGGCTCCTCGAGGAAGTCGAAGCATTCCTCGGAGATCCGGGCGGCGAGCTCGGCGGCGACGCCGCCGGTCAGCGGTCCCTCGCTCACCACCAGGGCGCGGCCGGTCGCCTCGACCGACGCCACCACCGTCTCGACGTCGAGCGGATTGAGGGTGCGGAGGTCGATCACCGTCGCCTCGACGCCGTCGCCCGCCAGGGCCTCGGCCGCGGCGAGCGCCACGTGCACCATGCGGGAGTAGGTCACGATCGTCACGTCGGTCCCGGACCGGCGGACCATCGCCTTGCCCCACGGCGCGTCTGGCCCGGCTTCGAGGTCCGCCGCTTCCTTCCGCGTGTAGAGCGACTTGTGCTCGATGAAGACGACCGGGTCCGGCAGCGTCAGGCTGTGCCGCAGGAGGTGATAGGCGTCCGACGCCGTCGCCGGCATGACCAGGCGCAGGCCCGGCGTGTGCATGATCCAGCCTTCGAGGCTCTGCGAATGCTGGGCGCCGGCCGACCGCCCGGTCCCTCCCTGCGTCCGAAGCACCATCGGCACGCCGATCTGCCCGCCGAACATGTATCGGATCTTCGCCGCCTGGTTCGCGAGCTGGTCCATCACGAGGCCGAGGAAATCGACGTACATCAGCTCGGCGACCGGCCTGAGCCCCGTCATCGCCGCGCCGACGGCGACGCCGACGATCGCCGGCTCGCTGATCGGGGTATCGATCAGCCGGCCGGCGCCGAACTCGCCGATCAGGTCCTTGGTGACGCCGTAGGCACCGCCATAGGCGCCCACCTCCTCGCCGATCACGACGATGCGGTCGTCGGCGCGCATCGCGTCCTGCAACGCGCGCCGGAGCGCGTCGCGATAGGTGATCTCCGTGAGCGCCATCGCGCGCCGCCGCTCAGGCCGCGAGGATGCGATCGAGCCGCGCTCGAAGCGGCTCGGGCTCCGGCTCGCCCGGCCCGAACACGTCACGGAACATGCTGTCCGGCGGCGGGTTCTCGGCACCGGCCGTGAAGTCGATCGTCGCGTCCATTTCGCGCGCGATCTCGGCGTCGAGGGACGCGAGCGACGCCTCGTCGCCGAGCGACCGGTCGATCAGCGCGTCGCGGGCGCGCGCGAGCGGATCGCGCTTGCGGCCGACCTCCTCCTCGTCGGCGGTCCGGTACGGACTCTTGTCCATTCGGCCGTGACCGTAGAAGCGGAAACAGGACACCGCGAGGAAGCCGGGCTTGCCGGTCCGCGCGCCGTCGGCGAGTTCGCCGGCGGCTTCGAGCACCGCCTCGACGTCCTCGCCGTCGACCATCCGTGCGGCGAGGCCGAACGCTTCGGCGCGGCGGTCGAACTCGAGCGAACGCGTCGCCCGGTCGATCCGCGTGCCCATGCCGTACTGGTTGTTGATGCAGACGAAGAGAACCGGAAGATCCCAGAGTGCAGCCATGTTCATGCTCTCGTAGAGCAGGCCCTGCTGCATCGCGCCGTCGCCGAAGAAGGCGACCGAGATCGCGTCCGAGCCGAGGCGCTTGTAGCTCAGCCCGGCGCCGACGACGTGCGGGATGCCGCCGCCGACAATGGCGTTCGCGCCCAGATGGCCGAGCGCCATGTCGGCGATGTGCATCGAGCCGCCCTTGCCGCGACAGTAGCCGGCGTCGCGGCCGCCGATCTCCGCCATCATCCGGGCCGGATCCGCGCCGCGCGCGAGGAAGATGCCGTGACCGCGATGGTGCGTGGTGAAGCTGTCGCCGTCCCGCATCGCGCCGGCGACGCCCGCCGCCGCTCCCTCCTCGCCGATCGAGAGATGCAGCATCGAGCCCGCGGACAGCCCGCGCGCGTAGAGCTCGCCGACACGCTCCTCGAACGTGCGTATCCGACGCATGGTGCGGTAGAGCTCGGGCAACCTGGTGTTGGGCAGCGTCATGCGAAGGCGGCCTCGCGCAGCTGTCTGAGAGCGGGGTAGAGCGCGGCGTGGCGCCGGTAGAGGACCTCGTAGCGTGCGACGTTGGCGGCCACCGGTTCGACTCGACGCCCGGGCCGGACCATGCCGGCGATGCCGTCATCGATGGTCGGGTAGTGCCCGGCGCCATGCGCCGCCAGCACCGCGGCGCCGAGCGAGGGCGCCTCCGGAACCTCCGGGACCATCACCGGCAGGGCGGCGGTGTCGGCGTGGATCTGCAGCCACAGCGCCGAGCGGGTGGCGCCGCCGCCGGCGGTGATCTCGGTGGCGCCGCACCCGGCTTCCCGCATCCGGTCCACCACCGCGCGGGTGCCGAAGCCGATGCCTTCCAGCACGGCGCGGAACAGGTGCGCCGCGGTATGGTGCAGCGACAGCCCGATGATGGCGCCGCGCGACAGCGGGTCGGTGTAGGGCGTCCGGTTGCCCTGGAAATGGTCGAGCGCCAGGAGCCCGTCGGCGCCGGGCTCGATCCGGGCGGCCTGCTCGTTCAACGCCGCGAGATCCACCGCGTCTCCCGTCAGGCGTCGCAGCCAGGCGATGATGGAGCCGGTCGAGGTCTGGCCACCCTCGAGGATGGTGCGGCCCGGATACACGGCATCGGCATAGGTGCCCCACAGGCCCGGCACGTGGGCCGGGCGGTCGCCCACCGCGAACTGCAGGTGCGACGATCCGGTGATGAGGGCGAGCTGCCCCGGCCGGTTGACGCCGAGGCCGATCATGCCGATCAGCGCGTCGGCGCCGCCCTGCACGACGAGCACGCTCGCCGACAGGCCGAGATGGTCGGCGGCCGGTGCGGCGAGCGGGCCGACCACATCGCCGGGCGCGAGCACCTCGGCGGGCCACTTGGCGCGGAGAGCCGACAGGTCGAGCGCGTCGAGCAGGGTATCCGGCCAGCCGCCGGCGTCGCTGCGGTAATGCCAGCGGATGGAAGCGTTGTTGAGGCTGGCGGCGCGGCGCCCGGTAAGGCGCCAGGTCAGGAAGTCCTGGAACTCGCAGATCGTGTGCGCGGTCCGGAAGATCTCCGGCTCATGGCGCGCCAGCCAGAGGGCTTTCGGGATCATCCACTCCGCGGAGACCGGCCCGCGACCCGCGCCGTTGACCGCGAGCGCCGGATCGCCGGTGGCCAGCACCGTTCCGGCCTCGGCACCGGCGCGCATGTCCATCCAAAGGATGGCGGGACGCAGCGGCCGCGCGGCGGCATCGAGCGCGACCACGGTGCAGCAGGTGGTCGTGGTGCACAGCGCCTTGATCGCAGACCGGTCGAGGCCGGCCGCCGCCACCGCCCCGCGCACCGCCAGCCCGAGGGCCCGCCACCAGTCCTCCGGGTCCTGCTCGGCGCGTGCACCGGCCGCGAAGCGGGTCTCGTAGGAGGATGCCGACGAGGCGACCGCCCGACCGAGGGCATCGAACACGGTCGCTCGCAAGCTCTCGGTGCCGCCGTCGATGCCGATCACGTGGGTCATGGAGCCGGCCTGCCTCGACCTTTGCATCGGAGCGTCGGGAAGCGATTTCGCACAAATGACGCAAGGCGCGACATTTGTTCTGCCGGCACATTCGTCGGCTGGTGCGAGCGCTGTCAATAGTTATTGTTCGGTGATGTCGAGCGAGCGATGGTGACCCTGAACCTGGCGCACGAGCCCGATGCCACGATCATGGTGCGGGCGGCCTGGCTCTATCATGTCGGCGGCTTGACACAGGAGCAGGTGGCCCGACGGCTCGGTGTGCACCGCACGCGCGTCGTTCGGCTGCTGGGAGAGGCGCGCGATCAGGGATTGGTCAGCGTCACCATCAATCACGATTTCGCCCGCGACCTCGAGACCGAAGGGATGATCGCCCGGGCGTATGGGCTCGATTTCTGCCTCGTCACCCCGCCGATGGGCTTCGGTCCCGCGCCGGCCAATCCGACGTTGGCCGCGGCACAGGACATGATCGCCCGTCGCGCGGTGGGCAACGCCGCCGCGAGCCTGCTCAGGGGCAAGCTCTTGCCGGGCGCGCCGATCACGATCGGCGTCAGCTGGGGGCGGACGCTCGAGCAGATGACCGTCCACCTCTCCGGCGTGCAGAACCCCCGTGCCCGGTTCGTCTCGCTGATGGGTTCGCTGACCCGGAACTCGGCGTCGAACCCGTTCGAGGTGGTGCAGGCGCTCGCCGCGCGGACCGGCGGCGAGGGACATTTCCTGCCGGTGCCGTTCATCGCCGACACGGAGGCGGACCGGGCGGTGCTGATCTCGCAGCGCAGCGTCGCGGAGGCGCTGGCGCTGGCGCGGTCGGCCGACCTGTTCGTGATCAGCGTGGGCGAGCTGACCGAGACGGCGTTCCTGCGCGAACAGGGTATGCTGTCCGCCGCCGAGTTGAGCAGCGTACGGGCGAGGGGCGCGATCGCGGACTCGCTCGGTCGGCTGTTTGACGCGACCGGAGCCGCTGTCGAGCACGAGCTCGCGCGTCGCACCCTCGCGTTGGAGTTCGAGCAGTTGCGCGGCCGCGATGTCGTGCTCCTGGCAGGCGGCCTCGGGAAGGTGACGGCAACGCGGGCGCTGCTGCAGACCGGCGTCGTGCAGGGATTGGTGATCGACGGCGACACGTCTCGCCTGCTCGCAGCCACCGGGGATGAGCGTCTCTCGAGCGCATGACCCTGGCTCAGACCGGGGCACGCCGGCCGTCACCGAACGTAAGCGTCGCTCCAGGTCACCGGGACACTTCTGCAGAGTGGATTCGAGACCGGGGCCGGACACGGCCCGAGCGGCATCCTGTCGATGCCTCCGCAGGGGATGCGGGGATCAAAGTCCAGGGGCGATCGCGCGCACGCGTGTGGTGAACCGATCCGATTTCAGCGACCGCCGTCGACCCTCAGCACCTGGCCGGTGATCCAGGACGCGCGATCGGAAGCGA